>JAFIEX010000082.1 GCA_020832365.1 Crocinitomicaceae bacterium
TTGCGCTTGACATGTTCCATGTTCCTAGAGGTTGATTGAAATTTGACGCACCCATGAACATTCCTGAAAATCTTGTAACATTTTCCACATTCCAACTAGAAACATCTTGGTTAAAGGAGTTCGCGCCTGAAAGACAATAAGATAAGTTCTTGACAGTTGAGGGTAAAGTATTTGGAACAGCCACAAGGTTTGTAGCATTAATAAAGCTATTGTTCAGGGATGTAATACCCAAATTACCAAAACTTTCGACTTCAATTAACTTGTCTGAATGACTGGTCATCCTACCCAAGTCTCCTGATATAGTTACCGTATAAATACCTTCTTGAGCGTAGGTGTGATAATATAAATCACCAAAATTATAACTATCAGAGTTACCATCTCCCCAATCCACATTTACATTAAGAAAAATACCTTCAGTAAAATCGCCGTATAATCCTAATGGAATTGTTGTGCCAGGCGATAAGGAAGTATTATACTTTAATATCATTTGACCATGGTAAGCAAATGATAAAACCATAAAGAGCAAGGTGAATACGATTGATTTCATAATTAATTGATTTTTAGTGCAAAAAAAAAGCGTAATGCGCCTTAAAAAAATGATGGTGACACATAAATGCAAACTGAGAAAATGAGTTTTTTACCAGTTTTTCCACTTATTTCATCCTGAGCTTAATTTACGGTTATTGACCTGAATAACTTAATCGTTTTCTATCTTTTACTTGACAATTTTTTTAAGATGATGAAACAAAAACATAAAAAAAGGGTTTTGCTCTATGACATAGGTGTCTTAGTAAGTATATACCTCTGTAATGGTTATAATTGAAATAATTTTAAAGCATTTGAATTTTAAAAACATATTCTTTAACCAAGCAAATTCTAGCTTTAAAATTTGAAAAAATGCTGGTGTAGAAACCGAAAAAAAAGTAATAGCTTGCAAAATTTTAAATTTGCATTTAAGAACTTAAATTATGAATAAAGATATTATTAGTGCACTTGAATGGCGGTACGCAGTAAAAAAATTTGATGCCACGAAAAAACTGTCAGACATACAAATAGACCGAATACTTGATGGACTAAGACTAACTGCAACCTCAATGGGGATGCAATTGATGAAATTTATTGTAATTACTGACCCCATGTTAAAAGAAAAAATACAACCCATTGCTTTTGGACAAACACAAATTACTGATTGTTCACATTTAATTGTTTTATGTCGAACTACTGAACCAAAACAGCAACATATTGAGGATATAATTGAGTTGACTGCTCAAAAAAGAAACATGGAAAAAAACACCAAGCAGTTAATTGGTTACGGAGAAATGATGAAGTACGCATTGCATATGCCAAGACAAGAACAAATCAACTGGCTTGAAAATCAAGTCTATTTAGCCATGGGCAACTTACTCACCATTTGTGCTGTGGAAGAAGTAGACTGTTGCCCCATGGAGGGGTTTAACAAAAGTCAACTTGATGACTTTTTAGGGCTGCCTGAAAAGGGTTTAAACAGTGTTTTAATGTGTACTTTAGGTTATCGTGCTGATGATGATAAATATGGGCATCTTTCTAAAATTCGCAGAAACAAGGAAGATTTAGTCGAAAAACTTTCGCTTCAAGATATTCCAGTTTAAACATTTACGACACTGGGTTTTAATTTTTTTTTGCAATACCACTCAAAATAAAACCCTATTTTAACCGAAAAAACAGGATGGAAAACCAGTTTGTGCGAAAGGTATTGGATCAGTTTTCTAAGCACATAGCTATTTTTGTGCTCTTTGTATCTGTTGGCATTATGGCCTATATCCTTTACGATTTATCCATCGCAAAGGAAAAAACAGCTCAAAATTTTCTGGAGAAGGTCTCTGAAAGAACTTTTCATGGCTTAAATAATTTTTTTCAACCCGTTGAGCAACAGTTGACTACCACAGCCGCGCAACTCGGCGCTAGAAAAGTGGATCTTTGGAATACGGAGCAGCTGAAAAGCGTCTTTGTGCCAATTATGGAGCGCAATTCATCTGTCAATGTTATCGGCTTATATACAGAGTCTGGTCTAGATTTTGATGTAATGCGTGACACCTCAGAGGGTGCCTATTTAGTTCGTTCCGTGAATCAAATAGATTCCTCTTCGTCCTATTTTCGATCTTATTTCTCCATACAGGATAAAATACTAACACTTGACTCTATTTGGAAGAATGAATATGAACACGGTGAGCTTGCAAGTCAAAGAAATAACCGTCTCACAACCCAAATGAATACATTGCTATGGTCAGACCCTTATATTTTAAGAAATTCAAAGCAATCAGGAATTACAGTTTCTTACGGTTGGCTATTACCTCATTATGACAACCAAAGAGCTATATTGTCTTTGGATATCAAACTGAGTAAAATTTCTCACTTTATCAATGATTTACAGCCCTCTGAAAATGGAGAAATTATGATTACCACTGGTGATAAAAACGCAGTAATTGGCCTACGAACCAAAGCAAAAGATCTCCTCTCAGACTATCAACCAATTACCAATGTCTCTGAAATTGATAATCCAGAGTTAATTTATATTTTAAATCAACCAGACGCGGATAAAGCTTTCAAATTTCGACAAAATGGTCATGACTGGTGGGGACTAATAAAGCCTTACTTATTAAATGAGGAGCAGCAATTTTATGTTTTGATCGCTATTCCCGAAAAAGATTTTATTCAGGAATTAAAGGAAGCTCAGCTACTAATGGTTGGTGGTTTTTTCGGCATTTCATTCCTGACTTTACTGATTTTGCGGAGCCATTATCGCATCAATAAGCAAAAGAAAAAACTCACTAAACAAAATATAGAGATATTAGAAAAAAATAAAATCATTGCTGCAAAAAGGGAAGCTATTTTGGAATCAATTAATTATGCAAAAAGAATTCAAACAGCCATTCTACCTCCTCATAAATTAATGCTCGAAAAACTACCCAGCTCTTTTGTCTTGTATTTACCAAAAGACATTGTCGCAGGTGATTTTTATTGGTTGGAGGACGTCAATAATCGGATTTATTTTGCCGCTGCTGATTGCACAGGGCATGGGGTACCAGGCGCAATGGTTAGTGTAATGTGCCACAATGCCCTTAACAGATGTGTTAGAGAGTTGAAATTAACTTGCCCAGGAAAAATTCTTGACCAAACAAAAACATTCATCAAAGAAGAGTTTGCACAAAGTGAATCAAAAATAAAAGATGGAATGGACATATCTCTTTGTGTTTGGGAACCTAAAGAGCGCAAACTTCAATGGGCCGGCGCAAATAATCCACTTTGGATTAAACGCGAAAACAGCGAGGAGTTGGAAATCATTAAACCAGACAAACAACCTATTGCAAATTATATCATTGATGAACCATTCACTGCGCACCATTTTGATCTTTTCAAAGGAGATGTGGTTTATTTGTTTTCGGATGGATTTGCAGATCAATTCGGTGGGGAGCGAGGTAAAAAATTCAAAATTGGTGCGTTGAAAAAATTAGTGCTATCTATTGCACACTTACCAATGAATGAACAAAAAAGAGCCTTGGAGCGCGCTTTTCAAGAGTGGAAAGGTGAATTAGAACAAATTGACGATGTTTGTTTTATGGGTGTAAAACTAGACTAGCCACTTTAGTGTGTAGATAATAACTATATTAGCCACTTTTGTTAAAACATCGACAATGAACAAGAAGAAAAACATACTTATTTTAGGTGCAGGACTGTCCGCATCGTCTTTACTGCGTTACCTTTTGGAAAACGCAGAAAAAGAAAATTGGCATTTAAGCATCGTTGACCAAAACCTTTCAGCTTTAGAGAGACGAATTAATAATCATCCCCATGCATCGGCCTTGTCTTTTGATGCTCTCCAGCCTAATGAAAGACAACCAGCAATTGCTAAGGCAGATTTGGTGATAAGTATGTTACCTGCTGCTTACCATGTTGCTGTTGCAAAAGATTGTATTCTTCTTGGTAAAAATCTCATCACACCCTCTTATGTGTCTAAGGAAATGATGGAATTACACGAGGAAGCCTTAAAAAAAGGGGTTTTAATAATGAACGAACTAGGTGTTGACCCAGGTATTGACCACATGAGCGCCATGCGTGTTTTGGATGAAATTCGTGTCAAAAACGGACGTATACATATTTTTGAATCCTTCACGGGTGGTCTTGTTGCGCCTGAAAGCGATGACAATCCATGGAATTACAAATTTACTTGGAACCCAAGAAATGTCGTGCTTGCTGGTCAAGGTGGAGCTGCTCAATTCATTCAAGAAGGTAAATACAAGTTTATCCCTTATCATAAATTGTTTAGAAGAACAGAAATAATTGATATTGAAGGATATGGTAGTTTTGAAGGCTATGCTAATCGAGATTCATTAAGCTATAGGGAGGTTTATGGTTTAGAAGATATACCAACCATCTATCGGGGAACACTTAGAAGAAAAGGATTTTCAAGAGCGTGGGATGTGTTTGTGCAACTTGGTGCAACAGACGATACTTATCGGATGAGAGACAGTGCTAACATGACCCCAAGAGATTTCATTAATTCGTTCTTACCTTATAATGAGCACGACTCCGTAGAGTTGAAATTGAGGCATTATTTAAAAATAGATCTCGATGATCAATTGTGGGATAAATTAGTTTGGCTTGGTATTTTCGATGATACATTTAAAATAGGTCTACCAAATGCTACGCCAGCGCAAATCTTACAGCATATTCTAGAGAAAAAATGGCGACTTGAACCCCACGACAAAGACATGATTGTAATGTACCATAAATTCGTTTATGAACTTGATCAAAAGTACCACGAGGTAGTTTCTGAAATGGTCTGTATTGGAGAAGATCAAACCTATACTGCAATGAGTAACACAGTAGGCTTGCCGATTGCCATATTTGCTAAAATGATGTTAAAGAATCAAATCACAGAAAAAGGTGTTCAGCGTCCAATACAAAAAGAAGTCTATACGCCAATTTTAAATGAATTGGAGCATTTTGGAATAACGTTTAAAGAAAAAGAAATAAACCCACCTAGGTTATACAATCCAGAGGCCATTTGGAGATAATCTTGGAAAGCTTGTAGCGATTTAGTATTTTTTCTTGTCTTTTAGTTCTTCCCATTGTGAGAAAAGCAATGCTGTTTGTGAAACGCGCAACTGGTGAATAGGTAAGCTTCTACTAGCGTGAGGAAGCGGTATCTCATCATAAATCATTTGGTCATCAAACCCAATTTTTGCTGCTTCAGATCTTGTATTCCCAAAATAAATTACCTTAGGTCGCGCCCAGTATATAGCTCCTAAACACATTGGGCATGGTTCGCAGGTGGTGTAAATCTCACACCCATCTAATTGAAAGGTGTTTAAACTTTTACAAGCATTCCGAATCGCTACAATTTCTGCATGCGCCGTTGGATCATTAGAACTTGTCACTTGATTGCATCCTTCACCTATAATTTCTCCATCTTTAACAATTACACAACCAAAAGGTCCTCCTTTTTTTTGTAACATCCCATTTAAAGCAACTTCAAATGCGCGCTGCATGAACTTTTCTTGCTCCTCTTTGGTGTGTCCTGATACATACATTTTCTGTTTTTTCATCAATGTTACTAAATAAATCTATAAAAATCAAAGTGTTATTATATAGATTGATTCCAAATAAAATGTAATTTCGTAGTTTTGAAAGGTGTATCACGATTCAGTTAATATATTAAGCCATCTTAATTGGCGGCGCATTACGAACTTGTTGCATTTGCGATACAGTTACTTCTTGGCGAAACATTTTCAGCGGACAAAAAGTAGCGGTTTGCCTTACGCTGCCAGTATTGAACCAACAACAGCCTGTAATTTAGGATGCCCTGAATGCCCTAGTGGTCTAAAAAAATTCACCAGACCAACGGGAAAATTGGATATTAATTACCATGAAACACTTCTGGACGCTTTAGGTAAACAGCTGTTTTATATTAACTATTACTTTCAAGGGGAGCCATTCATACATCCGCAGTTTTTAGATTTAATCAAAGCTGCCAAACATCGAAAAATATATACCGCTACTTCAACAAACGCTCATTTCATTCAAACTCCCGAAAAAGCAGAGGCTATCGTTCATTCTGGCTTGGATAGACTAATTATTTCAATTGATGGACTTACTCAGGCAACTTATGAGCAGTATCGGGTAAATGGAGATTTAAAAAAAGTTATAAGAGGCACTGAACTATTAGTTGCCGCGAAAAAAAAATTAAAATCCAAAACGCCTCATCTCATTTTTCAATTTTTGGTGGTCCGCCCAAATGAACATGAAATTCCAGAAGTATTGGCTTTAGGAAAAAAAATGGGGATAGATGAGGTCCGACTTAAAACAGCGCAGTTATACGATTATGAAAATGGCAATCCGTTAATGCCTATTCAAGAAAAATACGCAAGATATCGCAAAACTAAATCTGGAAAATACGTTCCCAAGTACAAATTATTAGACCAATGTTGGCGCATGTGGTCATCAACGGTACTCACTTGGGATGGTAAAGTTGTACCTTGTTGTTTCGATAAAGACGCACAACATGTTTTAGGAAGTGTTGAAAACAAAAATGATTTCGAAAAAATTTGGAACAATTCAAAGTATAAAAATTTCAGAAAAGCCGTCTTTACGGATAGAAGTAGCATTGATATTTGCAAAAACTGCTCAGAAGGAACGAAGGTCTGGACCTGATATTTCTGTCAACTTTGTTAATGAAATAAAACTATTCGGATAAAATAACATACAGATTAACCTTTTTAATTAACTTTGTAAAACGTTCATAATTTTAACAGATACTTATAAAGAAAGGTGGAGGGACTGGCCCTTAGAAACCTTGGCAACCTTTCGGTTAAATAACTGATTTCGGTGCCAAATCCTATTTCGCGAAATGCGAAAGAAGATAAGTAGCGTAACTTTAAACAAAAGTTTCCTCCATTTTTTCTTTAATAGTATACAAATCGGGCTTCGGCTCCGCTCATCCCTCGCTTTTCTGTTTATGCGCTGACTGAGCAAAGCCGAAGCTCGGGTATAATTTAAAAAAAATGAAGAAAGACATTAGAGAAATTGTAAAGAAGCGAATACTCGTTTTGGATGGGGCAATGGGAACCATGATTCAACGACATAAACTGGAGGAGGAAGACTTCCGCAAAGGCTGGTTTGAAAATCATACGCATCCGTTGAAAGGGAATAACGATTTATTGTCGTTGACGCGTCCGGACATCATCAAGGAGATTCATCGTGCTTATTTTGAAGCGGGAGCAGATATTGCAGAAACGAATACATTTTCAGGTACAACCATTGCGCAAGCAGATTATGCACTCGAACACGCGGTATATGACATCAACTATCACTCAGCGAAAATTGCCAAAGAAGTAGCGGATGAATTTACGGCAAAAGAACCGAATAAACCGCGCTACGTGGCAGGTTCCATTGGTCCAACGAATAGAACGGCTTCCATTTCTCCAGATGTTAACGACCCCGGATTTCGGGCCATTACTTTTGATGAATTGGTAGAAGCATATTCCCACCAAGTAAAAGCGTTAATTGATGGCGGCGTGGATTTATTGTTGGTGGAAACGGTTTTTGACACCCTCAATGCGAAAGCAGCGCTGTTTGCCATCGACCAAGTACAAGAGGAATTAGGAACTGATTTACCCATCATGGTGTCGGGAACAATTACGGATGCTTCTGGAAGAACTTTGACAGGACAAACAACCGAAGCGTTTTTGATTTCTGTTTCGCACATGCCCTTGTTTAGCGTGGGATTAAATTGTGCGTTAGGTGCTTCTGCATTGCGACCGTATCTGCAAATCTTAAACAGTAAGGCGCCATTTAATGTGAGTGCACACCCCAACGCAGGCTTGCCTAACGAGTTTGGCGAATACGATGAAACTCCAGAAATGATGGGGCAACAGATCGAGGAATTCTTGCAAGAAGGTTTGGTGAATGTGATTGGTGGTTGTTGCGGAACAACGCCGGAGCATATTAAAGTGATTGCGGATTTGGCGAAGAAGTATGAAGTAAGGAAATATTCAGAATGAGAAGCAGAATGAAAAATGATTATGCACCATTAAAACTCTCAGGTCTCGAACCTTTAATCGTTACGCCTGAATCCAACTTCGTGAATGTTGGTGAGCGCACCAATGTGACCGGTTCTGCAAAGTTTTTGCGGTTGATCAAGGAAGACAATTACGAAGAAGCGTTGAGTGTAGCCCTTGAGCAAGTGCAAGGTGGGGCACAAATCATCGATGTCAACATGGATGAAGGAATGATTGATGGAAAAGAGGCGATGGTGAAGTTCCTCAACTTGATTGCATCCGAACCCGAAATTTCACGTGTTCCGGTGATGATTGATTCTTCCAAATGGGAAATCATTGAGGCAGGTCTCAAGTGCATTCAAGGAAAGGGTGTGGTGAACTCGATTTCACTCAAAGAAGGAGAAGCGCAGTTTATCGAATACGCCAAAAAAATCAAACGTTATGGAGCGGCTGTCATTGTGATGGCTTTCGATGAAGACGGTCAGGCGGACAATTACGAGCGACGCATTGAAATTTGTAAGCGTTCATACGATATTCTAGTGAATGTGGTGAAATTTCCGCCGCAAGACATCATTTTCGATCCGAATATTTTCCCTGTTGCTACAGGAATGGAAGAACACCGCAATAATGCTGTGGATTTCTTCCGAGCAACCAAATGGATTCGTGAAAATCTACCCGGAGCGCATGTTTCAGGAGGGGTTTCCAATGTTTCGTTTTCGTTCCGCGGAAACAATCCTGTGCGCGAAGCAATGCACTCTGCGTTCTTGTATCACGCCATCAAAAACGGGATGGATATGGGCATTGTGAATCCTTCGATGTTGGAGGTCTACGACGATATCGACAAAGAATTATTGGAGTATGTGGAGGATGTTTTGTTGAACCGAAGAGATGATGCAACCGAACGCTTGCTGGAATATGCCGAGAGTTTCAAAGGCGAGGGCAAGAAAAAAGAAGTGGACTTAAAATGGCGCGAACTTCCAGTAAACGAACGACTTGCACATGCATTGGTAAAAGGAATTGTGGAATTTATTGACGAAGACACGGAGGCTTGTCGCCAACAATTTGAGCGACCAATAGAAGTTATTGAAGGTCCCTTGATGGACGGTATGAACATCGTTGGTGATTTATTCGGAAGTGGTAAAATGTTTTTGCCTCAGGTGGTAAAATCGGCTCGGGTGATGAAGAAAGCGGTTGCTTATTTGTTGCCTTATATTGAAGCGGATAAACGCCCCCCATCCCCCAAAGGGGGAGTGAAACCCGCTCAATATTGGGCAACAGCAAATGCCTATAACTATCAACTTTTAAAAGAGTACGCTAAAGAAATGCGTCATCAGCCAACTAAAGCTGAAGCATTAATGTGGGAAGAACTCAGAAATAAGAAACTTGATGGATACAAATTCAGACGACAACATATAATTGGAAATTACATTGCTGATTTTATATGTTTAAGAGAAAATACTATTATTGAAATTGACGGTCTAATTCATCAGCATCCAGACAATAAAGCTAGTGATGAAGAAAGAACCAAATGGTTAAATGAACAAGGTTACCAAGTAATTAGGTTTACTAATGAAGAGGTAGTAAACAACATTGAAGAAGTAAAAAGAAAAATTCTGAAACGATTGCGTATCCCTCCTTTAGGTGAAAACGGGAATGGCAAAGTGCTTATGGCAACGGTAAAAGGAGATGTTCACGACATTGGAAAAAATATTGTTGGAGTTGTTTTAGGCTGTAACAATTACGATGTGATCGATATGGGCGTGATGGTGCCGGCGGAGAAAATTATTGCAAAAGCCATTGAAGAAAATGTGGATGTAATTGGATTAAGCGGTTTGATAACACCTTCGCTGGATGAAATGGTCAACATGGCGAAAGAAATGCAACGTGCAAATTTAAAAATTCCATTATTGATTGGAGGAGCGACAACTTCAAGGGTGCACACTGCTGTTAAAATTGAACAACATTATCAAAATAATCAAACCGTTCATGTGTTGGATGCTTCACGTTCTGTTACTGTAGTGGAAAGTTTGTTGGGACAAAAAAGAGATGAGTTTGTCAAAAACATAAAATCAGATTACGAAAAACTAAGAGAACACCATGCTAAAAATCGTGCGAGTAAGTCGTATTTGTCGTTGGCTGAAGCAAGAAAAAACAAATTAAAAATCGACTTCAAACAAGAGGATATTGTAACACCTACTTTTCTCGGCAAAAAGGAGTTTATCAACTACGACTTGGCGGAATTAGTGGAGTACATTGATTGGACACCATTTTTCCAAACGTGGGAATTAGCAGGCCGTTTCCCAAATATTCTCACCGATGAGGTAGTAGGAGAAGCTGCCACCAAACTCTTTGAAGACGCCAAAAAGATGTTACAAAAAATCATTGCTGAAAAATGGCTGGAAGCAAGAGCGGTTATTGGTTTATTCCCTGCAAACTCAATCAACGATGACGACATAGAAATCTACACCGATGAATCGCGAACAGAAGTCCTTTCAGTGCAACACGCCATGCGCCAACAATTGAAAAAGTCGGCAAAAGCAGATAACATTGCCCTTTCAGATTTTATAGCACCCAAAGAAAGCGGCATCAAAGATTACATCGGAGGATTTGTCGTAACCACAGGTTTGGGCATAGATGAACACGTAAAACGCTTTGAAGCCGACCACGACGATTACAACTCGATTATGTTAAAAGCACTCGCCGATCGTTTAGCCGAAGCTTTTGCAGAGCGTATGCACGAACGGGTAAGAAAAGAATTTTGGGGCTATGCATCGGATGAGCGACTCGAAAATGAGGACTTAATCAAAGAGCAATACCGCGGCATTCGTCCGGCTCCAGGCTACCCCGCTTGTCCAGACCACACCGAAAAACCTGATTTATTCCGTATTTTAAATGCCACAGAAATTACTGGGGTGAGTTTGACAGAAAGCATGGCAATGACACCAACAGCAGCGGTTAGTGGCTGGTATTTTGCACATCCAGAAGCCAAATATTTTGGGGTAGGTAAAATTGCGAAAGACCAAGTGGAGAGTCTAGCGGAACGAAAAGGGATGCGCTTTGAGGAGATGGAGAAGTGGTTGGGGCCGAATTTGGGGTATTGATGGGGTTGAGTGCTTGTTTTTATAAATAAAAACAATAACTTTCAATTTACATAACTGAATGTTAGCGTGTAAAAAATTTATATCACAATAGCTGACTAAATTCCCACGCTTGAAGATGTTTAATGCTATTTTGTTGATTTTTCATTTAAAACGCACAACCAACACTGCGATCTATTCAAAAAAACGCCCTTTTAGTTGTGAACATTGGCAATTTACGAGCAACATTTTTCTTGCATCAAATGCGTTTAAAAAACGATGTCATTGCTCCCAAAAAAGGTGATTTCTTCATCGATAAATATACGTTTGAAATTGGTGGAAAAAAATAAAAAACAAACCCAAATAGCTGGAGTTGAGCAGTCTTTTGTCGTTAAAGTTGATATTGAATTTGGGTATTAAAAAAAGTTTTTTTGGTGCGGGGAGGTTGTTTAATACAATGCCTATTTCTTTGCTTGGTTAAACTAGTTTTTAGCGCAGCGAAACCCGATAATCAAATAGTTCCTCTATTACAGCTGCTATTACTCCCCAACAAACTCAAAATAATTATCCGAATCAACAACCTTAACCTC
>JAFIEX010000083.1 GCA_020832365.1 Crocinitomicaceae bacterium
AAGATAATAATATCAGCTATGATGGTCTTTGGCTAGATGATAAAATTAAAAAGTAGCTTTTCAACTTGTATTTGTTTTTAAATAAGGAATGGCCAACCCTCTAGGAACACCATTTATATGACAACAACAGATCCCAAATTGAGCATAAATTAAAGTCGTATAAGAATGATTCTCTTAAAAAGAACTTATGACGATTTTATCTGCTAGTTTGAAACAAGATGTGAGGCGCTAACTAATATCGAGAAAGCAGTAGCGAATTATTTCAGTTGATTAGGATCGTTAGCCGCTTTGTCATTGAATTTCTTCTGTAAGCGCAACCAGTAAAACAGACCAAAAAAGCCTAATAAAATCATGGCGTTGTTGAAAAGGTTACCAATATTTTCAAATACAAAGGAGGTGCTTCCTAAGATTAAATCACCTAAAAATTCAAAAACTACATTTGAGTTCATAACTATATTTTTTACAAATGTAATAAAAAAAGAAATTAGTTGGAATGTTCTTGAGTTAAGTTATTTTGAATTATAAAAAATTCATTAAGATGTAAGGTCTGTTCTCAAAGAACATTTATTTGTTTATCTCTTGATAGTACTTTGTATATTTGTTGTTTGAATTTAAAATATTTGAATGATTAAGTTTATTACCAGTAATCAACCAGCAGCTCAGATTGTAACGGTTTTACTTGTTTTTGCTCACCTTTTGATCATCATTATTACAGAGGATAATACGCCACAAGCATTAGAATATTTTCATGGTGTATCTCGATATACTAACTTTTGGAATTTTCCAATCATTTCATTTTTCTTTAATGCACTTTTACTCGTTCTCAACGTTTTCTTCGTGAGTTATATTTTTAATTCAAGAGAGTTTTTTGATAAAAACACTTATCTGCCAGGCTTTCTATATTTTGTTTTATTATCCCTTTTTACAGAAATCCTAACAGATTATGATTTTATTTTAAGCCTTACTTTATTTCTTTTAGCTATGTATCAAATTTTGAAAATTAAGCAGAATGAAGATGCTAGAAAACTCAGCTTTAATGCAATTTTCGTGATTGGTATAGCAGCTTTCTTTAACCCGGCTTTTTTGTTTTTCATACCATTTTTTTGGCTTGTATTAAACAGCGTGAGACCATTTGTATGGCGAGAAATGGCGCTTTCCATAGCAGGTTTTCTTAGCGCTATGTTAATAATTTATTTGTTTTCCCCTGAAATAAATTTAATTAAGGGAAATTACCCTCTAAGCAATATAGAACTCCAAGGCTTAAGGTTTTTTGTTTTTACGCTTTCTTTTTTAACTTTATTAGCGGTTTCTATTTTTTTTGTAATAAAGTTAAGTAATAGAACAAGCATTCGTTTCAAAAGACTTGTTAGAATGTTATTTATATTGTTTTTGTTTGGTTTATCTATGACTTTGGTATACGCTTTCTATTTTGATGTAACTTTTCAGGTTGCTTTGACGATAGCACCTGCAAGCTTTATATTTTCGATTCCAATCTTATACGCTAGGTCCAAAAAGATATTCATATATTTTTTATGGCTATTATTAGCTTTTAGTTTTTTAATGTATTTAGTTTAACTAAATCTTCACTCAAATGCAAATAGTTCGTCCCTTTGGATTACAAGAATAAATTATTTGTTTGTCATTTAAGATGAAAAAAGTTTTGTTTTTGTTGGAATGTGACTATTTTTGTATTCATTTTATTAGAAATTAGAATGTTACTTAAACTCAATTGTATTTTTCTTTTTTGTGCAACAATGGTTGCTTTCTTCAGTTGGAGCAATTTATCAATAGAAGGAAGTTATCAAGGTAAAAATCTTTATGTTCAGAATGCTGAGGACACAGAAGGGTTTGGTTTTTGTGTTACAAAGGTCACGGTAAATGGAGATGTTTTGCCAACATCTATAAATAAAAGTGCATTTGAAATAAATTTCGCATTGTTTAATCTTCAGATAGGCGACCCTATTTTTGTGGTTTTAGAACACAACGATGGCTGCGCCCCAAAAGTTTTGAATCCAGAAGTGTTGCTGCCAAAAAGTACTTTTGTTTTACAAAGCTTAAAAGTAGACAACCAAGGGGTAATCAAATGGGAAACTACTGGAGAGGATGGAAAGCTTCCCTTTATTATCGAGCAATTCCGCTGGAACAAATGGGTTGCTGTTGGCGAAGTGCAGGGAACTGGAAAACCAGAATTGAGTAAATACCAGTTTCAAATTATACCGCATTCTGGTGAAAACATAGTTCGTGTTGTACAAATTGATTTTACTGGAAAGAAAAATGCCTCTAGCTCTGCTAATTTTGTTTCTGATTTGCCCGTTATTGAGATGACACCGATAAAGGTAAAGACGGAAATTAGATTCTTCGCTAAAAACGAGCCAGTTGAAACAAGGTTTGAAATTTATGATGCTTATGGAAATATAGTCAAGAAAGGCTTTGCCAGTGTCGTAAATTGTACCAACTTAAGAAAAGGGGCGTATTACATTAACTTTGACAATCGAACTGAGAAGTTTATTAAAGGCTAGTCTTATCTTTTATTTTGAGATAGCTGTATGTCGCAATATAGGTCGCAACCAAAGGGGCTATTACAAAACCAATGTAAGGGACAGACAGCAGTGCTGAAAATACCATTCCTACAAAAAGCAAATAATGTAGCTTAACATAACTGAACCTCCAACTTTGTAGCACGGATACACCAGTTCGCTCCATGGAATAATCATAAGCATTGTACCCAATGAAAAAAGAAATCAGAAAAAATGAAATAATTTGATCTAGTATTGCTGTTGACTGTGCACTGGAAATAATTAGCCAAATGGATTTTAAGAGTAAATAGTATAATCCCCCTAAGAAAATTACGCCTATTGTTCTGACGAGGTCATTGACCGCTCTGTCCCATGAAAATCTTGCGCTTTCTTCTTTTAAATCTTTTGCTATTGCTCCGCTAAAGAAAGTGTGTAGTGGGGACAAACAGCTTACTGCTAAAAAATGAAATAAAAATAAGTAAATTCCATTTGTTAAAGTACTGATTATTGCATTGGTGATTCCGAGGTATTCGCCTATAAATGGCGTTTTTGAGAACCAGTTGATATAAGTTAAGTACGTCGTTGTCTCTTGTTCTAAGCCAAAGAAAATGGCGCTAATCATGATTCCGGGAAGAAAATAAACAATATACTTTCCTTGACTCATGCTTACTAGCATGCTAAGTAATGCTTTTGTATTCAACATAAATAACTTTTGCATGCTATAGAGATCTTATTTTTTGGAAAATTACAAAGGATATTCCGATTGTTAAAAACCAAGTAATAAAAAATGTTTTTACCCAAGTGTAACCTGATTTATAGCTTAAATATGCATTGATTAAAGCAACAGGTATTGCAGCGATAACGATAATTAAAAATGTGTAAAATTGCAATTGGCACAAGTTTTGCTTCAATAATAATAAAAATTATTATGAAAAAGCAAATTTTAATGTCGCTTACTGCATGCATTGTTGGAAGTACAATTGGATTATCAATGGGAACACCATCATTACCTATTGTTTTAGACAAAGATAAAGTTCAAAAGGCAGAGATAGAACAGGAACTGTTAGAGGAGCTGCGTGAATACAAAGCACACACTAAAAAAGCATTAAAACTACAGCAATTAAGAAAAGAAGAAGTACAGCCTGCAACTTTAAGGCAAGTAAAGGACTTTAAAGAAGAAATTAAAGAAAGAAAATGATACTTTTAGATTTTTTCTTCAAAATATTACCTTCCCGCCTAATAAATAAATGATGAATTATTCGCATCTATTTATGAAAACACAAAAGAGGGTATCCTAAAGTTAGAATACCCTCTTTCGTATTTAATCTATGCACTTTTTTAGAAGTGGAAAACTATTCTTATGCTACCTGCTGGACCAAACACGGTATTCATATTATCTGTGTCAATACCAAAACCTGAAGATCGATTTCCCTCAATTTTCACTTCTCCTAAAAGCTCTGCACCGTTATTGTCAACGCCTAAGGCTTCAGAAGTAATAGAGCCTGCACCATTAGAGACAAACATAAGGCCCCATCCAAACTCAGCTCCTAATGAAAGTTTTGGTAGAATAAAGTATTCTGCTCCAATGAATCCACGAGCACCAACACCTAGTGTTGTTCCAGATCTCTCAGCTGTAATTCTTGCTGGATTACCAAAAGCATCTGTAATTAAGTTGCTTCCAAAGTCATCATCAGCAGCTACAAATACAGGATTATTAGCGGTTGATAAAGTTAATTCATTTCCATAGGTGTAAGTTTCACTTTGACTAGCAAAAGCGATACCTAGCTCGCCTCCATAAAAGCCTTGTAAACGACCTTTTCCTTTCCGGAACTCAAGTCCACCGGATAAACCAATGTTCGTAAACGATGTCCTTTGTTTGTTATCCACCATTGGGACCATAGTGCTAGGGAACTCAGGAGTGACCGTAGAAGATCGGTCTACAACACTTCTTGTAGCATCGTCAAATCCAAAACCTAATCTTAAAGAACCACGGTAGGCCATTTCTGACGAAACAAAATATTTACCAGTGATTGTCTGGTTAATGGTTTGAAAATTCCAAGTTGGTGCAGCATTGAGCCCATCACCGCCAATAAAATTCCCAAAGTAATTTAGAAATGGCGTAGCATCTACACCAATAGCCCAATCACCCTCTTCAGGTAAATATACCTTTTCCTGCGCATAGGCGGTGCTTCCTATAAGAAGAGCAGCAACCGCAATAATAGATTTTTTCATAAAAAAATGTTTTTAAGTTGCCTAAATATATAAAATGAAAAGCTAAATCTTGATGCTTTTCACTTATTTTTTTCATATTACTTAATATACATGTTCTCTGTTATATGTGCTTTTTGAAATTTTCTTTTTTTTAAGTTAACAAAATAGGGTAATTGATAGGCGGGAAATCCTGAAAGCTATTTTGATGCATTTTATCAAGAGTGCTCAAAATTAAAATTACCTTCATTTTGAAGAAGCTTTATTTCTCAACTTATTTATTGGCCTAATTTTTGACAAAATTTGAAAGGATGTTGTTTTTTTCACCAATTTTACAAGACTTAAATTCTAGGTGCATGCGACAGATTTTGATGGTGTTTTTTTTGATGTTTACGAGCATAATAGTAACTAATAAGTTTATGTCGCAATCAGACTTGCCATTTTTCTTGAGAAGCGCCACGAGCCAAAGCAATGTAAATATTGAAAATATAGATTTGCTAGATAAATTAAGCCAATTGGTAGTGGTAACTTGGGGGGCATCATATACACCAGAAGAACAAGAACAGCTGTTTGCTTATTTAAGAGAAAATAAGGTAGGGACAGTCTTGATTGATGAAACCGATTTAGTATTACTAGAAAATAAAATAAAATCTTTACGCTCATTAAATACGAAATATCCCTTACTTATTGGATTGCAAACCCCTTTTTATTTATTGAATGCAGAAAATAGTTTTTCTTTACCTAGTCCGCGCTCCATTGCGGCAAATGAAGCTAATGAAAAAATACTAAAAAGCTATAATTATCGCCTGCAAATTTTGGGTGAAATGGGGGTGGATTTTTTCATGTTGGATGGTGCTTTGGATGAGCAGATGAATAGCTTCGTTAAGGGTCAGCATTTATTCGGTAGTGACCCACTTCGCGCTGGTCAAATTCTTTCCGATATTATCCGAACGGCAGAAAAAGAAGGTATGATGGTTTTACTCTCGGGTTTTCCTGGTGACGGTTTTGCCGAAAACTTAAATGAATATCAATTTCCAGTTAATACGAGAAACTTAACTCAACTTAAAATCATCGATTGGGTTCCTTTTCAAATGGCTAGATTAAGAGGTTTGTCTATGATGCAAACTTCTGCTATTGCTTTACCTGCTGTGACTGGTGATTATTCAGCAAGTGGATTATCAAAAAAGCTGGTGACAGATCAACTTCAAGCTGAATTTGGTTTCAAGGGCTTAATTATGAGTCCTGATATGAGCAGTGGTTTGTTACAAAATGACTTCGGGAATGCATTAAATTTAATGCAAGCTTTTGAAGCAGGAAATGATCTACTCCTCAATCCTGTAGATATCTACCATGATCTAAAGTTTTTAGAAGAAAAGATATTAGCTGATGATGAATTATTTAAAAAGCTGAACAGTAGTTTTTCCAAATTGATGCTGGCAAAAGCGCACGCAGCTATGCGAAAATCAGAAAGTGATGTTTGGCTTAAGGATATTAATTTACAAACTTTTTATTCATTTAATCATTATGAGCATAGCGCTACTTTATTGAGCGGTATATCGCATATTCCAATGAGCGCATCGCAACCAGTAGCCATTTTAAATTGTGGACAATCCTTAGGCGTTTTTGAAGAGAGACTTGCAGCTTATTGTCGGAAATCAACTGTTCAATTACAAGAATGGCGGGACTTAGCCCAGGTATTAAAGCGTATTCCGTTTTCTCAGCCTATTGTTATGAACGTGTATCCTGGGTTTTTTAATGACGCTGAGTTCGATTTACTGTATTTAAAAGAGATACTTAGCAATAGGCATGTAGTTCTAAATTATTTTGAAGACATCGCTTATTTAGTTGATTTTGAAAAAATTCCTTTTAAAGCGATATTGGTGAACTATGATCATAATGTTTTAACAGAAGACCTGTCAGCACAGCACCTCATGGGAGGTGCTAAAATTCAAGGTATTTTCCCTTCAGATATTGGTATCGCATGGAAACAGGGAACGCAAAATATTTCAGCAGAACCTACACGCCTCAAGTTTACTTTTCCGGAGGAGCTAGGAATCAGTCGAGCAAAACTTTCAGAAATTGATATTATTGCGAATAAAGGAATTGCTCAAAAAGCTTATCCCGGGTGTCAGGTGATGGCTGCTAAAGATGGTAAAGTGTTCTATCACCAGACTTTTGGTTACCATACTTACGCCAATGAAAAGCCTGTGGACCCAGCAACAAGTTATGACTTGGCTTCTATTACTAAAACTGCTGCATCTACCAATGCCATAATGAAACTCGTTGAACAAGGCAAGCTGGATTTGAATGCGACTTTGGGAGATTATTTACCCGACTTAGTAAAAAGCACGCCTTATGCTACATTGAAGCTAAAGGATATTTTGACACATCAAGCAGGATTAAGTCCTTGGATACCTTTCTATACCAAAACATTAATAGAGAAACAGCCCGATCCAGAAATTTACTCCAATACCCCAACCCAAACTAAAAGTAGTAAGGTGGCCAATGAACTTTACATCTTAGATACTTACAGAGATACGATGCTGGCAAAAATTCTAGCTACTCCTTTAAAACCAAAGGGGAATTACAAATATTCTGATTTAGGTTACTATTTATTACAGCGAATTATTGAGCAAATTACCCATCAAACTTTAGATGAATATTTGGAAAATGAATTTTATCGTCCATTGGGATTACCAACACTTGGGTTTAATCCCTTAAATTTTTATCCTTTAGAAAATATTGCTCCTACAGAACGTGATAATTACTTCAGACATCAATTGATTCAAGGCTATGTGCATGACATGGGAGCTGCAATGACTGGCGGCGTTGCTGGTCATGCAGGACTTTTTTCTAACGCAACAGACTTGTTGGCATTGATGCAGATGCTATTAAACGACGGTTATTACGGAGGCAAACAATTTTTAAAACCAACTACAATTAAATCTTTTACAAGTTGTCAGTTTTGCCCAAGGAATAGAAGAGGAGCGGGTTTTGATAAGCCAGTACTTTCTTTGGATGGAGGACCAACTTCGAAACTAGTCTCTTTAGAGAGTTTCGGACATACTGGATTTACAGGCACCCAAGCTTGGGCGGATCCCGTAAATGGAATTAATTATGTGTTTTTGTCTAATAGGGTTTATCCTTCAGCTGAAAATCGTAAATTAATATCAATGGGTATTAGAACTGAAATTCAGCGGGTAATTTATGAGGCGGTGAATGAAGCGAAGCAGCCTTACTAAATCAACGAATGGCTAGCGTGTAAAATACTATCAAAGCTGGGTTGTCTACATTTTTTTTTAAACTTTGGTGTAGTTTGTTAATAAATAAGTTAGGACTTTTCAATTCTAATGGCTATTTTCGAAAATCTTAATATTACTTATGGACACTAATACTTTTTTTTCAAGAGCTATTTTTCTGGTTGTTGCGGTATTGATATTTTCCCCAATATATGCTCAAATAGAAGAAGATCTTACGCCGGAAGAACGCGCTTACAGAGATTCTATAGCTGCTTTAAACGAGGAAAATGAAGCCATTGCCAAAAGTCAAGAGGCATACAACAAAGGAATCGTCTTGTTTGGACAGAATAAACCAGCTGAGGCAATAAAAGCATTTGCTTCTTCTATTCAATTTGATCCAAACTTCACCGCTGCTTATTTTAATAAAGGTGTGGCAGAAAATGAAATTAACCGTTTTGAAGATGCGATTAAAACTTTTTCTCAACTCATACAAAAAGACCCAAGTTATGCAAAAGCGTATTTTCAACGTGCAAGAGCATTTCAAGGCATTGGAAAATATTCTGAAGCAGAAGAAGATTATAAAAAGGCCATTCAACTAGACCCTAAAAATCCAAAGGCCCACTATAATTTTGGAACACTTCAGTTTCTACAACAAAATTACGACGCTGCTATTCAGTCTTTTACCAAGACCATTGAATTAAAAGGAAATGAAGCGTTTGCGCTTAATGACAGGGGAAGTTGTCATAGAATGAAAGGAGATTACGCTAAAGCTATTGCAGACTATGAAGCCGCTACCAAGAAAAATCCAAACTTGGCTTTTGTCTTGAATAACATTGGCACAACGAAAAGAAGAATGAAAGATTACGATGGGGCGATTGCCGCTTTTAATCGTGCTATTTCAATCGACGATAAATTCTATTTGGCTTACAATAATAGAGGGACTGTACAGTTGGAAAAAGGTCGTTTGGATGATGCGATAAAAGATTTTGAAAAATGTATAGCGATCGCACCAGATTATGCCCCTGCTTATGCAAACTTGGCTGGACTAAAATTTAAACAAGAGGATTATAAAGGGGGTAAAAAAGCAGCCGATAAGGCTTTGCAATTAGACAAGAATAACACTAGTGCTTTACTTAACAGAGGTATGATTAATGAAATGCTTAGAGACATGCAGGGCGCTTGTGCAGATTGGAAAAGAGCGGGTGAGCTTGGTTCGGAAATTGGACAGCGGTTTTATGCAAATAATTGTGGATTTTAATCAGGAATCATGAAAGGATTATTAATATTTTTAACTGCGCTTTTTATGGGAAGCATCCTTACCGCGCAAAATGTAGACTTTAGAAGGGGTAACTTTAAAGATAAGCCCGATGAGTTCAAATCTGCGAAAGAAGCACTAGATAAAGGAGAAGAGTTTTTTAAAGTCGCTTTTGATGCTGTTTTTGAAGTAAGAGACCCAGGTTTAAATTTTAAAAAAGCCTTGCAACAATTTTTAATTGCTCAAGAATTGAATCCAGATAATGCTTTGAACAATTTTAGAATTGGTGTTTGTCATTATCACTCTAGTAATCCACACCAGGCATATCCTTTTTTAAAAAGAGCGGCTGAGTTAGACGAAAATTGTGATCCGTTTTTGCCCTATTATTATGGCGCAGCTTTGCAATTGAAAGGAGAGTTTGATAAGGCGATAACGTATTTCAAAAAGTTCGAAGATGGTTATAAAAAATCAGATAATTTCTCCAGATTTGTTAGCTTGAGACGCAATGAATGTCAGAATGCTAAAAAAGCAATGGCCAATCCACAAAGAGTTTGGGTGGATAACGTTGCTGAAGTGAATTCTGAATACGATGAAATTGCTCCTTCTATCACAATGGATGGTTCAGAAATTATTTTTAGTTCCAACAGACCAAATAAAAACAAGCCTAATGAAGTAAGTGATTACGATCATGAAATATTTTCTTCTTATTTTAAAGATGGAAATTGGCAATCGCCTAGTGCGCTTAAAGGCGCTGTAAATTCGAAGGAAGATGATATTGTCAATAATTTGTCGTATGATGGCACGAGATTGTTACTGCACAAGAACAATGATGGGCAACTGGACATCTTTGAATCTACGCTACAAGGAGCTAATTGGTCCTCTCCAGAAATTTTATCAAGACAAATTAGTTCCCCGCGTGCAAACGAGGTTTACGGTTCTTACAACCATGATGGCTACAATATTTACTTTTCTAGAGATAGTGAAACGCGCAGCAATGGCTTTAATATTATGTTTTCCGGTATGCGCAACAAAATGGAAAAGAATTTCGGTGCAGCAACAATGGTGAGTGAAGTGAATAGCCGTTTTAATGACGGACCAGTTTACTTACACATTGATGGAGAAACAATGTACTTGGCATCGCAGGGACATGAATCTCTTGGTGGTTATGATATTTTTGTCTCAAAACGCGTTCAAGGAGCATGGACAAAACCAGTGAATTTAGGTTATCCAATTAATACACCGTATGATGATTTCTTTTTCGCTGCAACAGCCAATGGGAAGTATGCGTATATCTCATCCAATAGAGATGGTGGTAAAGGAGGTTACGATATTTATAAAATCACTTTTTGGGGACCACCAAAGCAGCCACTATTTGATGTGGAGGATTATTTGTTGGCGTCCATCGCAATGCCAATTAAAGACCCGCAAATTGAGCAAAAAGTGGAGGTCAATAAAGTTTCTTTAACCGTATTTAAAGGAAATACGATAGATGCGATTTCTCGGAAACCAGTGCAGGCGAATATTGTGATTACAGATAATAAGTCTGGTAAAATAATTGAGCGAATAGAAACGAACGCTGCGACTGGAAAATTTCTATTATCGTTAAATGCTGGCGCCAATTATGGTATTGCTGTTGAAGCTAAAGGATATTTATTTCATTCTGAAAATTTCGATATTCCAGCGGGTAGTGAATACAATTTAGTGAACAAAGAAATTGAGCTAAAAAATATCGCTATAGGGAGTACTATTCAGTTAAGAAACATCTTTTTTGATGTTGGAAAATCTTCGTTGAGGTCAGAATCTAATGCAGAGTTAGATAGATTAGTATCATTACTCAATGAGGTGAAATCTCTAAAGATTGAAATCTCCGGACATACGGACAATACTGGTTCGGCTGCCCTTAACGATAGATTAAGCCAAGAACGTGCGGACGCAGTTGTTAGGTATTTGACAAGTAAAGGTATTGCTGCAAATAGATTGACAGCTAAAGGTTATGGATCTTCTATGCCAATAGCTGATAATGCAACAGCTCTTGGAAGACAAGAAAATAGGAGAACAGAGTTTAAGATTGTCCAAAATTAACTATCTAATTTTCAGTCGTCAACTTTTTTAACCGAATAATAATTATGTAACGCCATTTAGTAATTACATTTCTTTTTTGGATAGCTCTTTCATAATTTAGAGGAAAAAGGAATGATGCAGGAAAACTATTTTATTGGCAGTTTACAGTTTTTTAAGAGGTTTTTTATTGGTCTTTTTCTATTAAGTTACCCTTTTTTCGTTAATGCGGACATTATTTTATCAGAAAACTTTTCGTCTGGAGTAATTCCTAGCGGTTGGACAGTTACTCCGCTGCAAGGCTCGGCTAACTGGCAAGTGCGAAATGCACCTATTATGAATAGTCCTTCTGCTGGACATTAC
>JAFIEX010000084.1 GCA_020832365.1 Crocinitomicaceae bacterium
ATCGTGTGAAAGGGTAGGACGTTGGATGTATTTTTGGTTTAGCGCTAACTTGGCGGGCATGATTTCAGAGATGTAGAGCTGTTTGGGGTTGTCACTCTCCCCTAGTAATCGGTTTTCATCGAAGTAGGCAATCGAAGCATAATCCGTGATACCAGGTTGGACATTGAGTACTTTTCGTTGTTCATCATTATACAAAGCCACATATTCAGCTACTTCAGGGCGAGGTCCAACTACACTCATCTCCCCTTTGAGGACATTAATAAATTGTGGAAACTCATCCAATTTATACTTTCTAATAAATCGACCTACAGGAGTTATTCTTGGGTCTTTCATGCCAACCGTGAGCTTACCCAATTGGTCTGCATTTTTTCGCATAGAGCGAAACTTTAAGAGGTAAAAAGGTTCGCCATATTGTCCAATTCGTTCTTGTTTATAGAAAATTGGGGCACCATCTGTCAACAGTATAAGTATGGAAATCAACAGACCAATAGGCAAGAACAAGCACAAAATAACGATAGCAAAAACAATATCAAAAAACCTTTTCATTCCTTACTTTTTGATAAGCTGAAACAACGGCATCACCAATGATTTGCAATTGTTCATCCGTTAAATCATAGTAAACAGGCAATGAAATTTCATTAGCATAAGCCAAATAAGCATTAGGATAATCTGCTATATCATAACCTATACTTTTATAAGCTGTAAGCAATGGCAAAGGCTGAAAATGCACATTTACAGCTACGCCTAGTGTGTTTATTTCAGTGATTATAGCGTCGCGTTCCACTTCTGAAATGCCTGAAATTCGCAGTAAGCACAAATGGAAAGCACTCGTTTTATTGACTGATTTGATTTGAGGAAGTATGGCCCAATCGTATGCCTTGAAAAAATCCAAGTAAAATTCCATAATTTGTCTCCTTCTCACCAAGTTATCAGCATACCTGTTGAGTTCTACTAATCCAATGGCCGCTTGTAAATCCGTCATGTTGCACTTAAATCCAGGTGCTAGGACATCATATTTCCAGCCTCCTGCTTTCGTTTTAGCCAAGGCATCTTTTGATTGTCCATGTAAAATCAAAGTACAGAAATGCTGATAAATTTCTTCATGGTTAAAACCGGTAGGCAAATTAAAAACAATCGCCCCTCCCTCTGCGGTAGTCAGGTTTTTCACAGCATGGAAAGAAAAAACAGATATATCAGCCAATGCACCACTAATCTTATCCTTGTATATTGCGCCAAAAGAATGAGCTGCATCTGCAACTAAAAGAATCCTGTTTAACTGTTTTTGAAGTTCATTATTTGGTTTAAAAAGATTTTGTTTATCCGATATAGCAGCATACAGTGCATCATAGTCACATGGGAGCCCACCAATATCAACTGGCATAATAACTTTTGTTCGATCTGTAATTGCCGCTGCAACAGCATCCACATCAATATTAAAATCCCCACCGACATCTACTAAAACCAGTTTAGCTCCGCTATGTAACACCACATTTCCGGAGGCGCAATAAGTGTAGCAAGGAACGATTACCTCATCCCCCTCACCTACGCCCCACCAATGCAGTAACACCTGCATTCCCATGGTCCAAGAGCTCACACAAACGGTCGTTTTTGCCTGACAGTAATCGGTGATTTCCTTTTCAAATTGCTTAGTTCGTGGTCCTGTTGTAATCCAACCGCTTTTTAAAGCAGCAACAACTTCTGCAATTGTATGGTCATCAATTCTTGGTGGAGAAAATGGAATCATGTTTTGTTTCTATTATTCTTGGCGAAGATAAGCATTGCTTAAAGAAAATAGGAAAGTAGCTAAAAATTTATGTAAAACTTTTCATTTGTAATGTTCTCTGATTAAATCTGGGAGGAAAAGCCATTTGAAAAAAACTACACTCACAATCTTATGGCACCATTTAGTGTATTCATATCTGTTTCCTTGGCCAAATAAGGTGCCCAAGCCCCTCCAATGTGCACACAATCTGCCCATCGTCGGTTCCCTTTCTTGGCTAACCAATATTTGCTATCGTTTTTACTTATCAAATATCCATTCCAAAAACTAGCCACTTTCAAGGTACTTTCTCCAGCTTCCAACTTTTGACTATTTTGAAAATCATCAGATGAAGGCATTGGGTAGTAGGTGACATTCAGACCCAATTTCTTGGCATAGGCTTCAGCTGGAAAACTGACTTGTTCTGCCGAGCTAGGCTGATTATTGTCATACAAACAAATCACTTGATTATTCACCTTCCACAACACGGCAATCTGTCTATTATTTAATACCAGCAGCTCTTCACCAGAAAGATTATTCATTTTCTGTCCCAGATTCATTATGGCCAAAATGAACGTTACAATAGCTGTATTGCGCCAAACCTTCCAATTCTTTTGCATCCTTGACTGATAAAAAAGAAAAACGCACAGGTAGGCGATTAAAACCATCCATATTGCAGGAGTAAATCCAAAGCTAACAGACCTAGGGAGATCGGCGATAACAACAACAAAGTTTTCCAAAGTCCAAAAAACCCATTTCACAACAAATGCAATCCATTCATTCAAATACGGTACAAAAGCCATGATAAAAAGCAGTAAAACGGACCCTAAGGCAATACCCGCCAAAACCATTAAACCAATATTCGTCAACATGAAATAATTTGGGAACTGATGAAAATAATAGAGACTAATGGGGAGTGTTCCAATCTGTGCAGCAATCCCGATTGCTGTACCTTCCCAAAAATAACGCAATATCTTCCACTTGAAATTGAAAATTGCAGCAACTGGCGCATAAAACATCAAAATCCCGAACATCGCCAAATAGGAAAGCTGAAAACCAATATCAAATATAAAATAAGGCTGAAAAAGTAACAAAATAAATGCCGATGCAAACAAGCTATTAAAACTGAAAAAATTACGTCCTAGCAGCTGTCCAACCCCCATAATACTAAACATGCCCGCAGCTCTTACCACAGACGCAGACAAGCCCGTTAGAAAAGCAAAACACCAAATCAGCAATAAGGCAGCAATGATAAAACGATTGCGTTTACGCAGAAAAGGCACTTTGGAAAAAATCCATTGAATAATGAATAATAAAATTCCAACATGTAGTCCTGAAACTGCCAGAACATGCATGGCTCCTGCATTAGCAAAGGAAGCCCTAGTTGCACGATCAAGTAACGACTTATCACCTAATGATAATGCTGTCGCTAATGCGGCCTGACTCGGAGGTAATAACTCATTCAACCTTTCTTTCATGCGGTTACGTTGGTTGGCCCAAAAAGACATCACAGTAGCTTCGTAACCCACCACTTCCCATTGAGAAGGGTAAATAAATGCAAAATGCTGAATCCCTTTGTAACGCATGAATTTTTCTTGGTTAAATTCCCCAGGATTATTTGCGTTTTGAATCGGTTTGATTTCCGCAGCAATTTGAATCAAATCTCCAACCTTAAGCATTTCCTGCGAATCCTCCTTTTTTAAATGAACCAAAAGCTTACCATTCACTGCTTGGTTATTTAATGGAGAATGCATAGATTGTGATTCTAGCAACACTCGATCAAAATTCACTTTTCCTTCTTGCATTTCAACAACCCTTCCAACTAGCTGATTGCCCGGTAGAAAGTGATTACTAAAATGATTTTGTTGATTTTCTAACTGTTGAAAGGTGACGTAAAGCATGCCAGAAAAGAAAAAAACAAGGATAATCAGCGCACCTGTAAAATGACGTGCAACTAGGACTCCTTTACTGGTGTTTTGTGCAACCAATAAAGCAAAACAAACAGTTGCCCATAACCCCATCGCAATGACTTGAGGCAAATGGATCAGTTCACCAAGCACAACGCCCAATGCAAATGGCACGGTGACTTGTATGGATAATTTAGCTTTCTTCAAGGTTTTTTGCTATCGAAAAACTAAAAATAAATATTTGATTTAGAACATGCAAGAAAAAAAGAAATTTTATCACCGCTGTGAGCTATCCAACAAAATATTTTTTTTTCAACTTTGCATTAAAATAAAAAATAACTGTATTTTCGCAGTCGATGTAATTTACTTTATTTATTACATTCATTTAAAAAATATATAAACAAACAACTTCTACTATGGATCGTTTTTTTGTAATAATGTCATTGTTTTTTTCAATACCTACTTTATGTTTAGGGCAAACCATGACAATAGAAAATATAGGAGGAAACTCCCAAACCTATAACTTGACTGACATTAGAAGTATAAAATTTAATGCTACTGACATGTTAGTTATTTCAAATTCAGGATCAACGGATAATTATCCTATACAGGACATTGACCTCTACAGGATAGATTTAGATGATGATAGTTCAACCTCTATTGATGAGCTCAACAAAGACATGGCTTTAGTTCTCTATCCTAATCCTGCCTCTGGCGTATTGAATATATCGCTGGCTGTTTTTGAAGAAGGAACAATTGACATAGTAATTACGGACCTTTCTGGAAGATTAATTGATAATGTTTTTTCAGGGCCAAGCAATGAGAACATGAAAATCTCCTGGGAATACCATGATAAAAACATTCCTGCCGGAACCTATTTTTGTATCATTAAGACCACTACTGGTATGGTTAGTAAACCAATCACTTTAAAATAATAACAATGAAGGCTTTCAAAAAACATATTGGTTTCTCATTAATTTGTTTAACCTTTCCCTTTTTCAATCAAGCGCAGTTTCAACATGAAGTTAATCTTTCTAATGGAAATGTAGAAACTGCTCCAGTTCAAGGTATTGATAGTATTTACTTTGATATTCCCTCGAGCACAATGCATATTAGGATGTTGAATAATAATTTACAATCTTATCAATGGTCAGAAATTGACAATATGACCTTTTCAGGATCTGCTCTTGGTCAGGTGGATGCATTAGATTGCAACAATGCTGTTTTAACTGGAAGTCTTACAGAAGGCCAAGCAGCATCCAATGTAAGCTTTAGCGTTCCTTATACGGGTGGTAATGGTGGATCGCATAATGGTCAGACCGTTAATTCCATTGGTGTTACTGGTTTAATGGCTACAACACCAGCTGGGAATTTTAGTAATGGTCAAGGAAGTTTGATATATGAGATTATGGGAACTCCTAGTAGCACGGGGGTCGCTTCCTTTGAATTAAATATTGGCGGGCAGATTTGTACTGTTCAGTTTCAAGTGGATCAACTAATGGGTGAAATCAGCTCACTAGACTGCGCAAATGCTTCGGTTAATGGAAATTTAGTTGAGAACACGGCAGCGAGCGGCGTATCATTTGAAATAAACTACACAGGTGGAAATGGTGGTGCGCACAATGGACAAGTTGTTAGTTCTGTGGGCGTAACTGGATTGACTGCGACACTCAACGCAGGGAACTTCAGTGTAGGAAATGGTAATTTAACCTATCAAATCACTGGAACACCTGCTTCTGCTGGTACTGCCGAATTTTTATTGGATATTGGCGGACAAACATGTACTTTATCTATTAACGTAGCTTCAAGTGGTGGAGGTGGCTGTCCTACTCTTGCCATTGGAGATGCGTTTGGAGGAGGCATTGTTGTGGCTACTAACTATCCGGGCACAACCTGTGGCTACCTTATTGTTAGAGAAAATGATGACAACAGTCCATTCACTTTCGCCATAAGTAATTCCAACTGTTTTCAGCCTCCAGTAACGGCTGGCCCACCAATTTCTAATGCCATTGGTGAAGGACCTAATAATTCGGCTTGGCTCGTACAAAATTGTAACAGTACGCCAGCCCACGCATGCGAATCAGTCACTCATGGTGGCTTTAATGATTGGTTCCTTCCATCTAAAGATGAAGTAGAACAATTGATGGGAAATTGGACGAATAACAATTACCCACCACAGGGAACAAGTCAACAATATTTCACCTCCTCCTTTGCTTACAATGCAGGATTTAATATAAATGGCTATAACAACTACATTGAATTAGCTGAACCTGGTGTAATCAGTACAAGTATTGTGTTAAGTTCAAACTTAACGCGACCTGTTCGCTGCGTGAGAGCTTTTTAATTCAATTTTACGAATATTTTGGAAAATAAAAACCTCATACTTTGAGTTGCATCTCAACAAATGAAAGTATGCGTTTTCAACCATTTTAAAATTAAAAAATCTTTAGTTAATGTACTTTTTCACAAGGTCATAAAATCCTGCTAAAGATAGACATCCAAATAAAAAAGCGGCTAAATACTGAAGGAATTGTAAAGCATTAACACATAAAACAGCAAAAAAAATAAATACAAAAAATCCTAAAATTCGTTGCATAAATATTTATAAAAACGGTTATTTATCTAATCCCTAGGAGTTTTCAAGGGGCGAAAAGTATTATCACAAATCCAAACACGCACCTCTTTATCAAACAATTCATTCATTAATGTTCTTTCTAAATCTTGCAATAATGCTATTTCGTTGATTTCAAGTGCTTCGTCTTGGTAACGTTCTTTTTCTATTAATTTGACAATGACCTTGCTATCATCCATCATTAACTGAATCGTCTGTTCTTTATCTCCTACAAACCCATTGAGTATCCAGAATTGCGCAAAATCGACCGCCATTGCTTTACTGACCCCTTCGAGGTAATAAACTTTTAAATTATTCCCATCCACCCTATTCCCAAGAGGGGCGGCACAACTTAAAACCAGCAACAACATTCCAACTATCCAACTATACCTCAAGGCGTTATTTTTAGGCATTTCTCATTCATTAATAAGCTAAAATTAATAAAATCTTGCAACAAGAACTCATGAAAAAATCAAAAAATGAGTAATTTAGAAACATGATGAAAAGACAAGAAAAAAATCTGATATTCACGGGAGCCAATGGCAGATCATCCTTAATGGATATTTGTATTACCTCGACAGCATCAAAAGGTATTGTTGTTTTTGCACACGGCTATAAAGGTTATAAAGATTGGGGAGCATGGCAGCAAATAGAAAACTATTTTCTGGCCAACGAATGGAGTTTTTGTAAATTCAACTTTTCGCATAATGGTGGAACTACATCACAGCCAATAGATTTTCCAGATTTGGCAGCTTTTGCAGATAATAGATATTCTTATGAACTAGAAGACCTTCACGCGGTCATCCATCATATCAATAACTTGATAGAAGAAAAGCCACCCATTTATCTAGTTGGTCACAGCCGAGGAGGCGGAATGGTGTTATTGCTAGCAAATCATCCACAGATAAAAGCCATCGCAACGTTGGCAGCAGTTGCAGATTTTGAGGAAAGATTTATAACTGGAGATAAATTAATTGACTGGAAAAAAAATGGCGTTTTCTCTATTGAAAATAAAAGAACCAAGCAAATGATGCCACACAACATTTGTTTTTATGAGGATTATTATCAACACCAAGAAAAACTAAACATTCAAGGTGTATTAAAAGCGTTGAAAAAACCGAAGCCCATGTTACACATTCATGGTAAACAGGACGAAGCAGTCAATTGGGAAAACGCTGCTCAAATAGCTAGCTGGAGTATGGGGGAAGTTCTATTTTTAGAAGAGGCTAACCATACATTTGGTAGTATACATCCATGGAGGGCAGACAACTTACCAGCAGACTTAGAAAAGGCCTGCGATAGCATACTTGATTTTTTCGAAAAAATTAAGCAACAGGGATAAGAGCTTTTATGCGTTCTTTTAGTGCGTCCCTTTGCGCATAAATTTTTTCCAAATTCGAGATTTTCAGTAAACGCGTTAATCCCTTTCTATTGAACCAATTTTGGTAATAGTTATAAGCGATAATTCCAGTTGGACCAATAACGACGAAAAGGTACAAGACCCAAAACAGTACATTTGCATAAACCAAATGATGAAGTAGCAGGAGTAATATGACATTGTAAATAGCGTTCACAAGAGTACCAAGAGTCATTTTTACACTACCCCAAAAAACAGAACGTTTAAAAGACTTTTCCACAAAAGGTTTCACAATCGCGTATGCTGGGTAATTATGAATAAATCCTAAAAGCGCAATAGGAAAAATCAACAACCAATACCACCATGAACTACAAGGGCTATTTTTTCGTTCATTCAAGCTTAATAACTTTTCCGATATACCATTATGTTTTAGATCAGCAAAAAAAGCTTCTAAATCCGACTTCAATTCTTTTAATAAGGTATTGTTCTCCAAATCCAGTTGATTCATCCAATTCGCTAATTCTCGCGAATATTGCCAGCGCGTTAACAATGGAATGGTGGTATCTCGATTTTCAGGGTTTAATCCTTTTTTCGTAAGGCACATAATTTGCTCATGCATAGGCGCCCAATCCGCATTTTCAATGTAAGTCAGCTGCGCTTGCATTTCTTTTTCCAATAATGCTGTTAAATCATTGATTACCTTATTCGGATTTTCAAGGTAGTCCTCTTTATATACATTTAGCAGAATCGGTTGCCCATAAGCTATAACAACATCACTACCAATAACATTTGGATGACCATAATTGACGCCAACGGCCTGAAGGTAGATATCTTTCTTCCAATCAATGCTTTCCAAGGCTCCCATTCCAATCCTTACTGCCCCTTTTTTGATTGGCTTTAATCGTCTGATAAACACATCATCCGTAAACCCTTCACTAAAAATCAGTAAGCTTCTTCCACCTTTAAGAATCTTATTACAGATTTTAAAAACAGCTTCATTTTTCTTTTTGGTGTCCTCTCCATCATGCGATCGATAAATAGGCAGCATATGAACAGCCCAAAGAATAGGTTTCAATAAGGTAGTAAAAACATCCGACCTCGTCATAAAAAAAACAATAGGCTTGTTCATGGTTTCCACTACAAGTTGATCCATGAATGAAGCTGCATGATTTGAAGCATAAATTGTTCTTGTTAAGTATTTTTTTGGAGCATTAACTACCTTTACTCTTGGATAATATATCCATAAGGAGTACTTAAAAACCTGTTTTAAGATGAAATATAAGGGACGCATCATCACAGTTGATTTTACTATGAGCGGCAAAAATAACTATAATTCAGAATCTTTTTGTTTCAACTCTTTTTCAATATTTCGGTTATTCCCAATAATAAAACCGAGGTGCAACTCGTGAACATTGTTACTCACTACTTGAACTGGACCAGTGCCAACATCATAACTGTAACCAAATCTGAGATTATTTGCCAAGTTCATTCCTAAGCCTAAGGTCATGGCATCCCCAACTCTAAAACCAATATTTCCCCAAATACGCTGATTAAAAATTACTCTAGCTCCAATGTTCGCTGAAACTGGGGCATTCCCAACAATTTGTAACATGGCATGTGGTTCTAAAGTAAAATCATCATTTACATCATATTGATACATCCCATACATAAACCAGTGTCTATCCAAATTTGACTGCGTGGTTACATCATCCAACACCAAACCATTAGATAGCAACTGCGAAGAAGCAATGCCTACCTGAAAACGCTCGCCATACCAAGTAAGTCCTGCATTCATGTCGAATATGTTTTGGTTCGCATTGCGGGCAAAAAAGTCATTATAAGCAATATCATCTTGGTCGTACAATATCACCTTATCACTTCGAATACCAAAATTTGTCCATCCTGCACCCATTCCTAAACCAAGCATAGTTGTTCTTGTCGCGCGCAAGTGATAAGCATAAGTAGCCATTACACTACTCTTTTCAAAGGGACCAATTCTGTCGCTTAACATTCTCCCTCCCATCACATGCTTTCCTGCACCAACAACATTTTTTGGCGTTGCAAAGATGGATTCTTTTTCCCTATTAAACTCTTGAATAACATCTTTTTTGCCATTCAAAAAACCTACCTCAGCGTGACCTGTGGCATAGAAAGTCAGCGGTGTACCTTCTATTCCCAACCATTGTCTTCTAAACCCAGCATCTACTTGAATAAATGGAGATAACCCTCCAGCAGCTGGATTGAAAAAAAAGGGGTTCTGAAAATACTGTGTAAACTGCGTTTCTTGCTGAGCAGTTACATTATTATTCGAAATCACAGTAAGCAATAGCAAACTAAAAATTATCGATTTAAATTTATTAATCAAATTACTTCGCATGGCTATAATTTATCTTACAATACTAATTGGTCCTGTTATTTCTTCGCTTGCACCATCATTCAATCGAATACGATAAAAATAAGTTCCGACGGGCATTTCTTCTCCTCCGTTCATTTTTGTCCCATCCCACGGTTCTTCATAACCAATAGACTGGAACACCACACTCCCCCATCTGTTCACTATGGTTACTTCAGCACTTGGAAAAAGCGCATGTAATCCTTCAATCACAAATAAATCATTCTTACCATCGTTATTTGGGGTAAACATTGTAGGAATTTTGGGGTTATAACCCTCACAAACCTCCACAAAAACCGAAAGAGTATCAAAGCTATTCTGACAAGCTGGGTGCGTATGTACTAAAACAATTGTGTTTTGTCCTGCACTCAAATTTTCTACAAAAGTAATTGGAGATTGCGATTCATCGATCACCCCACCTCCTTCGATAAAATACCACAAATAACCGACATGAGTTGTGTCTGTCCAGGAAGACACCAAATCTAAGTCATTTTCTTCAAAGCAAATAGTTGTGTCTTGTGATGTAATATTCGCAGGTGGAACATTGAGAACAAACAGCGTATCGGAAGATGGCACACAAACACCATTTGTCACCTCCCAAATCAAAACATTTTCACCTAGCTCAAAGTCTTGGGCCAAGGTATTTGGAGAGTTTACCAAGAAAAACCCGACATTACCCGATAAACTAGACCACTCACCCTGACCAGCTGTAGGCCCAGCAGCTGAAATATTCACCTCAGTTTCATTACATAAAGTTAGCGGCCCAAAAACTTGCGCAGGTGCTGGTTGTTCATAAACCATTACCGCTAAGGTATCAGCTTGTCTTCCGCACACACCGAAGTCCATTTCCCAAACAACGGCGTTTAATCCATAACTCAAGTTTGTAAAGTTGGTTGATGGATTAGAGGAGTCTCCAACAAGACCATCCCCAGAGATTACTGTCCATTGCGCTCCAGCAACAGTAACAGGTTGTGCCTCGATATTTAATTCAAATTCTTCACAGAAAGCTGTGTTTTGCGTAATAATTATTGCATTTTCTGGAACTCCCAGCACTTCGATATCAAAACTACAGCTTGCAGCATTTCCAGAAGCATCAATTGCCTCAAAACTTAAAGTAGTTATACCTACGGGGAATGTGTCTCCTGAAGTCAAACCGCTTAAATCTGTTTGATTTAATTGCACAACTGCACAATTATCAGTTGCTACAGGATCATCAAACAAAACATTTGGATCACAAGTTTGAATAGGGTCTGGGCATGTAATTTCAGGCAATTCAAATTCTAATAAATCCACTTGTAGAACGCATGCGTCTGTATTTCCAAAAATATCTATTGCTGTAATTGTTATATTGTGTGTTCCTGCTAAAAGAACAGTTCCTGGAGCTGGGCTTTGTTCTACAATCCAACCCGGACAATTATCCGTTACTGTTGCCAAAGTTGTATAGTCTTGTAAAGTATCCTCACAGTCTGTTCCTATATTTATCGTAACTGGAGCGGGACAAGTAATTTCAGGAGCAATTGAATCATTTGGCACTAATACAATGGTACACGAAGCACTATTTCCAGCTTCGTCCAAAACCACCACATCTACATTTGTTTGTCCCTGACTAATAG
>JAFIEX010000085.1 GCA_020832365.1 Crocinitomicaceae bacterium
AAGTGATAATCCGTCTATTACAAGAGATGTTTCTGGTGAAGGAGTGCAACAAGCTTTATTAAAGCTACTTGAAGGTGCTGAAGTGAACGTGCCTCCCCAAGGCGGAAGAAAGCATCCAGAGCAAAAGATGATAACCGTCAATACGAAAAATATACTTTTTATTTGTGGTGGAGCTTTTGATGGAATAGAAAGACACATCGCTAGTCGTGTAAACAGACAAACCATAGGTTTTAGTAGTAAAGAAGACGAAAGAATTGAAAAGGACAATTTATTGTCTTATGTCAATCCAACCGACCTTAAAAGCTTTGGATTAATTCCTGAGTTGATTGGAAGGTTCCCTGTACTTTCTCACCTTTATCCCTTAGACAAGAAAAGTTTAAGACGTATTTTAACTGAACCGAAAAACGCCCTAACCAAGCAATATATAAAGCTGTTCGAAATTGATGGTGTGGACTTGAAATTTGATGCTGACGTACTCGATTTTATAGTAGAGAAAGCCATTGAGTTTAAGTTAGGGGCTAGAGGTTTGCGATCCATTTGTGAGGCGATATTGACAGAAGCGATGTTTGATATACCAAGTAAAGCGATTAAAGACAACTCCTTTCGTGTAACATTGGAATATGCTAAGGCGCAATTTGTACAATCGAAAATCGCTAAGCTAAAAGCCGCTTAGGAAATTGCTATGTGCGGTATTACTGGATTTTTAAGCCAAAATGAAATTCCAGCTAAATTGCTGGAAAGAATGACTTCAAAAATAAGTCATAGAGGTCCAGATGCGCAGGGTTTCTTTTTTGATGAAGATAAAAAAATTGGATTAGGTCATAGAAGATTAAGCATTCTTGATTTATCAGTATCTGGTAACCAACCAATGAGCTCCCCATGCGGAAATTACACGATTGTATTCAATGGTGAGGTATACAATTATCCAGAGTTAAAAAACCAGTTTTTAAATGGAGTAGCGCTTCAAAGTTCTTCTGATACGGAGGTTGTTTTGCAATGTTTCATTAAGGAAGGGCCATCTTTTGTTCAGCATCTGAATGGTATGTTTGCTTTTGCTATTTACGATAGCTTGAAGGCAACTACGTATATTTATTTAGACCGTATTGGAATTAAACCAATATATTATTTCCAAGATAACAATAAGTTTCTTTTTGCTTCTGAACTAAAATCCATAGCTGCTATATCTCAAGAACTTGGTAAATTTGAGTTGGACTTAAAGGCGACGCAACAATACTTGCGCTTAGGATACATCCCCGCCCCATTAACTATTTACAAGGAGGTTAAGAAATTCCCAAATGGACATTATGCGGAGGTAAAAAATGGTAAAGCAAGTTTTGTCAAATATTGGGATTTAGAAAGCCAAATAACACCTGTAACATTGAAAGATGAAAAACAGGCAATTCATCAGCTGCAAGATTTATTGATTAGCAGCGTTGATTATCGTTTGCGCTCAGATGTTCCTTATGGTGTTTTTCTTAGCGGAGGGATAGATTCATCAACAGTAGCGGCTATTGCTCAAAGCAGAAGTCCACAAAGAATCAATACATTTTCTATAGGATTTAAAGAGTCCAAGTTTAACGAAAGCACCTATGCTAAGGCAGTTTCTAAAGCGTTAAATACAGAACATCACGAATATACATTGAGCTATCACGATGCCATTGCTTTAGTTCCAGAGATTACAAAAATATATGATGAGCCTTATGCGGATGCGTCGGCTATCCCCACCTTTCTTGTTTCGAAAATAGCTAGACAAGAGGTCAAAATGGTCTTGACTGGTGATGGAGGAGATGAACAATTTTTGGGGTACGGAATGTATAATTGGGCTGAGCGCTTGAATAAACCACTGCTGAATTATCTGAAAAAGCCAATAAAAACTGCATTGCAAAGCACAAATAAATCAAGATTTAAACGAGTAGCAGAGCTTTTTGATTTCGATACTTCTGCAGATTTGATGGCGCATATCTTCTCTGCCGAACAATACTTTTTTACGGAAAAAGGTTTAAACGACGTTTATCAGTATGAAAAAGTAAAAATGGAGTTGCAGCTTGATAAAATTAATCGTAAGCTAAGTGCAAAGGAAAAACAGGCTTTGTTTGATTTAAAGTATTACTTAAAAGATGATTTACTTACTAAAGTGGATAGAGCGAGTATGGCTAATTCTTTGGAAGCGAGAGTGCCATTGCTAGATCATCGTATTGTTTCTTTTTCTTTAAACTTAGATGAGTCATTGAAAATTAGGAATGGAGCTAACAAATATCTTCTTAAACAAGTGCTTTACAATTATTTACCGCCCGGTATTTTTGATAGACCGAAATGGGGATTTGGTATTCCATTAAGTACCTGGATGAAAAATGAATTAAAGCAAATGCTGGAAAATACAGTTAGTCATGAAAAATTGGATGAGCTAGTATTTTTAAATACGCCTTACATATTAAACTTAAAGAAAAAATACCTCGAAGGAGAAAGTCATCTTTATAATAAACTTTGGCTCATTCTTGTTTTGGTTCAATGGTATGAGCAACACAAAAATCATCTTAAAAATGGCTAATGTATTGTATCTTTCCTACGATGGAATGACAGACCCGCTGGGTCAATCTCAAGTCCTCCCTTATCTTAAAGAACTCTCTAAAAAAGGACATTTAATTCACCTTGTTTCTTTTGAAAAAAATGAGGTTTTTGATAAGAACAAAACAGCTATTGCTGATTATTGTGAAAAAAATGGCATTACATGGCATCCACAATCTTATACTAAAAAACCACCTTTGCTTTCTACAGTTAAAGACATACGAAAAATGCAGCAACTAGCCTTTAGCCTTCATGCTGAATACGCGTTTGATATTGTTCATTGTAGAAGTTACATGGCTGCTTTAGTTGGTCTGAAATTAAAAAAGAAAAAAGGGCTATCCTTCTTATTCGACATGCGCGGATTTTGGGCAGATGAAAGAATAGAAGGTGGGATTTGGAAAATGTCTAATCCTATTTTTAAATTGGCTTATGGCTATTTTAAAAGAAAAGAATTGCAGTTTTTCAATCATGCGGATCACATTGTTTCGTTAACACAAAAAGGAAAAGAGGAATTTACCAATTGGCCAGCTTTAAAGCATAAATCGCTTTCTGTTTCAGTTATCCCTTGTTGCGTTGACCTTTCTTTGTTTGATCCAGCTTATGTTAACCCCCATCAATTGCGAAATTTAAAAAGGGCTTTAAATATTCAAAAAGATGATTTTATCTTGGGTTATGTTGGTTCCATTGGTACTTGGTATATGCTCGATGAGATGTTGATTTATTTTGCAGCTTTAAAAAAAGCTAGGCCGAGCGCAAAGTTCTTATTTGTAACCAAGGAACAGCCTAGCAATATTATTGAAATGGCTCAAAAACACGGCGTAATCAAAAAAGATTTGTTATTTGCATCAACAACACATGCATTTGTTCCGTTGCATATTGCTTTATTTGATTTTTCCATATTTTTTATTCGTCCTAGTTTCTCCAAAAAAGCTTCTTCACCAACGAAACAAGGGGAAATTATGGCCATGGGAGTGCCAGTAATATGTAACTCTGGAGTTGGTGACACGGACGAAATTGTTCTCAAATACAAGGCAGGGGTTGTGCTAAGCTCAACCAATTCCGAGGATTTTATTGTAAACCTGAACAAGGATAATTATGATAAATCGAGGCTAATAGCAGGAGCCAAGGACTATTTTTCTCTAGAGAAAGGTGCTAATGCTTACCATGAAATTTACAAATCCTTGGCACAAGGAAAAACATTATAATTTTATAGTCTTTGCACCTCTAGACGGTCAGAAAATAATTATTTAATGATTTTTTTGAGTAGAATTAAAGTCATATTTAATTTTTTTTTAACGCATATTTTGTTAATAGCTACATCGATACCAACGATTTTATATATTTTTGAACACTAAATCGTTTTGTTACACGAATGAGAAAAATACAAATGGTTGACTTGGTTCAGCAGTACCAGTCCATAAGAGAAGAGGTAAAAGCATCTTTTGATAGGATTTTAGATAATGCCCAATTTATTAACGGTCCAGATGTTCATGAGTTCGCTAATTCATTAGCAAATTACTTAGGAGCAAAGCATGTCATCCCTTGTGCAAATGGAACGGATGCTTTACAAATAGCAATGATGGCCTTGGATTTAAAGCCCGGTGATGAGGTTATAACCCCTTCTTTTACCTACATTGCGACCACTGAAGTAGTAGGTTTATTACGCTTAAAACCTGTTTTTGTAGATGTAAACCCAAAAACATTCAACATGGAGCCGTCTGCCATCAAAAAGGCGATTACGGCAAAAACGAAAGCCATTGTTCCAGTTCATTTGTATGGGCAATCTTGTGACATGGATGCCATCTGGAAAATCGCCAAAGAATATGATCTGTATATTATTGAAGATAATGCCCAAGCTATAGGTTCTGATTATACAACTAAATCAGGCAAAGTCATGAAAACAGGAACTATAGGTCACATTGGTTGTACGAGCTTTTTCCCTTCCAAAAACTTAGGTTGCTATGGTGATGGTGGAGCGATAAGCACGAATGACGATAAGCTCGCTGATAAAATGAGAATGATTGCTAGTCATGGTCAGAGTAAACGATATTATCACGATTTAGTTGGTTGTAATTCTAGGCTAGATACTTTACAAGCCGCCGTATTAAATGCAAAGTTGAAGCGTTTGGATAGCTATATTCAGGCTCGAAGAGAGGCCGCAAAAGTATATGATGATGCATTTGCAGCTATTAAGGAAATTATTACGCCTTTCAGAGATCCAAAATCAACGCACGTTTTTCACCAATATACATTGCAATTAGCAGATGGGGTTAATCGAGATGAAATGGTGAATTATTTGGCTGAACAAGCAATTCCATCAATGATATATTATCCAGTTCCAGCTCACAAACAAAAAATGTTTAAAACGTTGGAGACATCTTGTGGCGACTTGTCTGTAACGGATGACCTTACTAAAAGAGTTATTTCCTTGCCAATGCATACAGAACTCGATTCAGAGCAGCAGACGTACATCATCAATCATGTAAAAAAATTCATTCAAAATGGCTAGAAAAAGAGCCTTGGTTACAGGGGCAGCTGGTTTTCTTGGTTCCCACCTCTGCGATCGATTAATTGCAGATGGTATGGAAGTTATTGCCATGGATAATTTGATAACGGGTAGAATTGAAAATTTAGAACACTTATTTCATTTAGAAACATTTTCATTTTTCCACCACGATGTATCCAAGTTTATACACATCCCTGGTGATTTAGATTATATATTGCATTTTGCCTCGCCTGCTAGTCCAATTGATTACTTAAAAATCCCCATTCAAACTTTAAAAGTTGGCTCTCTAGGAATTCATAATTGTCTTGGGTTGGCAAGAGCTAAAAAAGCTCGGGTATTGATTGCTTCAACCTCGGAAGTTTATGGTGACCCAACTGTTCATCCTCAAAAAGAAGATTATTGGGGGAATGTTAATCCGGTCGGGCCTCGAGGAGTATATGATGAAGCGAAGCGTTTCCAAGAAGCAATGACGATGGCTTATCACACCTATCATGGACTGGAAACTAGAATTGTTAGAATATTTAACACCTATGGACCTAGAATGCGATTGAATGATGGAAGGGTATTGCCAGCTTTTATCGGACAGGCATTGAGAGGGGAGGATTTAACCATTTTTGGAGACGGTACACAGACACGTTCTTTCTGTTTTGTGGATGACCTCATAGAAGGAATAATTAGACTCTTGCACTCGGATTGCGTGGATCCAGTTAATATTGGAAATCCAGACGAGATTACAATTGCCGAATTCGCCGAAGAAATTATAAAACTTACAGGTACAAATCAGAAAGTGGTTTACAAAGAGCTACCTAAAGATGATCCAAAACAACGTCAGCCTGATATTTCGAAGGCGAAGGATATCTTAAATTGGGAGCCTAAAGTGCACAGGTCTGAGGGACTCAAAATTACCTATGAATATTTTAAGTCCTTATCTAAAGAAGAGCTCTTCAAGAAGGAACATAATAACTTTGAAAAATACATTCAATAATGGCGGATTTTTTTGCGCATGAAACTGCCGTCATAGATGAGGGCTGTAATATTGGAAAAGGCACAAAAATTTGGCATTTTTCCCATGTCATGCCTAATTGTGTAATCGGAGAAAGATGCAATATTGGCCAGAATGTTGTGATTTCCCCTCAGGTAATTTTAGGAGATAATGTCAAAGTACAAAACAACGTTTCTATTTACACTGGTGTTATTTGTGAGGATGATGTTTTCTTAGGTCCCTCAATGGTGTTTACCAATGTAATTAACCCAAGAAGCGCTGTAAATCGAAGGGATCAATATGCGAAAACAGTTGTTCGCAAAGGCGCATCTATTGGTGCGAACGCTACAATAGTTTGTGGGAACGACATAGGTGAATATGCTTTTATAGGGGCAGGGGCTGTTGTTACGAAGCGTGTTCCCGCATTTGCTTTGGTCGTTGGGAATCCTGCAAAACAAATTGGTTGGGTAAGTGAAATGGGGCATCGACTTGAATTTGATGAAAATAACATGGCAACTTGCCCCGAGGGAAAAGATGTTTATCATTTGCTAAATAATGCCGTAAATAAGATATAATGATTGCAAAAGACCAAAATGTAAAGTTTGTTGTAGTTGGTGCAGGACATATTGGAAAGAGACATGCAACAATGATTTCAAGAAATGAGGAGTCAGAGCTAGTTGCATTTGTGGATGTTTTACCCGCAGAAGATTTAGCAATAGCTGAATTCAATGTGCCGCTTTTCTCCTCAATAGAAGAGTTGATTGCAGCTAAATTAGATTTTGATGTCGCTTGTATTTGTTCACCAAATGGTTTGCATGCTGAACAAAGTATTTTAGCATTAAGTGCCAATAAGCATGTAGTATGTGAAAAACCCATGGGACTTACAAAAGACAGTTGTGAAAAAATCATTTTCAAGGCTTTACAAATGTCAAAACACGTATTTTGTGTGATGCAAAACAGGTATTCTCCTCCTTCTGAATGGATTAAATCTGTTGTTGATCAAAAATTATTGGGTGAAATCTTCATGGTGCAGCTGAATTGCTATTGGAACCGTGACGATAGGTATTATAAAAAAGGCTCATGGAAGGGAACGGCAGAATTGGATGGAGGAACTTTGTTTACACAATTTTCTCATTTTATTGACATTATGTATTGGTTATTCGGTGATATTCAAAACATTCAAGGGAAGTTCGCAGATTTTATTCATCAACACAACACGGATTTCGAAGACTCTGGCTTTGTAAGTTTTGATTTTGTTCAAGGAGGAATGGGTGCGATTAATTATTCCACCGCTGTTGCGAATCAAAATTTAGAGAGTTCTATCACGATTATTGGAGAAAAAGGAAGTGTGAAAATTGGTGGTCAGTATATGAATGAGGTAGAAGTTTGTAACATAGCTAATTATGAAATGCCTATATTAGCGCCGACAAATCCTGGAAACGATTATGGTGCCTATAAGGGGTCTGCTGCAAACCACCATTACATTATTGAAAATGTTGTGGACACTTTGAAAGGAAGGACGACAGCAACAACCAATGCATTAGAGGGATTGAAAGTCGTAGAGATTATTGAACGAATATATAAAGTAAGAAATGAACAACTTAATTTACCAAGATTTAATCGATAAAAAAGAAAAGCTAGCCGTTATTGGGTTAGGGTATGTAGGATTGCCAATAGCTCTGGAGTTTGCTAGAAAAATTAATGTTATTGGGTTTGATATCAACGCCGAAAGGGTTGAGATGATGAAGCGAAATGAAGACCCAAGCAATGAACTAGACCCGTCTGAGTTTGAAGGCTGTGATATTCATTTTACTGCAAATCCTGATGAACTCAAGGATGCCAAGTTTTTTGTAGTAGCTGTTCCAACCCCCATTGATGATTCAAACCTCCCTAATTTAAAACCTTTAATTGGCGCGAGTGAAACGGTTGGTCGAGTCCTTAAAAAAGGGGATTATGTTGTTTTTGAATCAACTGTTTATCCAGGGTGTACGGAAGAGGATTGTATTCCAGTATTAGAGCGAGTTTCCGGATTGAAATGGAAAGAAGATTTCATGGTTGGATATTCACCTGAAAGAATTAATCCAGGAGATAAAGAACATACGCTTCAAAATGTGGTAAAAGTGGTTTCCGGGTGCTGCCCATCTTCTTTGGAAGAAATTGCTAAAACTTATGAGTTGGTGGTTGAAGCAGGTGTTCATCGAGCCGCTTCTATAAAAGTAGCAGAGGCTGCTAAAATCATTGAAAATACGCAGAGGGACGTGAATATTGCTTTAGTCAATGAACTATCTATTATTTTTGATCGATTAGGTATTAACACCTATGATGTTTTAGAGGCAGCAGGTACAAAATGGAACTTCCTGAAATTTTTTCCAGGTCTGGTTGGTGGTCATTGTATCGGTGTAGACCCTTATTACCTCACGCACAAGGCCAAAAAAGCTGGTTATCACGCGCAAATTATCAATAGCGGTCGATTTGTGAATGACTCTATGGGCGGATATATTGCTAAGAAATGTGTCAAAAAAATGATTGCGGATGGAAAAAATCCGCAAGATGCTAAAGTGCTTGTAATGGGTGCAACTTTCAAGGAAGATGTTTCAGATATTAGAAATTCAAAAGTCGTAGACGTCGTAAATGAACTAAAGTCTTTTGCCGTAAAAGTGGATGTGATTGATCCTCACGCGTCTAACAAAGAGATGATGCATGAGTATAACTTGTCGCTTTCTGAAAAACCGTCTAATGATTACGATGCCATAATTGTAGCAGTTAATCATAAAGAGTACGTCGGCTTGGAGGAAGCTTATTTTCAAGGGCTACTCAAGGCTGGAAAAGGTGTTTTTGTTGATGTAAAGGGTATTTATAAGGATAAAATAAAGCATTTAACCTACTGGAGCCTTTAATTAAATTGAGGGATATGGGCTTATTAAAAGATTTATTTGGAAAAAAAAGTACTGAGCCTTTCGACTTGTCTGCTATTCAGATTGATATGCATAGCCATTTGATCCCTAATATTGATGATGGCGCTCAGTCTATGGATGAGACAATAGGGATGTTATTACGTTTTGTTGAATTGGGTTACAAAAAAGTTATTACGACACCTCATGTTATGTCGGATTATTACAAAAACACGCCTGATATTATCCGCTCGGGATTGGAGAAAGTTAGAGATGAGGTAGAAAGATTAAACATCCCTATTGAGATAGATGCAGCTGCTGAATATTTTTATGATGAATTTTTAATTGATAAAGTAAATAAAAAGGAATTGTTGACCTTTGGTGACAACTATGTACTTTTTGAGTTTTCTTTTTCAGCAGCTCCAAATAACATGTATGATTTAATTTTTGCAATGCTCCAAAACAATTATAAACCGGTTTTGGCTCATTATGAACGATACTTGTACTTTGCCGAAGATGGTGTAAAAAAAGTGCAAGATTTAAAGAATAGGGGAGTATTGATTCAAATGAATTTGAATTCGCTATCAGGTCATTATGGGAAAATGGTTAAAAAACAAGCTGAAATGCTTGTGGATAATGAATTAGTTGATTTTGTAGGCACTGATTGCCATAGAATGGATCACCTCAACCTACTCTCCTCGGCTTTGCACTTGGAATATTTTCACAAACTCAAAAACCTGAACTTATTAAATTCCAAGATATAAAAAAAGAGTCTCATAAGACTCTTTTTTTATATGCCTTCGCTTCATCAGACTATCTGATGAAGTTAAATTATGCTTGCAAAATATTTCTTGAAATTACAATTTTCTGCACTTCTGAAGTTCCTTCATAAATTTGAGTGATTTTTGCATCTCGCATTAACCTTTCCACATGATATTCTTTTACAAAACCATAGCCTCCATGAATTTGAACAGCCTCAACAGTTTGTTCCATCGCTACTTGAGAAGCCCAAAGCTTAGCCATGGCACTTGTTTGGTCGTAATTTAAACCATTGTCTTTTTCCCATGCTGCTTTTAAAACCAATAATCTTGCAGTTTCAATAGCTGTTGCCATATCTGCTAATTTAAAGGCTATCGCTTGGTGTTTGTATATTTCCTTTCCGAATGCTTTTCTTTCTTTTGAGTAAGCCAATGCCAACTCATAACCTCCAGAAGCTATACCTAGCGCTTGTGCAGCAATACCAATACGGCCACCAGAAAGTGTTTTCATGGCAAATTTGAACCCGAATCCATCTTCCCCAATGCGATTTTCTTTTGGTACTTTCACATCATTGAATAATAAAGTATGGGTGTCACTTCCTCTAATACCCATTTTATCTTCTTTTGCCCCAATCTCAAAACCTTTCCAGCCTTTTTCAACTATAAACGCATTGATTCCCCTATGTCCTTTTTCTACATCTGTTTGAGCGATTACTATATAGGTAGAAGCGGAGCTACCATTCGTAATCCAGTTTTTGGTACCATTCAGTAAATAGTGGTCTCCCATGTCAATTGCTGTTGTTCTTTGCGAAGTAGCATCAGAGCCTGCTTCTGGTTCAGACAAGCAAAACGCACCAATTTTCTCACCTGTAGCCAGAGGAACAAGGTATTTTTGTTTTTGATCTTCGGTGCCATAAGTTTCCAACCCCCAGCATACCAAAGAGTTATTCACACTCATGCATACAGAAATTGAAGCATCTACTTTTGAAATTTCTTCCATGGCTAATACATAAGAAATGGTGTCCATTCCACCTCCTCCATATTTTGGGTCAACCATCATCCCCATAAAACCTAGTTCGCCTAATTGCTTGATTTGATCCACCGGGAAACGCTGGGCATTATCTCTTTCAATTACGCCTGGTTTAGCGATGTTTTGTGCAAAATCTCTAGCAGCAGACTGCACCGCCAAATGTTCTTCTGATAATTCGAAATTCATACGTTATATTTTATTCAATAATTTCTCTTGAGGCGGTAAATTTAGTGCTTATATTTGAATTTTAACAAGATTTATATGTCAACTACAAAATCTTTTCGAGTTATTGGACTAATGTCGGGAACGTCTTTGGATGGATTAGACCTTGCTGATGTTACTTTTATACAAAATGGTGATAATTATAATTTTCACTTAAATCATGCAATTACCTATTCTTTTGAAGATGATTTTTCCAAGCGATTAAAAAACGCTGTTTCAAACAGTGGGTTTGATTTAATGTTGCTTTCTAGAGATTTTGAAATATTGCAAGCAGATGCAGTTGAGAACTATATCAAGGAATATGCGATACAAAAAGATGAGATAGATTTTGTAGCAACCCATGGTCATACTGTATTTCATCAACCTGCAAACAATTGGACTTTGCAAATAGGAAATGGACCGAGAATGGCTGCAATGACTGGAATGCCATGGGTTTGTGATTTTAGAACAATGGATGTAGCACTTGGGGGGCAAGGTGCACCGCTTGTCCCTATTGGAGATTTATTTCTTTTTGGTAATCAAGCAGACGCTTTTTTAAATTTAGGAGGTTTTGCAAATCTTTCTTATAAAAAGTCGAATTCAATATATGCCCATGATCTTTGTCCTGTAAACGTTGTCCTCAATCAATTGGCTAATCATTATGGGCTGCCTTATGATCAAGACGGTAAATTGA
>JAFIEX010000086.1 GCA_020832365.1 Crocinitomicaceae bacterium
AAGTTTCCTCGTCCATTTCCTGCAGTTCTTTCGAAAAAAATAGCACCCTTTCTATTACCACTCGTTGTGCCAGTATGCACTTTGAAATATTGTGCTGTGAAATGTCCAGTGGTGGTAGATGATCGCTCTAGTGTTAGGTTATTTCCGTCTGCATCGTTCACATATAATTTGCTTCCAACAATGCCGTTAACCCCTATCCCAACATTCCCGCCTTCTGGCTGGAGCAATAAGTCCCTCTTGGCTCCATTATCATCTACTTCAACGACTCCAAACCTACTAGTAGCCGTGTTATGTGCTGAAACTCCTAATCTTACAGCTAGTGGGTCGTTATTAGATGTTCCAACTTGAAAAGCATAATCGGTTGCTGCTGTAACTGTTTTATCTGCATCGCTTCTTACATCAAGTTTAACTTGAGGGGACGTCCAATTAACGCCAGTATTCCCTCCATCTGGTTGAATGGAAAGATTCCTTTTTGATCCTGCATCGTCTACTTCAATTATTCCATATCTATTAGCAGTTGCAGAACTTGAAGCCAACCCAAGTCGAATTGCCAAAGGCGCATTATTTGCTGTACCAACAGTGAATGGAAAACTTGCTGCAACATTATCTCCTTTATTGATGTCATTTCGCACATCCAAAGCGGACAAAGGATTACTCCAATTAACCCCAACATTCCCTCCATCAGGGTTTAAAATCAAAGGTCTGAAAAAACTACCATCCTGCATTTGTATCGCGCCATAGCGATTTGTTGGCGTATTATGTGTTCTTAAACCAAATTGCATGGCTAAGGGGTTAGATGAATTCGCGCTTCCTATTTGCATTAAATATTCCAATGGTGCCGTTGTACCTTTAAATGTGCTTGACCGAACATCTAAAAATGTTTCTTGATTCGAGGTGTTTATCCCAAACAAACCTGCACTATTAATCTGGGCACGCTGAATATCATCGGTTCGAAAGTTCAAATTCGCGGCATTGGTGCTTCCAAGAAAATGCGTTGAAGCATCTACCTCATTACCTTCTAAATTCCAAAAATAATCATCATCAGCTGAACTAATCAATTTCAACCAAGCTGAACCATCCCAATAATAATAGCCAGGAACCACATCATTGACCGTTGCGGTATTAAAAACTAAAATAGAATTTGGTAATCCTGCTGATAACGGAGCGCTGGATGTCGTATTCGTCAGCGTAACTCTTGGAACGAGTAAACCCTTATTTTCGCTTTTAATATCTAGGATTGCATCGCTATCTGGCAATGTACCATCTTCGTTGACACCAAGGTTTTGTGAAAAAAGTATAAGTGTAGTTAGGGTGAATAAAAATGTTACAAATAAATTATTTTTCATCACCAATTATTTTTGTTTGACAAAATTACAGTTTCAAATAATCATTGTTCTAAACCAATCTAATTTATTTTCAACAACTCTAACTGGTTTATTCACATTCTCAAACAATTAGTTCTTCAAATAATGATCTATCAATAGGCATACGCTAAACAATTATACCCAGTATTATACCTTAATAAAAATGGCTTACCTTAAAAAAAATCAATACACTTCCTTGGCAAGGAATCTTAAAAAAGACCACCATTGTACATTGCCTTTATTTTTGCCTAAGCGGACAAAAATCAAGTTCTTATTAGGATAAATATAAATGTATTGTCCAAGAATACCATTGGCCAAAAAATCACCCTCTTCAGAAGGCAACCACCATTGGTATTGGTAATACTTTGCGCTTCCAGCAGTTGTATCGACTTTTGTAGAAGCCTTAACCCAATCTTCAGAAACGAGTTGTTTCCCAGACCAATTCCCATTATTCAAGTACAACCTTCCAATTTTGGCAAAATCTCTTGCCCTGGCATTCACACAGCAAAAAGTTTTTTCAATACCGTTTTTTTTTCTGTCCAGACTCCAGCTACCTTCAAATTCCATGTCCAATGGTTGCCAGATTTTTTCATAGAAATAATCAGTGATTGTTTTACCCCCTAATACTTTATCCAAAATATGACCTAATAATTGAGTGTTTCCGCTTTTGTAAGCAAACCCCTCCCCTGGCTCTGCTTGTAACTTTAACTTTTCTGTTGCCTTTCGCAATTTAGTTCCGTAATAAAATGTTGCTACTTTACCAAAAGGATTAAAATACCCCTCATTGAAACGAATTCCTGAGGTCATTTGCAATAAATGTAACAAGGTAACCTCATCGAAACCATTCTTTTTCATACTTGGAATATACTTTGTAACTGGGTCGTTTATCGATTCAATAAGCCCATCTTCAATTGCACAACCAATTAGAATAGAGGTGAAAGATTTTGCCATCGAAAAAGACGGCACAATAGCTTCTTTGTCATAACCTAAAAAATAGTTTTCATACAAAATCGTATCATTCCGAATTACCAAAAATGCGACGGTTTTATTTTTTTCTAAATGTTCATCAAATGATACCTTTTCTCCAGCTTTATTTGTTAAAAAAGTTACACTTTTATTTTCAGGTAAAGCCTGAAAAGTAAAAGGTGATTCACTAGCAGCAAGCGTTCGGTAAGGAAATTTTTTATGATCATTAATATCCGCAAAGTTGTAAACAACATAGCGACCGACTTTACAGGTAGTTAGACCAAAAAGTAGCAATAAGATAATCCAAAAGCGAATATGCATAAAAGTTAAAATTCAAATGTACTATTTTCTAGTTAATTTCGACATAATATGCTTTGCCAACGCATAGCTGATTGATTAAAGAGTTTAAGCTATAATGCTGACTGTTAGGAATAAAAAATTAAAAATGAACCTACATTAAAATCAGTAAAATCATTTTGATCTATTTCAAAGCTAAATTCTCCTCCATGCTATTTGAGAAAACTTCTTATTTTTGAATTTCAATACAAATTAAGATTATGGCTGAATTTTTCTATCAAGACCCCTACCCTATTCAAAGGGATGTTACAGAATATAAAAAACTTACTTCCGACTACGTGAAAGTCGAAAAATATGGAGGAAGAGAATTACTGCATGTTGACCCTAAGGCACTGGAAATTTTAGCAGAAGAGGCCATGGCAGATGTTTCTTTCTATTTACGAACTTCCCACCTAGAAAAACTTAGAAATATTTTAGAAGACCCCGAAGCAACAGACAACGACAGGTTTGTTGCTTACAACTTGTTACAAAATGCAACGACAGCAGCAGAAGGCCAACTACCATCCTGTCAAGATACTGGAACTGCAATTGTCATGGCAAAAAAAGGGGAGGATGTTTATACGGGTGCTTCAGATGCGGAATGGCTTTCTAAAGGTATTTTTAATACTTACCATAATCGCAATTTGAGGTATTCGCAAATTGTTCCTATCTCCATGTTTGAGGAAAAAAACTCTGGGTCTAATTTACCTGCTCAAATAGATATTTATGCAAAAAAAGGAATGTCTTATGAGTTTTTATTTCTAGCGAAAGGAGGTGGTTCAGCAAATAAGACATTTTTGTACCAAAAAACGAAATCACTATTGAATGATGCTTCACTTGAAAGCTTTATTCGAGAAAAAATCAAAGATTTAGGCACAGCTGCTTGTCCACCTTATCATTTAGCATTGGTAATTGGAGGGACTTCAGCGGAAGCCAACCTTGCTACTGTAAAAAAAGCGTCAGCAGGTTATTTTGATGAATTACCAACAAAAGGTAATCTTGGCGGCCAAGCTTTTAGAGATTTAGAATGGGAAGCTCGCGTGCATAAAATTTGTCAAGAAAGTCAAATTGGTGCTCAGTTTGGTGGAAAATACTTCACCCATGATGTAAGAGTAATTCGCTTACCAAGACATGCTGCATCATGCCCAGTGGGACTTGGTGTTTCTTGCTCCGCTGATAGAAACATCAAAGCGAAAATCACAAAGGATGGCGTGTTTCTGGAGCAGTTAGAAGTCAACCCAAGAAAGTTACTTCCTGATACACCGCCACATTTAGAAGAGCCTGTAGTTCTTGATTTGAATCAACCCATGGCGGACATTTTAGCAACACTCTCAAAGTATCCAATCAAAACAAGGTTAAAGTTAAATGGAACTTTGATCGTAGCTAGAGATATTGCGCATGCGAAAATAAAAGAGCTCTTAGATACTGGAAAACCAATGCCTGAATATTTCAAGAACCATCCAATTTATTATGCAGGGCCTGCAAAAACGCCAGAAGGAATGCCTTCAGGGAGTTTTGGACCGACAACAGCAGGTAGAATGGATCCTTATGTGGACTACTTTCAAAGTCAAGGAGGAAGTATGGTCATGTTAGCAAAAGGTAACCGCTCCGCAGATGTAACCAATGCTTGTAAAAAGCATGGAGGATTTTATCTTGGCTCCATAGGTGGTCCTGCTGCAATATTAGCAAAAGCGAATATCACCGCTGTAGAAATTGTCGATTTTGAGGAGTTAGGAATGGAAGCAGTGCGAAAAATTACAGTGAAAGATTTTCCCGCTTTTATCATCACTGACGACAAAGGAAATGATTTCTTTGCCAATTTGTAAAATATAAAGCCCCTTAATCTTACGATTGAGGGGCTATACTAAACTAAAATAAGTTACCTAAATTAAAAAGCGTACAACAAACCGATGTTTGTTCCAAAGAAACTTGCATTATTATTTTCTCTCAGGATAAGATGGTACTTCACCGAAACATCTAAGTCTAAGTTGCGGCTTAAAGCATATCTACCCCCGACACCAGGAGCTACAGCAAGGTAAGAAGAACTATTTGTATTCCCACTACCCCTTACACCAAAGGTATAAAGCCCAAGGTCTGCACTACCATAAGGTCTAAAATCATTATCTGAAAATAGGTATTCAGCCGTTACAGCAACAGGCATAGAAAATGCTGTGAACTGCATTCCAAATACGGATTGTGAATTTTGATAATAACCAAAATTGACACCGACATTTAACTCATCGCTTACGGCAAATCGCCCCATTAAAGCGAGTCCAAACTGCGTATCTCCAGAAGTTTCACCTAGTGGTGTGAAAAAGCCTGCACTACCACCTCCTGATAACTGACTGTAGGAAAATGAGCTTACAAAAGTAAACGCTAATAAAAAAGCAAGTATTTTTCTCATAATGTTCAATTTTAATTATTATTTTATTAATCCAGCACGTCTTAACAACGCTTCGCTACTTGGCTCTTGACCTCTGAACTGCTTATACAAATCCATCGGATGAATCGTTCCTCCAAGTGTAAGCACTGTTTCTTTAAACTTTCGAGCTACTTCTTCATTAAAAATTCCGTATTCTTGGAAATAAGCAAATGCATCCGCGTCTAATACTTCTGCCCACTTGTAGCTATAATAACCGGCAGAATAACCCCCAGCAAAAATGTGCGAAAACTGAGTGCTCATCATATTCTCAGGAACATCAGGATAAAGAGAAGTACCTGACATCACCGACTTCTCAAATGCCTTCAGATCAGATAAGTCAGCAGTAGCATCAGCATGATATGCCATATCTAACATACCAAAACTCAATTGTCTAAGCGTAGCAAGGCCTTCCATGAAATTAGAACTTTCTTTAATCTTCTCAATGTATTTCATAGGAATGACTTCACCCGTTTCATAATGTTTTGCGAAAAGTTCCAAAGCTTCTGGTTCATAACACCAGTTTTCCAATAACTGACTTGGTAATTCCACGAAATCCCAATAAACACTTGTTCCAGACAAACTTGGATAAACAGTATTAGCAAACATCCCGTGAATGGCATGGCCTAGCTCATGAAATAAAGTCGTAACTTCATTAAAGGAAAGCAAGGAGGGCTTGCTACTTGTTGGTTTTGAGAAATTACAAACAATAGCCACGTGCGGTCTATTGTTCGCTCCATCCAACTGATACTGGTCTTTAAAGGAAGTCATCCAAGCACCTGCTCTTTTTCCTTTTCTCGGATGAAAGTCCGCATAAAAAACCGAAATTAACTCGCCTTTGTCATCCACTACCTTGTAGGTTTTAACATCTGGATGATACTTTTGAATATCATCTACCTCTACAAAAGATGCCCCAAATAAACGATTAACAATTTCAAAAGAACCATTCAGCACTTTATCCAGTTCAAAATAAGGCTTGAGCAATTCATCATCTAATTCAAATAATTCTTTTTTTAATTTTTCGGAGTAATAAGCACCGTCCCACTTTTCCAATTGCCTGATCCCATCTTTATTGTTTGCAAAAGCAGTAAGCTCCTTAAATTCTCTTTGTGCAGCAGGTAAAGCTTTTTCCAATAACTCATTTAAAAATTCCTTTACTGCATCAGGCGACTGCGCCATTCTATTTTGCAGCACAAAAGTAGCATGGTCATCAAATCCTAAAAGTTGCGCTCTTTGGTGACGCAGCCCAACAATTCTTTGCACAACTTCTGTATTGTCTTTATCATTTCCTTTAAACGCTCTAGCTCCAAAAGCAATAGCCATTTCTTTGCGTAATTCTCTGTCATCGGCATAAGTCATGAAAGGACCGTAACTTGGGTAATCTAAAGTAAAAACCCAACCAGTCAATTCTCGCTGTTCTGCTTCTTCTTTTGCTGCGTCTCTTACAAAATCGGGCAATCCTGCTAGTTTAGCCTCATCTTCTATGTGCAAAATAAAGTCCTGTGTTTCAGCCAAAACGTTCTCACTAAAAGTCAATGCTAACTTGGACAGTTCGCTATCGATTGATCTCAATTTTTCTTTATCCTCGTCATTTAATAATGCGCCATTTTTCGTGAACGACGAATATTTTTTCTCCAGCAACATCATCTGCTCTGGATTCAAATCAAGGTTTTCCTTTTGATCATAAACCGTTTTAATTCTTTCAAAAAGTCCTTTATTTAGCGTAACATCGTTACCAAAAGCGGTTACCATTGGCGAGATGGTCTGCGCCAGTTCCTGCATCTCTGGCGTTGTCTCTGCGCTGTTTAGGTTGAAAAAAATTGAAGTTACTTGCCCCAAATGCATTCCGTTAAATTCTAACCTTTCTATAGTATTCTCGAAAGTAGGCGCTTCGGTTTGTGCAACAATTGCGTCGATTCCTTCTTTCGCTTCCGCTATTAATTGTTCTATAGCTGGTAAAAAATCAGCTGTATTAATTTGCTCAAAAGGAGCCGTTTGGTATGGTGTTACAAAAGGTTTTAATAAGATATTTTCCATTTGATCGTCGTTTAATTGGTCTACTTTGTTCTTTTCGCTACAAGATGCTAAAAGAACAATTGACCCAAAGAAGAAATATTTTAGCATAATAAAAATTTGAAGGTCAAAATTAATTATTTTTTTATTGCATGATAGTTTTTGGCAACTATGATAGCAGCCTGCCGCAATTTAGATGTGCCGCCCCCTCATTTATTTCAAAAAAGGTGATGGGTCTAATTAGCCTTTCTGCTTTAATTTAAAGTCCGAAGTCTTGTGAAAAGTCAAATCTGGGTAATCACGCTCTGCCATTTCTAACAAAAAGGGGGTTTCCGCAAGAAACACTAAATTCCCTTCCTTATCATTAGCCAAATTACCTGTTTTTGCACGCTTAAAAGTCTCCAAGGCTTGCTTATCTTCTCCAGTTACCCAGCATGCTTTATGGTAAGGTAAAGGTGTGAAAGAACACTTTGCACCATATTCGTGTGTTAATCGATAAAGGATCACATCAAACTGTAGCTGACCAACCGTTCCTACAATTTTACGACTACCCGGTTCCTGAATAAACAACTGCGCAACACCTTCATCGATTAGCTGCCTAATACCTTTATCCAATTGCTTGGACTTCATGGGGTCATCGTTGCGCAATTCTTGGAAAATTTCTGGAGAAAAAGATGGGATTCCGGCAAACAAAAAGTCTGCTCCTTCAGTTAAAGTATCCCCAATTTTGAAATTCCCTGTATCATATAATCCAACAACATCCCCAGGGAATGCTTCATCAATTACACTTTTGTCTTTAGCCATAAATGAAGTAGGATTGGGAAACTTCAGCTTTTTATCTAAGCGCACATGCTTATAAAACTTGTTCCTTTCAAATTTTCCAGAAACAATTCGCAAAAATGCGATTCTGTCACGGTGATTAGGATCTAAGTTCGCATGAATTTTAAATACAAAACCTGAAAATTTCTCTTCTTCGGGCGCAATGTATCCTTGGTTGGTCGTTCTTCCTATGGGCGCAGGAGATATCTCAATAAAACCATTTAGAAGTTCCTTTACGCCAAAGTTATTGACCGCACTTCCGAAAAACACAGGAGCAACTTCTCCACTTAAATAATCTTCTCGCTGAAAAGTATCATAAACGCCTTCAATCAAAGCAATTTCTTCACGCAATTCATTGGCGGCCTTCTCCCCCACAATTTCATCTAAATTTGGATCGTCGATGTTATCAAATTTCACCAACTCTTCGCTTATACTTGTTTTATTCGCTTGAAATAAACTTAGCGACTTTTCATAGATGTTATAAACGCCTTGAAATTCATCTCCCATGCCGATTGGCCAAGCTAATGGGCAAACACGAATATTCAGTTTTTCTTCGATTTCATCCAACAAATCAAAAGGGTCTATTCCATACCGATCTAATTTATTAATAAACACAATAACAGGCGTATCCCGCATGCGACAAACTTCCATCAATTTTTCGGTCTGACTTTCCACACCATTGGCACAATCAATCACTAAGATAACAGAATCCACAGCCGTTAATGTACGATAAGTGTCTTCTGCAAAATCCTTGTGACCAGGAGTGTCTAATATATTAATTTGCTTTCCCTTATATTCGAAAGCCATTACAGAAGTAGCCACAGAAATCCCTCTTTGCTTCTCAATCTCCATGAAGTCAGAAGTAGCTGTTTTCTTAATTTTATTGTTTTTAACAGCTCCTGCGGTTTGAATAGCTCCCCCAAAAAGCAAGAGTTTTTCAGTCAAGGTTGTCTTTCCAGCATCTGGGTGAGAGATGATTCCAAATGTTCTTCGCTTGGATATGGCTTCTTGCGTATTCATTTAATGCTAAATTTTTATAAACTAACTGCAAAGGTACAGAGTTTTTATACCTTTGTAGTCTATGACAACACTTTTTTCTATCCTACTCGCTTTTCAGTTCACATTTAGTGATGCCGTGTTTTCGATTTGCCAAAAATTAGAAAATGAACAAATTCAGTTAAAACTGGAAAAATTAGTGCTTCAAAAGTACCAGTCTTTTTCATTTGAAACGCTTTCTTTACCCGCATTCACCCAAGCATATCAAGGTTATTTAGTATTGCGTCAAAAAGAACTTATCAGAAATGAAAAGTTTTTAACTATCGTCGACTTAACTCTACCATCCAATGAAAAAAGACTTTTCCTATTGGATATGGAGACCAATAAAGTGGTGCATCACACGTATTGCGCGCATGGAAAAAACACAGGCGACCTTTATGCTGAAAAGTTTTCAAACACACCGGGAAGTTTGCAAAGTAGTCTAGGTTTTTACCTAACCGAAAACACGTACAAAGGAAAATTCGACTTGGCTTTAAGACTAGAAGGAATAGAGCCAATGAATAATTTAGCCATGTCGCGTGCTGTTGTATTGCACGGAGCTGATTATGCCACAGAAAAATTTATTACAACGCAGCAGCGTTTAGGAAGAAGTTGGGGTTGTCCTGCTGTACCTATGGAAGAAGCTCCAGCAATTATCCATCGTATAAAAAACGGTTCTTGCCTTTTTATTTATGCAAATGATGAAAATTATAAGCAACAATCCATAGTTTTGAACGAATGGGAAAACTTGTCAACTACAATGAATATCAACGATGGGAAAAGTAGTTGATATTCAAGTAGCAGTAGGGATTATTCAGTCACACCAAAACGTTTTTGTTCAAGGTGGCGCTGCAACTCCAATAAACTTATTACATGGACTTGCTGAGCGAGCTCATGAGTTAAAAAATGTACAAATCATTTCGATGAGCATGTTAGGTGATATTAAAATATCAGATCCTAAACATGTTGATAGCTTTTACTTCAATAGTTTGTTTGTATCTCCGCCTATTCGCAAAAATGTAAATGGTTTAAATGGTGATTACATCCCTGTATTTTTGAGTGAAATTCATCAATTATTTGAAACTGGAAAATTACCTTTAGATGTTGCTTTAATTCATGTTTCACCGCCTGATAAGCACGGATTTTGTTCTTTAGGAATGTCAGTTGATGTTGCACGTTCAGCAGTAAAGTATGCCAAAACAGTTATTGCTCAGGTAAATCCAAAAATGCCTAGAACGCATGGCGATGGTGTTGTTTCTGTTAAAAACATAGATTATTTTGTTGAAGCAACTCAAGATTTACCAATAGTAGATTACCGTTCTAAAATTGGTGATTGCGAAAGAAAAATCGCTAACCATGTAGCTTCACTGATTGAAGACGGCGCAACATTGCAGTTGGGAATTGGCACTATACCCGATGCTGTTTTACAAAAACTTACTAGCCATAAAGACCTTGGAGTACATACAGAAATGTTTTCTAATGGCGTTGTAGAGTTGATGAAGTCAGGAGTAATTAACAACAAATTTAAACACAAACACCGATTCAAAACGGCAACTGCTTTCGCGATTGGAGACCAAGAACTGTATGATTTTGTAGATGATAACCCAGCATTTGTTTTTTTAAATGCCAGCTATGTCAATGATGGTTATGTTATTCGCTCAAACCCTAAAGTGGTGGCTGTAAATAGCGCCATTGAAATTGATTTAACAGGTCAAATCTGTGCAGATTCAATAGGTACTTATCAATATTCTGGAGTAGGTGGTCAAATGGATTTCATTCGCGGCGCTGCTTTATCGGAAGGAGGAAAACCGATTATCGCCATGAGTGCAATAAGCGCTAAAGGGATTTCCAAGATTACACCAACCTTAAACATTGGCGCAGGTGTTGTCACCACCAGAGCGCATGTACATTATGTCGTTACGGAAAATGGCATTGCCGATTTGTTTGGTAAAAACCTAAAACAGCGTGCAATAGCGTTACGTGACATTGCAGATCCCAGTCACCAAGAAATGCTAGATAAAGTGATTTTTGAGCGATTCAAATAAAGGAAATTCAAACAAAAAGCCGTTAATACTTTCTCTTTTCAAAATCCTCTTTTTTTCTTTCTTCAATGCGTTGCACAATGGCGTATATCACCACAAATGCTGCCACGAGCAAGCCCAAAACAACTAAACCAATCAACAGTCTTCCCATATTTATTTATTTGAACTTGACAGCTGTGCCATAGGCCAAAATCTCAGAAGCACCTTGCACAATGGTAGAGGTTGTAAAACGAATATTGACTACAGCATCAGCCCCTAGGGATTCAGCGTCTTTAATCATTCTGGATAGAGCCTCCTCTCGAGCCTCAGCCTGTAGCCTCGTGTATTCATTAATTTCTCCACCAACGAAATTTTTTAAACTTGCAAAAATGTCCCTTCCAACATTTCTAGCTCTTACCGTACTTCCGCGAACAACCCCTAAAGCCTCCGCAATTTCTTTACCAGCAACGGTTTCTGTTGTAACAATTAACATATACTTTTATTTTTTTATTAGAAAGTTTATTAATTTCGAAGTTAAAATAAAAAATCATTAAGATGTCTAAAATAGATATAAAATATTTGGTCTATATCAGTTTGACTGCCATTTTTTTATCGCCATTGTTTGCTGTTTCTTACACCCATTT
>JAFIEX010000087.1 GCA_020832365.1 Crocinitomicaceae bacterium
TTTTATGGTCTTACATGTGGTTTTCTCAGTATATGTTAATTTGGTATGCGAATATACCAGAGGAGACAACTTATTATCTAATGAGAATCGAAAATTACAAATTGGTGTATTTTGGAATGTTTTTTATAAATTTTGCGTTTCCTATGTTAATTTTGATGTCTAGAGACGCAAAGCGTAATGCTGGTATCTTGACGTTCGTTGGTATAGTTATTTTGATTGGTCATTGGTTAGACGTTTGGGTTATGGTAATGGGTGGTTCTATGGGGCCAACGGCTTCTTTTGGTTTTATTGAGTGGGGAATGGGTATTTTGTTTGCAGGTCTATTTATTAGAGTAATCCTCACGAATCTTACTAAGGCAGCTTTGTCACCGAAGCATCATCCGTTTTTGGATGAATCATTGCATCATGAAATTTAATTATTGAATATTTAGATAACAGTTAATTTAAAAGAAATGGGTACAAAATTGATTATATTGCTAGTTATTATTCTTGGAGTTGTTGCTATTGCGCAATTAGTGAGAGTTAATGAGTTAACAGCAAAACATACTGGTAAAAATGAAGAAGATGTGCCGTTGAGAGATAAAGTCTTTAATGCGAACATGATGTTGTTAAACATGATTGTGTTTTATGCATTTTTCATTTGGTTGATGTTGCGTTTTGGTTATACTGGTTTAGGCCCAGCGGCTTCTACGCATGGAATAGAAACGGATTGGTTGTTGAATTTGAATTTCGTAATTATTATTGCTGTTTTCTTTTTAACTAATACTTTATTATTTGTTTTTGCATGGAAATATGTAAAAAAACCTGGTAGAAAGGCTTTTTTCTATCCTCATAATAATAAATTAGAAATGATTTGGACGGTTATTCCAGCGGCTGTTCTTGCTGTGATTATTATTTTGGGACTACGTTCATGGAATAGTATTACAGCTCCTGCCACTGAAGAATATGAAAATGTTGAAATTTTTAGTTATCAATTTGGATGGACAGCAAGATATGCTGGTGTGGATAATATACTTGGTGATTTCGATTACAGGTTGACAACAGCAAATAACCAATATGGAATTAAAACCACTTCTAATATTGAAGATGCTATTCATATGATGAGAGTTGGAGGCCCAGGTGAAGAAGGTATTGAAATGCTTGAAGGTATTCTTAATGATAGAACCCGCGTTTTATCTGCTGATCAAAGAAAATCTTTTAAAACAGATCTTGCTAGAAAACAACGTATGATTCGTTCTTTGGAGCAAATGAAATTAACTCATAATGATTCACTTAACTCCTATGCGAATAATGATATTGTTGTTCCAGATAGTTTGGTTTTGTTGAAGGGACAAAACTATAATTTTTCCTTCAGAGCTAAAGATGTTATTCACAGTGCTTACTTTCCGCATTTCAGAGCTCAAATGAACACTGTTCCTGGTATGACCACATATTTTAAATTTCAACCGATTTACTCCACAGTTGAAATGAGAGAATTAATGAATAATGATGAATTTGAGTATATTTTGATGTGTAATAAAATATGTGGAGGATCGCATTATAAAATGAAGATGGCTGTTAGAGTTTTAGGGCCTGAAGATTATTTAAATTGGCAAAAGACTAGATTAACTTATGATGGTTCGCCTTGGTTGAGTTTTTCAGATGCTGAAAGAGCAGTTGAAGAAGCTAAACTACTTGACAAATATCGAGAAATTGCACAAAGTGTAGAACAAAATTAGAAAATTAGCATTTACTAAATAAATTAATATAATGGGAGCAGTAGCGCACGAAACACATCACGGACATGATCACCACGAAGAGAATTTTGTATCTAAATACATTTTCTCGCAAGATCATAAAATGATTGGAAAGCAATTCCTCATAACTGCGATTTTTATGGGGTTGATTGCAATGATGTTATCTATTTTTTTCCGAATTCAATTAGCTTGGCCAGGTGAGTCGTCGGATATATTGAATGTTTTTCTTGGTGATAGGTGGGCGCCTAATGGTGTCTTGAATGAAAGTATGTACCTTGGATTGGTAACTATTCATGGTACTATAATGGTCTTCTTTGTACTTACAGGTGGTCTTTCTGGTACTTTCTCCAACCTATTGATTCCATTACAGATTGGTGCTCGTGACATGGCTTCAGGTTTTTTAAATATGTTATCCTTTTGGCTTTTTGCAATGTCTTCATTGGTAATGGTTAGTTCTCTTTTTGTTGAATCAGGGCCAGCAATGGCAGGTTGGACTATTTATCCACCTTTATCTGCTTTACCTCAAGCTGTTTCAGGTTCTGGTTTAGGAATGACGCTATGGTTAATTTCTATGACACTTTTTATAGCCTCTTCTTTAATCGGTTCTTTAAATTATATTGTAACAATACTTAATTTAAGAACTAAAGGTATGAGTATGACTCGTTTGCCGTTGACAATATGGGCGTTCTTTGTTACTGCTGTTTTAGGAGTACTTTCGTTTCCTGTATTATTAAGTGCATCTTTACTTTTATTAATGGATCGTTCCATGGGAACGTCTTTCTACTTAAGTGAAATAATTGTGGGTGGTGAAATGTTAGACAATGTGGGTGGTTCGCCTATTTTATATCAGCACTTATTCTGGTTTCTAGGGCACCCTGAGGTTTATATCGTTTTATTGCCTGCGCTTGGTTTATCCTCCGAAATAATTGCTACGAATTCTAGAAAACCAATTTTTGGCTATCGTGCGATGATTGGATCGATTTTGGCAATTGGATTCTTATCTTTCATTGTTTGGGGTCATCATATGTTCGTAACTGGTATGAGTCCATTCTTGGGTAGTGTGTTTGTTTTTACTACTTTGTTAATTGCGATTCCTTCAGCGGTTAAAGTATTTAATTATTTAACTACGCTATGGAAAGGTACAATTGTATTCACTCCTGCTATGTTGTTTGCTATTGGTTTAGTATCAACCTTCATAACTGGCGGTGTTACTGGTATTATTCTTGCAGATTCTGCTTTAGATATTGCTGTGCATGACACTTATTTTGTCGTTGCTCACTTTCATATTGTAATGGGAATGTCAGCTATTTTTGGAATGTTTGCTGGAATCTATCATTGGTTTCCTAAAATGTACGGTCGTATGATGAATATGCGTTTAGGTTATGTTCACTTTTGGATAACGATTGTTGGTGCTTATGGGGTTTTCTTTCCAATGCATTTTGTTGGTTTAGCTGGTGCTCCAAGAAGGTATTATGATTACAGCGTTTATGAGAGCTTTAATATGGACTCTTATAATATGATGATGGATTTAAATGTGATTATTACTGTCTTTGCCATAATTGCAGCTTTTGGACAGATTGCTTTCTTATTTAATTTCTTTTATAGCATTTTTAGAGGCCAAAAAGCGCCAATGAATCCTTGGAATTCAAATACGCTCGAATGGACTACTCCTGTTGAACATATTCATGGTAACTGGCCAGGTGAAATCCCTGAAGTACACAGATGGCCTTATGATTATTCTAAGCCTGGTGCAGAAGAAGATTTTATCCCTCAAACAGTTCCTGTTAAAGAAGGAGAGGAAGAGCATTAGTCTTCAGTGTTTTTAGGTTATAATATTAAATGCCACCAATTTAGGTGGCATTTTTTGTTAATGATATCCTATTTCAGCATTCTACATTTGTGTCTAACAAAGGTGTTTTTTTATATTTAGTTTAAAAGAGTGTCCGATAAATTTAATTTGGATGTTCAATTGAATCTTTTTCGTGATAATTGTTTGTTGATAACTTTTCTTAATGAAGAAAGAGGGTGCGTTTACTAACGTAAACACCCTCCTTCTGTTTTTAGTTGATTAATGTTTAGCTGTTCCAAATTCCTGAAAGTAACAAACTCCTAATATTGTTAATTTCTTGTGGACTTTTGTCATGCATAGTATCGAAAAAAACTTGATGCAAACTAAGTTCTTTGAGCCATTCTTGTTTGTCTAATTTGCTAATTTCATGGAACTCTTCTTCTGTAAAATTGATGCCTCTTAATTCTAGGTCTTTATATTCTGGCATCCATCCAATAGCTGTTTCTTTGGCACTGGTCATGCCATTGGTTCTGTCACATATCCATTTTAATATTCGCATATTTTCGCCAAATCCAGGCCAAATGAATTTGTCATGTGCATCTTTTCTGAACCAATTTACGGTATAGATCGCAGGAGGATTTTCAAGTGATCTTCCGAATTGCAGCCAGTGTTTAATGTAATCTGCCATGTGATATCCCGCGAAAGGAAGCATGGCAAAAGGATCCCGTCTTACCTTACCGATTTCCCCGAAAGCAGCTGCTGTCATTTCTGAACCCATAGTAGCGGCAGAGTACACACCAAATTCCCAATTGAAACTTTGTACAACTAATGGTTGTGTATTACTTCTTCTTCCGCCAAATATAAATGCACTAATCGGAACTCCTTGGGGATTTTCCCATTCCGAATCTATGCTTGGACATTGGGCCGCTGGTGTAGTAAATCTAGCATTTGGGTGCGCTACGGGTTGATCTTTTTTCGGATCATGTTTTTCGCCTTTCCAATTGATTACTCCTTCTGGAGCTTCTTTTGTCATTTCTTCCCACCATACATCGCCGTCTGTGGTGATACCGACATTAGTAAATATCGTATTTGAAGCTATCGTTGCCATAGCATTTGGATTGGTTTTATAATTAGTCCCCGGTGCTACACCGAAATATCCAGCTTCAGGATTAATTGCATATAATTTCCCGTCTTCTCCTTTTTTAATCCATGCAATGTCGTCTCCTACTGTGGTAACCTTAAAATCTCTGAACTGTTCAGGTGGAATGATCATAGCTAAATTAGTCTTCCCACATGCACTTGGAAAAGCAGCTGCTAAGTAATTTTTTTGACCGTTAGGATATTCTAAACCGAGGATTAACATGTGCTCAGCTAACCAATTCTCTTCTTTTGCAATCGATGATGCTATTCTTAAAGCGAAACACTTCTTACCTAGTAAGGCATTACCCCCATAGCCACTGCCGTAAGAAACAATTGTCCTTTCTTCCGGATAATGCACAATATATTTCGTAGTTGGATTGCATGGCCACTGAACATCCTTTTGGCCTTTTTTCAATGGCGCTCCTAATGTGTGTATAGCTTTAACATATTCGCCGTCTTCACCCATCTCTTCTAATGCACGCTGACCCATTCTTGTCATGATTCGCATGTTTACTACAACATATTCAGAGTCCGTAATTTCCACTCCATATTTGCTTAAAGGTGAACCTAATGGTCCCATGCAAAAAGGAATGATATACATTGTTCTACCTCTCATAGCACCTTTCATCAAGGGCGTTAAGATTGCTTTCATTTCACTTGGATCCATCCAGTTATTAGTAGGGCCCGCATCAGATGCTTTTTTGCTACATATATATGTTTTATCTTCCACTCTTGCAACATCAGAGGGGTCAGAAAAACATGCAAAGGAATTTGGCCTTTTCTCTTGGTTTAGACGAATAAAGGTACCTTTATTCACGAGTTGTTCACAAAGTGTATCGTACTCATCTTGGCTACCATCACACCAATAAATCTGATCAGGTTCACACTGTTTTGCAACTTCATCTACCCATTTTACTAATTCTTTATGACTGACTTTCTTAGGTTGTTTTATTACTCTCATAATGTTTTATTTCTTTTCACTAAATATAATCAAAATCGATTATCCAAAAAATGATTTTCTACCAATTAACTGAAATTTTAGGGTTTTCAAAAGAAGTATTAGTGCTAAAGGATTTTAATTGAGTGTTAAATCCATTTGATCATTTTTTCATATTTCACCCCGTCTTCATACCTTTTTTTATAAACTATTGATTAGTGATGAAAAAGGATAATTAGAAAGCTACTCGAAATCCGTAAATTATCACTAAATTTGTGTTTTGAAAGTTATTATTTGTGCAGATAGTAGACCGCATATTCGAGCCATATATCGACCAAAAAACCGTTGAAAATGCAATACGAAGTGTTGCAAATAGAATCAACATTGACTATGAGAATCAATCCATTGTTTTTCTTGGTATTCTTAATGGTGCATTTATGTTTTGCTCCGATTTGATGAAAAATATTCAATTGGAATCGGATATTAGTTTTGTTAAACTATCTTCCTATCAAGGCACTAAAAGCGGTGGTACTGTGCATGAATTGATTGGTTTGATGCAAAATTTAAAAGGTAAAAACGTTGTCATTGTTGAAGATATTGTGGATACTGGATTAACTTTGGATAAGATTTTCTCCATGATTGATCGTGACGAACCGGCATCAGTAGAAGTAGCAACTTTATTGTTCAAACCTTCTGCCTACAAAGGTAGTCATATACCAAAATACATTGGAATAGAAATTCCTGACGAGTTTGTGGTTGGTTATGGAATGGACTACCAAGGTATTGGAAGAAATATTCCAGCTATATATAAGATAAAGAATTAATTCTAAAGAGCAAATGTTAAATATCGTTTTATTTGGCCCTCCCGGCGCAGGAAAAGGGACACAGTCAGAGAGAATAATTGAGAAATATGGTCTAGTCCATTTATCGACAGGGGACATCTTTCGTTACAATTTAAAGGAAGGGACAGAGCTAGGTAAATTAGCTAAGAGTTACATGGATAAAGGTCAGCTAGTTCCAGATGAAGTGACTATAAATATGTTGAATGAATCTGTTGAAAAGAATCCGGCAGCAAAAGGTTTCATTTTTGATGGATTTCCAAGAACAAAAGCGCAAGCAGCGGCATTGGATAATTTTTTGGAGAGTAAAAGTGTTGATGTTACAGCTATGATTGCTTTGGATGTGCCGGAAGAAGAACTTAAAGATCGACTGAAAAAAAGAGCCTTAGCCTCGGGAAGAACTGATGACGCCAACCCAGCAATCATTAATAACAGAATTTCGGTTTATAAGAATGAAACTGCGCCTGTTAAAGATTTTTATCAGGTTCAGGGCAAATTTCACTCCATTAATGGTTTAGGTTCAATTGATGAAATAACAACACGCATTTTCACTGTCATAGACAGTTTATAACCAATTGCTATATGGCTTCTGATAATTTTGTTGATTACGTAAAAATCCATTGTCGTTCGGGAAACGGGGGGGCTGGTTCGCGTCATATGCGAAGAGAGAAATATATCCCAAAAGGCGGTCCTGACGGCGGCGATGGCGGACGAGGTGGTCACATCATTGTTAGAGGAAATAAGCAAATGTGGACTTTACTTCATTTAAAATATAAAAAACACATTAAAGCGGAGCACGGTGTGTCTGGTTCTGGCAATCAAAAGACTGGTGCTGAAGGGGAAGATGAAATTATTGAGGTACCCATAGGAACCATAGCAAGGGATGGAGAAACACGTGAAATCCTTTTTGAAATTACAGAGGATGGCCAGGAAGAAATAATTGCAAAAGGAGGCAGAGGTGGATTGGGTAACACGCACTTTAAGAGTTCTACTAATCAAACTCCTGATTATGCGCAGCCAGGTGAAGAAGGTGAAGAAGGATGGAGGATTTTAGAGTTAAAAATTTTAGCGGATGTAGGTTTAGTTGGTTTTCCTAATGCTGGAAAAAGTACTTTGTTAGCAAGTGTTTCTGCTGCAAAACCAGAAATTGCTAATTATCCATTTACAACACTCCGTCCAAATTTAGGAATAGTCTCTTATTACAATGACCAGTCTTTTATTATGGCCGATATACCTGGAATAATTGAAGGAGCGCATGAGGGAAAAGGTCTTGGATTGAGATTTTTAAGGCACATTGAACGCAATTCAATGTTATTGTTTATGATTCCTGCAGATAGTGAAGATATTGCTAAAGAATACGAGATTTTACTCAACGAATTGAAGCTGTATAACCCAGAATTACTTGATAAATCTCGTTTGCTAGCTATTACCAAAAGTGATATGCTCGATGAAGAATTAACAAAAGAAATTGAACTTACGCTTCCTAAGAAAACACCTTATATTTTCATATCTGCGGTAACTGGTTATCATTTGAATGAACTCAAACAAATGATTTGGAAACACTTACAAGGATGATTGAATGGTTGGAATCCATAGATCATCAATTGTTGTTAACTGTTAATGGATTCAGAAGTAGCTTTTTGGACGAATTCATGTGGCTCATTAGCGGAAAATTAACTTGGTTCCCCTTTTATTTTTTGTTGATTTATTTGGCTTATCGTCAACTCGATAAAAAAACGTTTCTTTATTTTTTAGTTATTGGTGTCGCTTGTGTTGGATTAGCTGATTTTACAGCGACTTATGTCTTCAAAGAGCAAATTGCTCGTTACCGTCCTTCCCATCATGCTGTCTTGGGAGATTTATTGCAGTATTATGAATTTAAACCGGGTGAATTTTATCGCGGTGGGCAATATGGATTCGTTTCAGGACACGCTACCAATTCCTTTGTTATAGCCATTTATTTTGGCTTGTTTTTTAAAAAAAAGTACCAATGGTTATTTTGGAGTCTAATAGGCTGGGCTATTCTTATCTGTTACAGCAGGATGTATTTAGGCGTGCATTATCCAAGTGATTTAATTGGTGGAACAATGCTCGGCACTGCTATCGCATTTTTAGGAAATGTTTTATGGAAGCGAATAACTGAGAAAAAAGCATTAGGAACTAATTAACACCCCTTTCTTTTCAAGAATTGGAACTTGAACAAAGTTGCTTGGCTGAATAACTTCAGGAAGGAAAATAAATTTCTTATCATGCATTACATTATTGATCCAAAAGCTTACCCAGTATTCATTATTCAGACCAAAGACATCCTCTATAATAGGCTCTACTTTTTTAAATGATTTTGAAGGTATATCATCTAAAAAGTGCCGAAGCATAGATGTTTTGATAATTTCTTCACTATCTGGATGCTTTCCATAACCTTTGGAACTCACGAGCACTCCTCGGATGGTTACGTCGTACTCATTAATTACATATACGTTATATATCGTTTGGTTTAACTCATTTTTTTCTGCAACAACAGCCACTGAAATACTTGTTACTTCTGGGCCTTTTAACTCTTCTTTCATTAATTTAAATTTACAATGGGTTCAATTCAATTTCTAACAAATTAGGCCAGTTTTTCCCTGTGATAAACAATCTTTTTGACTGTGGCTCGTAAGCTATTCCATTTAACACTTCACCATCTTTTTTGTACTCTAAAGCTACGATAGCGGCATCAATAATACCATCAACAATTCCGGTATTTGGGTTGATTTTTACAATATTATTTGTCAAGTAAACATTGGCTAAAATTTTACCCTGAATATATTCTAATTCATTCAACATGCGTTGTGGACCAATATGATTGTACACCTCAATGGTTTTTACGATTTGAAAAGTACTTGGGTCTCTGTAATATAGTCTTTCTGATCCATCTGACATGATTAGATAAGTTCCGTCGTTAGTCATTCCCCATCCTTCGCCAGCATAATCAAAAGTATTGATCAATTCAAATGTGTTGACATCATAAACGAAACACTTATTTTGTTGCCATGTTAATTGATAAATTTTACCATTTAAGATTGTTATTCCTTCCCCAAAGTATTGATCGTCTAAAATATGTTTTCGCAAAATTTCGCCAGTTTGATAATTAACCTCTGCAATGTAGCTTTTTCCGCCTGTTTTACCCATGCCACCGGTGCTTTCAAAAAGTCGACCTTGATAAAACTCCAATCCTTGCGTATAGCTCGCTGTATTGTGAGGAAAAACATTAACTACTTCAGCAACAAAATCTTGTGGCAAAACATTTGACAAAATTTTAATAAGTCTTTGATCTTTTCGTTTTTTACCATCTTTCATCTCAACTTCTAAGGATACTTGAGCAGATCCCACTTTGAAGCTTGCCGTTGAAAACTTGAATTGCAAATTTGAATTAGAAGGCTCGCCGTTGAATAGGACAGAGTCTCTGAAAGCTACCTTTAAATTTTGTATTTCATTAAACGCAGGAATATCAACTTCTATATTTAGTTCTTTTCCTTTTTGGATACTTGTATTGTTAAACGGTGTCACAAATTTAGCAGGGAGTAATGCGGAAGTTTTTGATTTGCTTTCCTCTTTACATGCTGCAATGTAAAAAGCAGTACCCACTAAAAGCAGAAAATACATTTTGAATCTATAAGCTTTTGCCATGATTATTCCTTAATGATTTGAAGAACATTCTTTACCTCAATTTGATGGTGGCTTGCATGGTGTAAAACCTTGCCGTTCTTGATTAAGATCAATTGAGGCGATTGGTGAATTACGTCTGTCAACTTTGCGATTTCCTGTGAAAAACCTCTATCTTTAACTACATCCACCATACATAGTCGCACATTATTTGTTTCTAGCCACTCTTTTTCAAATTGTCTCAGCGCCATTGAAGATATTCCGCAACGAGGGGAATGTTTAAAAATGATTACCCAATCATCACTAGAAATCAAGTTGTTCCAATTGGTGCTTGATGACAGATGCTCCCAATTTAATGTTGAGTCCTTTTTATTAGATGAAAACCAACCCATGACTAATAAGATGAAGTGAATTGTTTTAGAAAACGGACATCGTTTTCAGAATACATACGTAAATCATTTACCCTGTATTTCAATTGTGCAATTCTTTCTATTCCCATCCCAAAAGCAAAACCAGAATAAACAGAACTATCAATTCCAGCAGCTTCCAATACGTTAGGATCTACCATCCCACAACCGAGTATTTCTAGCCAGCCGGTATGTTTACAAACATTACATCCTTTTCCTTTACATAGGGTGCAGCTCACATCTACTTCTGCGCTTGGCTCAGTAAAGGGAAAGTACGATGGGCGTAATCTGATTTTTGCGGAAGTACCAAACATTTCTTTGGCAAAATAGCTCAGCGTTTGTTTGAGGTCGGCAAAACTTACATTCTTATCTATATACAAACCTTCTACTTGATGGAAGAAGCAATGTGCCCGCGCAGAAATAGCCTCATTTCTATAAACTCTTCCTGGACTAATCGTTCGAATTGGAGGCTGGTTGCTTTCCATTACCCTTACTTGCACCGATGATGTATGAGTTCTAAGCGCCTTCTCTTGTTTGCCTTTCTCTACAAAAAAAGTATCTTGCATATCTCTAGCAGGATGCTCTGGCGGGAAGTTTAATGCCGAAAAATTATGCCAGTCATCTTCTATCTCTGGCCCCTCCGAGATGTTGAAACCTATTTTCTCAAATATGGAAACTATCTCGCTTCTTATTAATGCAATGGGATGTCGACTACCTAACTCAAAAGGTGTTGCAGACCTTGTAAAGTCTTCATTAATATTTTTCGCCTCTACCTTAGAGCTCAAGTCAATATGCAAATCAAATTTTTCTTGCGCTGCGTTTTTTAGCTCATTTATTTTTTGACCAACTGCC
>JAFIEX010000088.1 GCA_020832365.1 Crocinitomicaceae bacterium
ATTAAAATATAGCTATTCTCTTTAAAGTAGTTGTTCAAGTATTTAGGCATCTTTTCCATATTGACATGGTAAGAAGGTTTTCCAGGACGACTCATCAAAATAATTAAGTTATCGTCTTTTTTGATTTCCCTAGACAATATCAAAAAGTCTTCATAGTCAATAAACTCTTCAAACTCGCATTCAATGGGGTGGTTTTGATGAATGTTTTTAATATATCTAAGCGTTTCAGGAGAAGCGTAAAATATCAATTTAGCACCTGTGTTTCTTGCAATGTTCCACATTTTCACTAACCAAAAAGGAAACCCTAATTCTTTTTCAGCTTTATGAGGAACGACAATAAAGTGCCTTTTAATAGTGGCCAATGGCTGAGAAGGTTTGTAAATCAAAGTTGTTTTATTGCAACGCTTCAAAATACCGTTTGTCAATTTTCCGAGAAAAGCATCTGAAATCCCTTTGGATTTATGTAATCCAAGTATGAGGTCAGTAATTTTATGTTCTTTTACAACATTTGTAATTCCACTAACAATATTAGTATCATAACGCAACAATTCGGTTAGTTGATTATCTGTTGCAGAAGCCGTTAACACTGACTTTTCTAGTATTTTTTTAGCTTCTTTTTCAGTTAAATCATCTGGATTATTGTTGTCAACAATGCTCAACCCATACAATCCTGCTCGGTTATTTTTCGATTTAATAGTAACACTTAGGTTCACTAACTCAGAAGCATAATCCATATCACTTATAGGAATTAATATGCGCTCTGTTAAATCATCTTCTTCTTTTTCTGACTCGTCTGCTTCTGAAAGGGCAATGGCTTTTGCTGCTTTTTGTGTTGCAAAAGAAGAAATGGTACAAGTAACCAGAATCATTAGAATAGCACCATTTAATATGGTGTCACCTAACAGTCGTTCTGGTTCACCATTAGGTAGTTCTCCTATAATAATATTATAACCTACTAAAACAGCAGCAAGAGTTGCAGCGGCTTGAGCGTTACTTAGTCCGAAAATTATGCGCCTTTCATCTTTAGTGAATTTAAACGTTTTTTGAGTAAATAATGCAGCTAAAAATTTTCCAATTGTTGCAACAACAGAAATAATTAGTGCTACTTTAATCGTTTCAAAATCTTGAACAAATGCTCTGTAATCAATCAACATTCCCACGCCGATAAGGAAAAAAGGGATAAAAATGGCATTTCCGACAAATTCAACACGATTCATTAAAGGTGAAGTATGTGGAATGAGCCTGTTCAATGCTAATCCTGCCAAAAAAGCACCAATAATCGCTTCAATTCCAGCTATTTCAGCTAAAACAGCACCAAGATACACCATAACTAGCACAAAAATGTATTGCGTTACACTATCTTCAAACTGTTTAAAAAACCAGCGACCAATTACAGGGAAAAGAAACATTACTATCGAGGCAAAAATTGCAATAGATACCGTTAATCGAATCCAAAATTCAGCATTTACTTCCCCTGTTGTCATCCCAACAATAACCGCTAACACCAATAAAGCAAGTGTGTCTGTAATTACAGTTCCACCAACTGTTATATTCACAGCTCGGTTTTTGGTAACCCCCATTTTACTCACTATAGGATAAGAAATGAGCGTATGAGAGGCAAATAAACTTGCCAATAAAACAGAAGTATAAATGTTAAAATCCAGTACATAATATCCGATTAAAGTACCAAGTGACATAGGGATAATGAACGTATAGAGACCAAAAACAAGACTTTTAGAGCTATTCTTTTTAAAATCCCCCATATCAATTTCAAGCCCTGCTAAAAACATGATATAGAGTAGTCCAGCAGTACCAGAAAGTATAATGCTTGAATCCCTTTCCATTAAGTTGAAACCATTTGGTCCAATAACAGCGCCTGCAATAATCAACCCAAGTAGATGTGGAATTTTAATTTTATTTAATAAAATGGGAGCAAACAAGATAATGGTTAAAATCAATAAAAACTTCAACACAGGATCTTGCAATGGAAGCGTAGCATCTAAAATACTTAATATCATATTGAATAATGGATTGTTTTATTTAGTATTGTACAAATATAAAATATTTCTTTTTAAAACTAATGTACGATCTGATTTTCGTATTAATATGTTTTATGTTTTTTATGCCGTATAGTTGTTTACATGGATCTTTTATAAATATGTTTCCTACCCACTGTTTTACTGAATCTCTTAATTAATCGATTACATGGTTTGTATCATTGATAAGTTTTCTGAAGAACAACAAATTAAGTAACAAAAGCAACATCCATAGTGGATCTGTTTTTATTCTGGTAAGGCTTGTGCAGATCTTCTTATCTTTGCAGTAATAAATATGAAATTTGGTCCATGCGTTTTGTCCCTAGTCATAAAAGTGCCACTTTAGAAGCCATGCTCTACCCTACTTTGGTTTTATTAATCATGTGGCTAGTTTTTTTGATAGACAGAAGTACAAGTTATGATTTTTATAAGTGGGGTGTTCGACCAGGCTTTACAGAAGGATGGAAAGGTATATTTTTTATGCCTTTTATTCACGGTCAAAAAGATTTCGCACACATTGTCAATAACTCCTTTCCTACCTTTGTTCTATTAAGTACTTTGATCTACTTCTATCGTGAGATTGCCATTTATGTTGTATTGTTTATTTGGCTTGGGGGTGGATTTTTACTTTGGTATCTCGCTCAAAATACAGGTAGCTATCACATTGGTATGTCTGGCGTAATTTATGGTTTATTCGGGTTTTTATTGGTCAGTGGATTCTTACGTAAATACCTTCCATTACAGGCCATAAGTTTATTTATTGCATTTTTATACGGAAGTTTGGTTTGGGGAATTTTACCAATGGAACAAGGGATTTCTTGGGAAGGCCATTTGTTCGGCTTCATTGTTGGCTCTCTTACTGCCCTGGCATTTCGCAAAAAAGGTCCCGTAGCACCAAAATATGCTTATGAAATTGAAAAAGAAATGGGTATTGAACCTCCAGATTTTGAGGGTGAAATCCTGCGCAACAGTATAGCGCCATCCACCCCTTACGAACATCCTTCTATTGAACAAAATAAAACGGAAGAAGCAACGAACAACAATTATGCTCAAAATGCATCACAAAACAATTATACCATTGTTTATCATTTTCAACCGAAAAAAGATATCACTACTAAACTTCCAAAACAGGGCGATAATAGCGAGAAATAGATCCCAAACCGCCTGAAAGCAACTGCAAATCATCTATTTCTAGCGTTACCTCTACCCATCCGCTTGTTTGAACATAAAATGCAGCATCGGTTAAATAATTGACCAAATCCGTTAAGCCATCATTATGCCCCAAGATCACCAATTGATTATCATTAGGTACATTTTCATGCTGTATGATTTTCAAAATTTCTTCAGCACTTGCAAGATATAATTCATCCAAGTACTTGACCTTTGATTGAATCTTTTCAAAAGCGCGTTTGTAGGTCTGTCTTGTTCTTTTAGCTGTTGAACACAAAACAAAAAAATTCACGCCACTAAATTCTTTTTCTATAAATTCTTGCATCTTACTGCACTGAATTATTCCGTTATCTCTTAATCCTCTATCGAAATCCTTGCCTGTTTTAGCAGTGAGCTCGGTTTTTGCATGTCGAAAAAATATTATTTTCATCAATTTAATGTTTTTTTGAAGTCCTCATTGATCAGAAAAATCAATTAATAGTACTTTGGTTTTACACCAAACCACAGGTCATAAAAAACTTTAACCCTAGCTAAATACTCTCTAACCTTCGTTTTAATACCTCTAAAAGTATCTACATCTTTGGCATTAAACCCAAAAGCTTCAATGTTATTCTTTCTAGCTAAAAAAATAGCCCTTTCATTATGAAACTGCTGAGAAATAATTAAAAAGCGATTATGTCCAAAAACTTTATGCGCACGTAAAACAGAATCTAAAGTTCTAAAACCGGCATAATCCAAAATAATATCATCAACAGGTATGCCTTCAGCGACCAAAGCATCACGCATATCTTTTGGTTCATTGTAATATTTTGTACCATTATCACCACTTACTAGAATCTTTTTTATCTTACCAGCTTTATAGAGTTCAACAGCTGCTCTAATTCTATAAGTAAAATAGAGGTTTTTTTTTCCAGTTCTAACCCACTTACTCGTTCCTAATACCACTCCAACTTCAAAGCTTGCTAAATTATTAATTGAGCTACTATGATAGGGTTTACTATAGTTTGACACTCTTAAATCAGCTAATAAAATCAAAATGATTAAACCGGTAACGACTAGAAAAAGCCCAATAAATATTTTCTTATTTCTTTTGATAATCAGCCAATTATAAATAATTATTTCGCTCGAGATTTTGATCTATTTCGAACATAAATGTGTTTAAATCTGCTATTCGGTGCTTCTCTTTGTTCGATTTCAAAAATACCTATGGCATCAATAAAAGGAGTAAGTTTATAAAAACCGAAGTTTCTAGGGTCAAAGTTGGGTTGTTTTTTATTGATTAAAGAGCCAACATCTCCCAAAAATGCCCATCCATCATCATCTGCACAATCGTAAATAGATGTTTTTACTAACTTAATCACTTGTGGCGTTATCTTTTGAACGGCACTTTTTTGTTGCTTTGGACTACTTTCTCGTTTTTGTTCCCCTTCTTCTTCTTCCATCAAAATTTCCAAGTAAATGAACTTATCACAGGCAGCGATAAAGGGTTCTGGAGTTTTTTGTTCTCCTATACCAATTACTTTTTGAGAAGATTCTCTTAATCTTGTAGCCAATCTGGTAAAGTCACTATCCGATGAAACCAAACAAAATCCGTCCGTTTTACCACCATATAAAATATCCATGGCATCAATAATCATAGCCGAATCCGTGGCATTTTTACCTTGGGTATAACTATATTGTTGAATAGGTTGTATGGCGTTATCCAATAGAATTTTTTTCCATTTTGAAAGGTGTGGTTTGGTCCAGTCACCATATATTCGTTTGATGGAAGGTGTTCCATATTTAGCAATTTCCTCCATCATTAACTGAATATATTTCGCCGGAATGTTGTCGCCGTCTATCAATACGGCTAAATTTAAATCTTTTTGCATAATTCTTATTTTTTCCAGAATTGCCACCACTTTTTACTTTTCGTTGTTGTTGGCAACTCATCATCTTGCTTGGATGCATTAATTGCATCTCCAACAGTTCTTATTTCATTTCCATATTGGTCAAACTCGTGATCTTCAACAATTTCTCCTCTGCGATATAAAGTTCTTCTTTTAACCTTATCATCAGGGAAGCGCTCTTCAAACCAGCCGTTTTTTCTTCCTCTACGATCAAATTCCTCTACTTTTTGAATGTTTCCATTAATGAAGAACCATTTAAAAACACCGTTTGGTATATCGTTACTCCAGTTTTCAATTTTCAACAAAGCACCATTTTCATAGTAAAACTTCCATTCACCATCTTTTTTTCCTTGGTTGAAATTATTCTCTTGTAATACCATTCCTTCCTCGTTGTAAACGATAAATGGACCATGCATTAATCCATTTTGATAGTGCACTTCACGACGCAATTTTGAACCTGGAAAGTAGTCCAATCGTGGGCCATGTAAACGCCCCATGTTGAAGTTTTCAATCCGTAAAGTATCAGAATCATACAGACCAAAGCGAACTTTCCTTTCCGCATTACCAATTTGCATAGTTAAATGGTCTGTTCCTGTTTGAAAATGTCTGTAATAGATACTTTGGCCGTGCTTTAATCCGTTGAAATAGCCAATCTGCCACGCAATCAAACCACTTGAGTCGTTATAGAAAGTCCAAACACCATTTTCAGCACCTTCGACATGCGTTCGGATAACTTGAGGACAACCAGATGGGTAATAAGTGGTGTCTGTTCCATGGCTTTTACCGTTTAGAAACTCCACCCTTCTTTCCAATAAGCCGTTATCATGACAAGTTTCACATCTACCAGAAAAAGGTCTTCCTGAACTTCCTAAAACAATGAGATTTGAGCCAGGATCTAATTCTAAACGTTCATTACAGTCAATCGTTCTTCCATCCTTACCGCACTCCCAATCGACAAAACGCTGGCCTATTCTTTCCGTGGAACGCTGAAAACAGTATCTTCTGCTTTCACTGCGTGAAGTAATTTCTTGCGCTTTTAACCACTGAGGTGAAGCAAGAAAAAGCAATGCCAATGATAGCAAAAGTTTACAGCTGTTCATTTTTATTCAATTGAGATAATGCTTGTCTTAATTTCGCTGGCACTTCTACCGTTTTACCAAGATAATAATCAAAACAAACTAAGGTAGATTTTCCATCTGCACAAACTTCGCCGCCAACAAAAATTTGATAATTGAGCGTGAAGCTTTTGCCTCCTATTTCTTTCAATCCAACATGGATTTGAGGTTCATCATGCAACAATATCGGTTTCCGGTAATTAATTTCATTTCTTGCTAAAATAGTTCCATCTTTTTTCCAGTCCCAATCTTTGTCCACTAGGAACTTAAAGTAGTGCATTCGAGCCTGTTCAAAATAGCTCAAATAAACAGCATTATTGACATGCCCCATCACGTCGCAATCAGCGAATCTCACTTGTATTTTTGCTGGTTCTATCATTGATCTAATTTACTAAAAATTGAATTATTACTTATATATTCAGGAACTATTTCCTTCATTTTTGCTACTATAGCTTCATTATTTTGTTCTGCAAAAAGTGCGATTAAGTCAATAATGCTTTCATCTATTTCTGAATTTGCTTCCTTAGATTTAGCCCTTAATATTTGCGGATGATGAGTTGGCAAAGTGTTTTCTTCATTCGCCAAAAGCTCTTCATATAGCTTTTCTCCCGGTCTTAGTCCTGTGATTTTTATTTCTATGTCTTTGTTTGGCTGCAAACCAGAAAGTTTAATCATTTTATAGGCTAAGTCAATTATTTTAACTGATTCTCCCATGTCAAAAACAAAAATTTCTCCACCATTACCAATTACACTAGCCTCTAAAACCAACTGACAAGCCTCAGGGATAGTCATAAAAAAACGGGTAACTTCTGGATCTGTTACAGTTACCGGCCCTCCTTGCGCTATTTGTTTTTTAAATAACGGTATTACCGAGCCATTAGACCCCAATACATTGCCAAAACGCGTTGTAACATATTCCGTGGATGAAACAGTGTTTTTCCATTGTGCATACATTTCTGCAATACGTTTGGAAGCCCCCATTACATTGGTTGGATTAACCGCCTTATCCGTGGAAATCATCACAAATTTTTGAACATTGTATTTATCGGCTAAATCCACCATATTTTTTGTCCCTAAAACATTGGTCATCAATGCCTCGGAAGGATTTTCTTCCATCAGAGGAACATGTTTGTAAGCTGCTGCATGAAAAACCACCGATGGTTGGTAATGCTTAAAAACATTATCCATTCTAGCAACATTTCGAATATCAGCGATCACCAACTCAATCGAACTGTCTAGCTCAGAAGCCTTTAATTCTTGGTCAAAATCATACAGCGCAGATTCTGCTTGGTCCAATAAAATAATTTTTGCTGGTCTATAATTAGCTACAATCCTTACCATTCCGCTTCCTATAGATCCAGCAGCACCAGTGATTAAAATAACTTTTTCTTGCAAAAACTGGCTTATTTTATCTTCATCTAACACAATCGGTTTTCTGCCCAATAATTCTTCAATGGTAACTTTTCTAATTTGCTTGATGCTGAATTCACCATTCACCCAGGCTTGAAAACTTGGTACAGATTGAACCTCAATATTATATTGTAAGCATTTTTCTAAAACTATATTAGCATTTGCTTTATCCGGCTTTTGAATAGCCACAATAAGCACATCTACTTCATTTTGCTGCAAGAGCTCATCTAGTTTTGACGTGTGATAGATGGTTATTCCCTCCAATCTATTTCCTGCTAATTTGGGATTATCATCTAAATAACCAATTATTTTCATAGCAGCCTTTGGTTCCTTTTCTATGGTTCGTTTCATTATTAAACCCGAAACACCCGCACCATAAATTAACACCAGTTTTTGGTTTGCTTTATCAGATTTGGATAATTCATAATAATAAACTTTTATCATAAATCTAACTCCCATTAACAAAACGAAGCTGATTAAAAACTCCATGATTAGGACAGAAATAGGTACAAAATACTTTCCGTCTAACCAATTGGAACGAACAACACTAAAAACAGCAAACACTGCAGAAGATGTTGCAACAGCAAAGAATAATCGTCTAATATCCTCAAAAGATGTGTGTCTTATTAATCCTTTGTGTATTTTATAGGCTTGAAAAACGAGAAACTTAACTAATAAGAAAAAAGGAAGAATGACTAAAATATTATCGAATTCCTTCTTTACAGCGCTCCAATTGGCGTAAACTTCAAACCTTACCAAATAGGCGATCAAAAGCGCAATAATGCCAATAATTAAATCCAACACCACCACCACCCAACGGGGCGTGCTTATAGAAGGTAATTGAATCAATGGTTTATCCATATTATTTCGCAATTAAGCAGTTTTTGTAAAGTTAAGGTGAATATTTCTAACTCTTCTCATTTTCATGAAGCTCTTGTGCTAAATCATCATAATTTAACCCATCGAAATTACCAGAACTCATCAAAAGCAATACCTTATTTCTCCACGTTTTTGAATATAAAAAGTCCTTGACATCTGAGGAATGATCCACTACATGAACCTCTCCTCCAAAACCACTTTGCACATCCGCTTTGGTTATTGGAGCCAATTTTTTATGTTCAACTACTTTAGGATTAAAATATACCAAGGCCGTATCTGCATTAGTCATTGCTCCTTCATATTGTGACAAAAATTCTTTCTTTAAAGAAGAAAAAGTATGCAACTCCATACAAGCGATTAATTCCTTATCGGGATACCTTTCCTTTACTGCATTTGTCGTTGCCTTTAATTTAGAGGGAGAATGTGCAAAGTCCTTAATAACCACAAAATCATCCCACTCTTTCACTTTTTCTAAACGTTTTCCTGCTCCTTTGAAAGAGGACATGGCTTTTAAAAAGCTTTGATTTTCTATACCCATTGCTTGAGCAACCGCCATTGCACCCATCAAGTTCTGTAAATTATGTGCGCCAAAAATTTGCAAAGGATAATTATTGTCTTCATGTGTTAATACCACACCTTCATCTGATAATTGATAGATCGGTGTTAGGTATGGAATCAACTTAAGATCAGGCCTTGCTTTATTGATAACTTTTACCACTTCTTCATCTGCTGCATTGTAAACTAGCACACCGTCTTTTTCAATCGTTGCAACAAACTTTTCAAACTGCTCAACATAATTTTCAAAAGTTGGAAAAACGTTGATATGGTCCCAAGCAATCCCGCTTAATAAAGCAATATGCGGCTGGTATAGGTGAAATTTAGGTCTGCGATCTTCAGGAGAACTCAAATATTCATCTCCCTCCAAAACAATGGTTTTGTTAGCTTCTGATAGTTGCACCATACAATCGTAACCATCTAATTGTGCACCAACCATGTAATCTACTGGAAAGTCACATAGTTTTGCAGCGTGTAAAAGCATGGCAGTTATGGTAGTTTTGCCGTGCGAGCCACCAATGACTACGCGCTTTTTATTTTTCGACTGTTCATATAAGTACTCTGGGTAAGAATAAATTGGGATTCCTAACGTTTTTGCCTTTTGTAACTCTGGGTTATCCGATCTTGCGTGCATTCCTAGAATCACAGCGTCTAGGTCCGTATGAATGGCGTTTGCATTCCAGCCATCATAAGATGGTAAAATCCCCTCTTTTTTAAGCCTGCTCTTCGATGGTTCAAAAATCTCATCATCAGAGCCCGATACTAAAAAGCCTTTCCTATGCAGCGCTATTGCTAAATTGTGCATGGCACTCCCCCCTATTGCAATAAAATGTACCTTCATATCTATTGAAAATTTAAAACTAATTGATTTTAGCGCATTAAAAATAGTAGCGAGCAACTGTTTATGAAAAGAAGCATGTTAAAAAGAAACAAAACATTTTAATAGCCCGTTGTGGGTTTTAATTCTAGCTTCTAAAACGATAATCTTCGATGCCCTACTTATTCTTTTGAAAAATTAAAACCAGTGAAGACATTCAAAATTTATAATGCACGACCTAACATTCAAGGTCGTTTTTCGTTAACTTCGTGAGCAAAACGTCGCCATTAAAATGTTTCAGGGCAGAAAAATATACATCGTATCTAAGCATCAAAAAGAGCGCTTAATTGCACCGATAATAAGCAGTGCAATCGATGTAACTTGTATTGCAGCAGACACCATAGACACAGATTTATTAGGTACATTTTCTGGCGAAATCAATCGTGATTTAACGCCCATAGACGCAGCCCGAAAGAAGTGCGAAATGGCATTTGAACACTACAATTGTGATTTGGCCATTGCCAGCGAAGGTTCTTTTGGTCCACATCCTTCATTCCCCTTTCTCTCTTGCAATGAAGAGTTAGTGCTGCTTGTCGATAAAAAGAATAACCTAGAAATTATTGGACAATCTCTTTCTACAAATACCAATTTGAATGGTGAGATAATTAAATCTGAAGCTGAAGCAATGGCATTTGCTCAAGCAATTGGATTTCCTGAACATGGGATCATTTTAAAGGACAACGAGAACAATTTTACTTGGGTGAAAAAAGATTTAAAATCCCTAACATCTTTAAAAGAGACTGTTGTTTCGTTTTTGCAAAAAAATGGATTACTGTGGATGGAAACCGACATGCGTGCCATGAATAATCCAACAAGACAAACCGTAATTGCAGCAGCTACAATGGATTTAGCGAACAATGCAAAACGAACTTGTCCAAAATGCAAAACACCAGGATTTAGAATAAGTAATTACCACGCTGGTCTGCCTTGCAACGCTTGTGGTTTACCCACTTCTTTAACATTATACGCTACTTTATGTTGTCAAAAGTGTCATTATACTGAAAAAAAGATGTTTCCGAAAGGGCATCAAACAGCAGACCCAGGAAGTTGTAATTTTTGCAATCCATAGTGGCAGATCGAAATATAGGAATTATTCACCTTAAAATAAAAGTTAAGGCTTAAAATATGAGTGGTAACATCATCTATGAAAGCGGATAATAACTTCCGTTTATCTAGCTATATTACAACAAGTATAAAATTCTTGAATGACTTAAATAAAATACTAAATTTGTATTACTACTGTTCGTTGATTTAACCCAAATAATGGACTGAAAGTATCAAGAAGTAACTATTAAAATTAAAATATAAAGCTATGAATGTTGACAATATCATGGATTTGGTAAATCAAAAAACAAGTAGTGCTGATGCGCTTGGTCACACATTAAGATTTGATTTTGGTGATGAATGT
>JAFIEX010000089.1 GCA_020832365.1 Crocinitomicaceae bacterium
ATTTAGGCATAGATGATTGATTTTGTTTAAATTAGTTTGATTTTACAAAAGGTATAGCAAATTTTTGATGATGCGTAAGCACCTGTAAATAATAGCTTCCTGCAGAAAGATTATTCATGGAGAGTGGTATGTCTTGCTGACCTTGTTGAATTATCCCACGATAGAGTTCATTTATAATTCTGCCATTTACATCTATTAAAAGCAGACTAGTCATTGAAGATTTATCCATAGTAATTCGCAGCGTAGCATCTGATAATACTGGATTTGGAAAGAGAATTGGTTGCTTTGACTGAACCACTTTTTGTTCAGCTGTTTCCAGATTGCAACCCCCAAAAATAGGATGATAGCTTATCGCGTTTTCAAAAAGCTCATCAATTTCTAATTCATCTACACCGAACCAATCTCTTAAAACAGAAGCATATATATCCCTAAAGTCGAATTGCATTGGAATCCCAGCCTGTGGAACAACAACATCTGATATTTCTGGGTTGTCTCCATAGATAGCCATATTTAAGCAATCACCAAAAATAAACATGGGGGCAGCATCACCATGATCTGTTCCAATACTTCCATTTGATGCAATCTGTCGGCCAAATTCTGAAAATGTCATGCCTACCACACGCTTTTCAAGCCCTAAAAGTCCTAAATCATCTTGAAAAGCATGAATTGCATCCGATAATTTCTTTAATAGGTTTGTATGCTCACCAATAGTGGTTTGACCTTGTACTACTTGATTGTCATGGGTATCAAATCCATTAATATTTAGTATGTAAACTTTAGTCGTTAACCCTCCTGATATCATTTTAGCCACATGTCTCAATTGCATTGCCAAATGATTATTTGTGTCGTATAACTGTGATAAAGAGTTACCATTTTCAGCTGCGGCTTTTATTTGAGCTCCAAATGCATTGGTTTGATTAATGATTCCCGAAAGATATTCCATGTGAATACCATAATAGCTACCATCATTGACGACATTAGCATTAGGGAGATTAATAGCATCGAACGGATTGACAACGGAATGCGAAAAGTTAGTAATTAACCCTTGACAAGTTGCAGATACTTCGAAACCCATACTAATTGCAAATGGATCTGGAAAATCATTGTTTGGATAGCCATTTGGATAATTTTCATGGTCTATTGAGAAATACCTGCCGAGCCAACCAGTAGTTTCTTGAACCGCTGTTTTGCCACTTGTCCATATATCCATTGAACGAAAATGAGAACGATTCTGGTTAGGATAACCTACATTTTGAATTATGGAAAGTTTGCCGTTATGGTACATGTCGTGCATTCCTGTCATGGCTGGATGCATAGCATTATTTCCTCCAATACTCAAAAGCGATGTTTCCGGTAATAAAATATTATTTCTTTGAATAGCCAGATTGTCGTAGAATTCTAAAGGAATGATGGTATTTAAACCGTCATTTCCTCCATTTAATCGGACTAATACTAATACGCGATCTTCAAAAGCTTTTGGGACAGTGAACAATTTCTTATGAATAGCTTTGTATTCCAAACCATCTATTGCTATTGGCGCAGTAACAGCTGCAAGTGATAAATTTTTTACAAAATCTCTTCTTTTCATTTTGATTAGGTTAAATGGTTTGACACTCTGGCATTTTCAATAATGTGGATAATGTAAGTGCTATTCGTAATTTGACCGGCTCAACATAAACTGGGTCGTTTGGATTTGCTAAGTATTCGTTGTATTGTATCGTCCACTCAAAATCTGGTAATCCATTGGTTAAAATATTCTTTAATGTGAATCGTTTGATAAAGTCTAATCCTTTTGGACAAAAAACAGTAATCATGTCGTCTATGACATCATCAGCAGAAGCAGGTATGGAAAGACCATTTAAAAACTCAATGTGGTTAACTTCCCATGTAAATCCATTGATTTGCATTCCGCCCCATATCGCAATCCAGTCAGAATAATCAAATCGCAATTTAATGAAAGAAGAATTAACCCATAACTGCGAAAAAGCTGGTGCTTGATAATAAGCTGTCCATCCACCAACCGATGGTGGATTCCCATAATCCATTCCCATATTGGCATTGAGCCAATAAGCCAATAAATAGAGTGGATAACTATTGACTTCATTGTAAGTTAACTGTGAGTTAGTGCAATTAAAAATACCATACATGAACTCATAAGGATTCTTAATTATAGCTCCTCTTATTGCAATGTCATAGAAATGTTCACTTTTAAACAACTGTTCCAATACAGGAGCAATTTCAAAATTATTTTGTTCCATTGTTTGCGCTAACTCTTCAATAACAGTACTTTGTACAACGGGAGTAATATCGTAATTAACGAACCAACGATAGATTTGTGTGCAAAGATTTACAGCTGTTTGGTGTTTGTCAAACAACATATCAATAAGGAGCTCATACTCTTGTATTCCTTGATTGTTTATTGATTGATTGTTAAAGTGATGTGAAAAAGTTTTGGTTGTTTCATCATGTAAAGCCTGATGAAACTCAGAATATGGCGTAGGCTCTGTTTCGCTCAAAAAACCTTGAATTACCCATCCAGTTAAAACTTTAGAAGCTTCCAAAATATCGTGTTCTGTAAAATGGGTATAATCACCAGGCCCTATTTGAGGCCCCTTTCCTAATGTGAAAATCTCTAATAATTCTCTTGCAAAATTTTCATTCGGACTGAACTTATTATTGAAAGCACCACTTAAAAAAAAGAGCATATTGGGATTAATGGTCATTGCTTTCGTAAAAGATTTAGCATTACCAAGTGCAAACTGATGAATTAAATCCAAATATTGATAACTTGCTCTAGAGTCAAATGATGCTTCGGCAGAGAAATGATTTTGCCAAAATAAACACATTTTTTCATGTACACTGAAAGAGCTTTGATTCACCCGGTAAGATATCCATGCGCCAAGTGATTCTCGTCTTGCATTTTCGCTGGCTAAAGTGTTTGTTGGATAAGGGCTATTCACCCAAGTATCGCCAATGTTGGCCACGCCGTCATCTGGTGAAACGGTTACAGGTGGATTGAGCAAAACAGGTGTCAGTAATAACTGAACAGTATCTTCCATTCCAAGCTGAACGGCCTCAGATATTTGCTGAAAGGTTGCTCCAAATAATGTTCTTCTTAATAGGTGTGCTGCCTCCTCCTTTGTCCATTGTCCATTATATGGAGTTGTGCTTAGTGAAATAGGTAATTCAACGCCTAGGTTTGTTTTCATTTTCAGTATTTCTTAAATTAATACTTTAGGTTTCCCAAGTCATGCTCAAAACAACTATGTATTTAATCTAGTCGATTATTTCATTTTTGAGAAATTATCATCGAATTTAATTCAAAAAAATAAACCCCCAAAATTTTAATTAAAATTATTGTGCTAAAGAAAATAATCAGTTCCGTTAAAAATATACTGAAAACTAGATTATTATGGTCTATAGAGATTTTGAGCAACAAAAGCGATGTGCATTAATATACATCGTTTTAAGCATTTTGAAGACCAATAAAAACCGTTCTACTTAAGAACTTTTGACGAACAAATATAAAAAAGCAGCACTGCTTTTCACATTAAAATAATTCCAGACGCTATTCAAGTTTTAGATATTGTCAATATATTTTTGTATCCTGAACAATGTCTGAAAAACTAGTTCAAATAAACTTTACCTAAGTGAAGCACCTAGATCTTGAACCAATACATTTTCTATTTTATTCATAATACGGTCAATTTGCTCATCTTTTAATGTCTCTTCTTTGTCTTGGAAATAAAATCCAATAGCATAGGATTTTTTACCTTCAGGTAGCTGCTTACCTTCAAAAACATCAAAAAGCGTTATGTTTTGTAATAGTTTTTTATCACACTTTTTGGCTAATTGAACGATCTCAGCAAATCGAATATGTTCGTCTATCAAAAGAGAAAAGTCTCTTCTAACGGCAAATGTTTTCGGGAGCTTTTCAAAAACAACTTTATTTAAATGCAAGTTCGAAAGTATGATGTCCCAATCAATTATAGCTATAAAAACAGGCTTTTTAATACCGAAATATTTTTGTAAGGATTGACTTACATAACCAATTTCTCCAACTTTTTGCTTTAGTAAGTTCAGTTTAATTCCATCTGCTAAAAGACTTTCAGTTAAGGCTTCTTCTGTGATTAATTTAGATAAACCCAATTGCGCAAAAACAGCATGTGAGATTCCTTTAATATCATAAAAATCAGTGCTTTTACTGCTCGTATTCCAGTTTTCTTTAAACCATTGCCCAGATATAGCTATTATTAAGGCTTGTTTTTCTTGATAACCATTTGCTGTTTTGTGATAGGTTTTACCAAATTCAAACAATTTAAGGTCACTATTTTGTCTGTTTTGATTATAGGCAATACTTTCAAGAGTTTGGAAAAGTAGACTTTGGCGCATTACAGAAAGTTCATTGCTTAATGGGTTAAGCATATTCACATTATTGCTTTCCAATAAAATATTTTGTCCTAAATCTTGAACATATTTTGCGTTTGTTAGCGAATTATTCATGATTTCAGAGAATCCTAAATGAGCCAACAAATCAGCTATTTTTTGATAACTTTTTTCGTAAGGGTTCGACATATTTTGAGGTAAACTCGAATTCATTTTCTGAGGTACCTCTACATTGTTAAAACCATAGATTCTCAATATTTCTTCAATCACATCAACTTCTCTGGTAACATCAGCTCGGTATTGAGGAATTTCTAAATCCCAATTTTCGTCAGATTTTTTTAAAATACTGATGTCCAATTGTTGTAATATCTTTTCAATTATTCCAGTTTCTATGTGTTTGCCAATCAAAGTTTTACATCTTTTAATTGAAAATGTTACTTTAATAGGGTGAAGTGGAGTAGGGTAGCAATCGATTAATTCAGATGCAAGTTCTCCATTGCACAATTGTACCATTAAAATTGCTGCTCTTTTTAGTGCATAAGGAACTAAATCGATATCAACTCCTCTTTCAAAACGAAATGATGCATCTGTATGAAGTCCTAATCTTTTTGCTGTTTTTCGGATACTTATAGGATTGAAGTAAGCCGCCTCCAAGAAGATAGAGGTTGTTTCCTCAGTTATTCCCGAAGAAAGGCCACCATAAACTCCTGCAATACAAAGGGAATCCTCACCATTAGTGATCATTAAGTCCTGTTCTGACAATTGCTGTTTTTCACCGTCTAACGTAATGAATTCCTCTCCATCCTTTGCATTTTGTACAACAATTTTTCCACCAGTTTTAGCATAATCAAAAGCATGCAAGGGTGTACCTAATTCGTGCATCACATAATTGGTGATATCGACAACATTATTGATGGGAGTGAGTCCAATCGCTCGAAGTGATTGTTGCATCCACTCAGGAGAAGGTGCAACGGCAACATTTCGAATGGCTAAACCGCAATATCTTGGGGCATCTTCTTGAGCCAATACGGCTATTTCAATTGGTAGCGGGTTTGCTGGAGCAGTTAATTCCAGAACACTTGGCCAATTTAATTTAAGTGTTTTGTTTTCATGAACATTTATGGCAGCTATAAGGTCTCTGGCCACTCCAATGTGTCCCATGGCATCGCATCTGTTAGGCGTTAATCCTATTTCTATAAGAACATCTTCCTGGAGGTTAAAATAAGTTGCCGCTGGTGTCCCCGGCTGTACCTCTGAAGAAAGCACCATAATGCCCTCATGACTATTACCCAATCCTATTTCGTCTTCGGCACAAATCATTCCCTCTGATACAACGCCTCTTATTTTTGATTTTTTGATTTTAAATGCTGAATTGGGGTCAGGATAAAGTGTGGTTCCTACAGTTGCTACAACTACCGTCTGACCGGCAGCTACGTTCGGCGCTCCGCAAACAATTTGAACTGGCTCTGCTTCGCCTATATCAACTGTGGTAACTTTTAATCGATCTGCATCAGGGTGTTGTTCGCAAGTAATAACTTTACCAATAACTACTCCTTTTAGACCTCCTGTTACTGCTTCCAACTTTTCTATTCCTTCCACTTCCAGTCCAGTGCCAGTCAAAATTTGACCTAATTCTTCTGCTGACTTGTCAATATCAACATATTGCTTTAACCAGTTTAAAGAAATCTTCATTTACATTCATTTAAATTAAAACGCACTTTGCTTTCGTGCAAAACAACGCAGTTTATTTTTTAAGATTACAAAATTAGCCATTTTGATTTGCTATTCACTGAAATTGAAATTTATTCTCTCTAATGTATCGATATTTGTATGAACTAAAACATACACAAAGCTTTGATGAATCATTGATAAATCGCCCTAGGTATGAAATTTATCTTTCATCGAAATAGTATAATGTGCTTATTAAATAGCACGTTAGGTGGGATATATTTAGCCTTAGTTGTTAACCTAAAGTAATTTGTTAATTAAGGATTCATTTAGACTTGTTTATTAGCATAATAAACATAAAAAACACTTGATTTGTGCACAGATTCAATCAAAATTAGTTTTACATTTTTTAAATGCTGTGCATACAGCTGTGTAAAATCAAGTGTAATTTACCATGAAAATCGAAAATATAACTTTCGATTTTCATGGTAAAATATAGTTAATATATCTTTTTTAGCACTACTTTTATCATTTCTTTTATGTTGACAACCTGAATGTTATGCTTTAAGTAAAAGCTTTCATCTGTAGGAGAAACCACAAATAACTTCTTGATTTTCATATCTTGCATTGCGGTATAGGTTCCTGAAGTTAATTTTGGAGCTGAGCTCCACTTAACTTCTATGCCGATTTTTTCATTATTTGGAAATTGGAGTATAAAATCTATTTCTGCTCCGTTATGTGTTCTGTAAAAACAGCGTTCAACATCAGCAGGTAAAACAGCAGCCAATTGTTGCAACACAAAACTTTCCCATAGATCACCTACTTTCGGATGTGCGAGTAAATCATTATAACTTACAATACCCAACATGTAATTGGCGATTCCTGTATCACGTAAATATATTTTTGGTGATTTTGAAATCCGTTTAGTTGAATTTTCTGTAAACGGCTCCAGCAGTTCAACCAAGAATGCCTGTTCCAAAAAATAGATATATTTTTTTACTGTAGGTGCAGTAACACCTAGCGATTTTGCCAAAGAGGCATAATTTAGCAGTTGACCATTTAAATTGGCGAGCATGCGCAGCACTCTTCTTGCCTCACTTGGTTGTAAAGGCAGTCCCAAAAGTGGTAAATCTCTTTCCACATACGTTTGAACAAAACTTTCTCTCCACCTAAAACTAGATTTATCCGACTTCGCCATCAATGAGTTAGGGAATCCGCCGCGCAAAAAGAGTTGGTTCATGTCGAGTTGATCATCCAATTCCGAAAGGTGAAATGGGGTTAATTCTTTGTAGTAAATGCGACCCGCCAACGATTCTGAACTGTCTCTTATGAGTTCTGGCGAGGCAGATCCCAACAGAATAAATCGTGCTGGTTGCCTGTTTTTGTCAATCATAGCACGCAGAATGGGAAACAATTCTTTTTTACGTTGAATTTCATCCAATACCACACATTTGTCCTCGTTCGCTTCAAAAAATAAAACTGGATCTTGCAGTTTAAGTTCGTCTCTTGGGTTTTCTAAATCTACATACACCAATTCTTTTTGAATTTGACCCGCGAGCAATTTAGCTAATGTCGTTTTCCCTACTTGACGTGGTCCAATAATAGCCACAGCAGGGAATTCATGTAATAATTCTACTAAATCTTCTGTCCCAAAACGGTGTATCATACTACTTATTTTACCATGCAAATGTAAAATTAAATTTTCGATTTTCATGGTAAATTGTATTAAAACACACTTTTACAGTACAGGGTTAATAAAATTCGCTCCGTGTCTATTTATTATCTCGCAAGAATGTATTTTCGTAAAATAGTTCTCTACTTTGTGTGTAACTTGTTTTTTTACTACTTTAGAAGTTGAAATACGAATGAATGAAAAAACGACACAAACAAAAATTCATTGCTTGGGGCTTCATGGTTTGGGGATTGTTGAATATCCCACTTATCTTGGCATACAGCGGTAAATTTGTGCTTTTAGGGATTCCATCGTTTTATTTTTTAGTTTTTTCGATTTGGACACTGTCTATTTTATTCACTTTTATTTGGTTAAAACGATTCGGTGAGTAATTTGTCCCTCATAGCAATTATCATTGGATACCTCGGAGTGTTGTTCTATTTGGCTTTTTGGGCAGAAAAAAACAACCGCTCCAAAATTGTCAATAGCCCTTTTGTTTATGCGCTTGGATTGGCTGTTTATTGTACAGCTTGGACTTACTATGGAAGCGTAGGTGTAGCAGCACGGACGGGACCTGAATTTCTAACCATTTACCTTGGTCCGGTTATCGCTGCGCCATTTTGGATCTTTATCTTAATGCGTGTGGTGAAAATTTCAAAATCCTACAATGTGTCATCGATTGCCGATTTTATCTCCTTGCGTTATGGAAATAATCGGTCGCTTGGAGCGCTAGTAACCTTGATTTGTGCGGCGAGTATCATTCCCTACATTGCCTTACAACTAAAGGCACTCTCTGAGACTTTTCAGTTAATCACAACAGGTGATACCGCTATTTCGCACAAAACTTGGTTGGGAGATACTTCTTTTTACATCGCCTTAATTTTAGCTTTATTCGCTACTTTTTTTGGCACCTTATCCTTAGATGCTTCTCGAAATAAAAAGGGAATTTTGTTCTCCATTGCTTTTGAATCAATTTTAAAGCTGACCTTTTTCTTAATTGTTGGCGTATATGTCACTTTTTATTTGTTCAATGGAACTTCCGATATTTACCAACAAGCGACGCCATACATTCAAGCGAAAGGATTGGAGGGTATTTCATCGTTGACAGGTGGAATTAATTGGCTGTTTAATATTGCCCTTTCTTTTTTGGCTATCTTTTTGCTTCCCCGACAATTTCAAACTAGTGTGGTAGAATATACCAGTAAAAAACAATTGAAAACCGCCATGTGGGTATTTCCACTGTATTTGTTGTTATTCAATGTTTTCGTGATTTTCATCGCTTGGGGTGGTCTAGTTTTACTTGGTGACCAAGTCAATTATGATTACTTGACCTTGTTAATTCCCTTGAGTCAAGGAAATGAAACCCTTGCTGTTTTGGTTTTTTTGGGCGGACTTTCGGCCGTGATTTCCATGGTTGTTGTCTCTACCTTGGCATTATCTACGATGTTGAGTAACAATTTAATCATTCCCTACGGTTTCTTGAATCGATTTATGGACAAAAAAGCATTGAACAATGAAAAAACGATCAAAAACATTCGACGCATTGCGATTTTTTCATCCATTGCTTTGGCTTATTGGCTCTTCGCTGGGATTGGCGCTAATGTCCCTTTGTTTGATATTGGTTTAATTTCTTTTTTAATCATTGCCCAATTGGCTCCGTCCTTTTTTTTGGGTTTATTTTGGAACAGAGGATCATCCAAAGGAGCTATTGTTGGCATAATCACAGGGTTTTTGGTGGTGATTTATACCTATTTGTGGCCTTTCATTGCCAAAGAAATTCTTGCCCAGCCAGAGCTCGTTAATTTTGCTGCTATGAGCGGTGATTTTTTACATCCTCAAAAATTATTCGGATTGAATTTTTTAAACCCTATGGCGCATGCTTTTTATTGGAGTTTATTGGTGAATTTATTGGTTTATGTGTATTTCTCCTTGGCCTACAAAGGCAATTACCGCGAACGCAATTACGGTGAAATTTTTGTGAATGCCGATAGTTTAAACGAAAACTCGGATAATGCATTGGTTTGGCGCGGAGAAGCTTATATTGAGGATATTCAAACTATTTTAATGAAATTTTTAGGAGAAGATCGCACTAAAAAAGCCATTCGCGTTTTCAAGAAAAGATATGGTATTTCTCCCGATGAGCAATTAGCAGATGCACGTTTCATTAATTTTTCGGAAAAGTTACTGACGGGAGCTGTCGGTAGTGCATCCGCCCAAATTTTAATTGCGAAAGTAGCCAAAGAACAGCCTGTCTCGTTGCCTGATGTGCTTAAAATTTTACAAGAAAACAAAGAAGCTTTTGCATCAAGTAAATCGTTTGAAAATCAATCCTATCAATTGCAAAAACTGACAGAAGAGCTAAAAAAAGCCAATGCAGCACTCATTCTACAAGATCAACAAAAAGACGACTTTTTGGACACCGTAGCTCACGAGCTGAAAACCCCAATCACTTCAATTTATGCCAGTGCTGAAATGTTGCAAGACGATCCCGAAATGCCCGAAGAAATTCGCAATCAGTTTTTAACTAATATGCTTAACGATGCGGAACGTTTAACGCGACTCATTAATGATATTTTGGATATGGAAAAACTGGCATCGGGTAGGGAAGTGCTGAGATTTGAACCCGTGGACATTAAAGCTTTTTTAACGGAAACGATTCATTCGTATGATGCCATCGCTGCACAGCAAAATATTGTAATTAACTCCGAGCGTATTGAGTCAGTAGAATTGAATATCGATAAAGATAAATTTGCACAAGTAATACTCAATATCGTTTCCAATGCCTTGAAATTTGTCACACCTAATGAGGGTGTAATTACCACAGAAGGCAAGATGAACGAAGAACAACGCCGCTATCAAATTACCATTACAGATAACGGACCGGGTGTACCAGCCATCGACCAACCCTATATTTTTGATAAATTTTACCAAACCCAAGACCAAACCTTTAAAAAACCAAAAGGAAGCGGCTTCGGATTAGCGATTTGTAAACAAATCATAGCCTTGCATGGCGGTACCATTGCAATTGATGGGGAGTATAAAAAAGGCGCACGGTTTGTGGTGGAGGTGAAGGTGGCGTAGGTGTATGGTTTATTGGTGAAATACCAACTGAACCTCCTTCAACCAAGAAAACGAAGTCTATTCCGATTTATCCCGATTTATTCATGCATTTAATTTTGAAGCTATTTTAGGCACAAGACCCAAAGGAATATTAGTATATTTTGCGGGGCTTGTAACGCCAAATAGGTCAAAATTAAATCAAAATCTGATTTTAGGAGCATATCCAAAAATGGGTATGAGAAAAAACTAAAAAACAACACATAAGTTCTTCTTAAACAAGTTGTTACACTTTTAGAAGCTTCAGATTGGTGAATAATTCGGGTTATACGGTGCCGACCTCGCCATCAAAGCCGGTTACGACGGCAAAGCAGCCGCTTGCTTTTGGAGCAGAATGAAGTCACAAAACAATTCCGTGGACAAAATGCTCAGCACGCACCCATTTTCCGATGAACGCTTGGAGTGTAAAGAGGAGCATTTGGGGAGGAATTATTGGGTGGATTAGTTGCTTCTAAAAACCAATTGATTAAAATTC
>JAFIEX010000090.1 GCA_020832365.1 Crocinitomicaceae bacterium
CAACGGAACAAGAGGAGTGGGAAGCATTGAAAGAAAGCTATTGGTCTGCGGTTAAAGCAGTGTATGACAAAATTAAAAACCATTACGAAGGACGCCGTGCCGTAATGCAAGAAAATATTAATAAAAAGCTTGAACTGGTAGAGAAGGTGCAAACGATTTTGGAACAAAATAGAGCTACTGTGGCTGATTGGGGGAACCATACTGACGTGGTAATCAAACTTCAAGAAGAGTGGAAATCCATTGGTTTTGGGCCAAAGAAAGAAAATGAGGATGTTTGGAAACAATTTAGATCGCACTGTGATGACTTTTTTGAGGCTAAAGGCGCTTTTTTCTCTAAATTGAATTCTGTTTTTGATGAAGTTGCAGACAAGAAAAAGGCTCTGATTGACGAGGCAGAAGCAATTAAAAATGATACGGATTGGGGGCCTGCAACGCAAAAGTTTATTCAATTACAGAAAAAGTGGAAGTCCTTGGGTAGTGCTGGCCAAAAGTATGAGCAAAAATTATGGAAAAAGTTTCGTTCTATTTGTGATTATTTCTTTGAAGCGAAACAAGCCCATTTTGAACAACAAGATAAAGAAAATGAAGTTAATTATACTCAGAAATTAGCTCTTATTGAAGAAATAAAGGCCTTTCAAGTGCCCTCTGATAGTGCAGAAGCAATTGCGACGTTGAAAGCTTTTGCAGAACGTTTTAATGTGATAGGACATGTGCCTTTGAAACACAAAGATGAGGTTTATAGTGCTTTTCAAGAGGCAATGGACACACTTTATAAATCCTTAAAAATAGAAGGGGCAGAACGAGAAAAAGTAATTTTTGAATCGAAGCTGACTGCGATGCAAGGACAAATTAATTCGTCGGAGTTGTTGGCTAAAGAAAAAATGCAAATTCGTAAACAAATTGATGAGGTTAAACAACAGCTAATGCAATACGAAAATAATCTTGGTTTTTTCTCTAATGCAAAATCGAATAGTCCTTTATTAGATGAGGCAAAAAAGAATATCGAGCGCACGAAGGTAAGATTGACTGAATTAAAAGATAAACTTAAGCTTTTTCCAAATGAATAGCTTTTTTAATGGTTTAATCTTGATTCTTTGTTTTATATCATTGCCATTTGCACTTGCTGTTGGGTTGAATGAAGATTTTACTTTTTTCGGAATGAATATTCCTGGTGAAGAGTTTGCCTTCAAAGACTGGTTCTTTGTCTTGGTAGCTATTTTGGTATTTTTATTGGCCGCCACGAAAGCTTCCAGAAAATGGTCAGCCTTAGCTGTTGTTAAACAAAGATCCAGGTTCCTCTTTTCCTCTAACTTGAGCAATAAAAGAAAAAATACTATCATATTATTTGGTGGATTGGAGTGGCTATTTATTTTGTTAGTAGCTGCTTTTTTTCTTGTTATTGCCAAGGAATCATGGGTGATAGCGACTGTATTATTAATAATGCTAATCGAGCATGTTTTGCACTTAAGCTATGGATTAGTTGGGCATAAGTTCGGTATTGGTATGACCTCTAAAGCTATTGTAACAGCCGATAGGTCATACGTGGTCATTTATTTTCAAGGGTTAAAAAAGGTGATTAAGCAACAAAATAATTTGCTTTTTGATTATGGGAATAACCTTGTTCTTGAATTGGATTTGGATATTATGGAGCCTAAAGAACAAGAGGCTTTTATTATTGAATTAAAAAAGATAGCAAACCCTAAAAAAGTTTACTACGATGGAATTTAATTTGATTTTCTTTTCAAAATATTTTCGAAACTGTTATTAAATATACTCAAGCATCATGGAATTTGGAGTAGTTAAGTCATTGCATATAATCTTCATGGTAAGCTGGTTTGCTGGCTTATTTTATATCGTAAGATTATACATTTACCATACAGAAGCTCAACAAAAATCAGTGCAAGAAAAAGTTATTCTTTCCAAACAGTTTCAAATCATGGAAAGTAAGCTTTGGTGGATAATTACCACACCTGCAATGATCTTGACTATTACTTTTGGTGTTTGGATGTTGATTATAGAGCCATTCTACCTAAAGTTAGGTTGGATGCATATTAAGCTAACCTTCATTATCCTTTTATTAGTTTACCATTTTATCTGTCAAAGATTACTGTTTCAACTCAAAAAAGGTGTTTTTAAATGGTCTTCCCTTCAATTAAGACTATGGAATGAAGTAGCGACCTTAGTGTTAGTAGTAGTTGTTTTTTTAGTAGTATTGAAAAATAATTTGAGTAGTCTAACCGCTACCTTACTATTCTTTGGTGTTGCAATAGGACTGATGCTAGCGATTCAGCTATACAAGAAGTTGAGAATGAAAAAAAATGATTGATACACACGCACATATTTACAGCGACTCGTTTTCGGAGGATAGAGCAGAGGTTATTAAAAGAGCTATAGACGCTGGAGTTGAGAAAATCTTGCTGCCAAATATTGATTTCAACTCATTAGGTGGTATGGATGATTTGGTGAATACATACCCAAATATCTTTTATCCAATGTTGGGGCTTCATCCGTGTGAAATTAAGGAAAATTGGGAGCAGGATTTAGAACGGTTAAAGTCATTTTATCGAAAAGGCTATCATGTTGCTATTGGAGAAATAGGGGTTGACTTATACTGGGACGTAACATTTAAAGAACATCAAATGCGAGCCTTCGCAATGCAAATAGATTGGGCTAAGGAATTTGATTTGCCGATTGTTATCCATGCTCGAGATTCTTTTAAAGAAATATTTAAAGTATTGGATGAATATAATGATGAAAGCTTAACCGGTGTATTTCATTGTTTTACAGGAGGGGAGGAAGAAGTTGAAAAAATCCTTGAATATGGAGGATTTATGTTTGGTATTGGTGGCGTTGTAACTTTTAAAAATAGCGGATTGGATAAAGTTTTAGGAAATATCCCCCTTTCCGCAGTTCTGCTAGAGACAGATGCTCCATATTTAGCCCCCGCGCCTAAAAGAGGAAAAAGAAATGAGCCTGCTTTGCTGCCTTTGGTTGTAGAAAAAATAGCGGCAAAATATTCTAAAAATAAGGAAGATGTTATAGCTCAAACCACTAAAAATGCATTGAAGCTATTTAATTTGTAAATATGCGAAAACCTAAAATTTTACTAATTTATACTGGTGGGACAATTGGTATGATTGAAGACCCTAAAACAGGAGTACTAAAAGCCTTTGATTTTCAGCATCTAAACGATCAAATACCAGAATTAGGAAGGATTGCAGCAGAACTTACGGCCGTATCTTTAGATGAGCCTATAGACTCTTCAGACATGAACCCTTTAATATGGGCAAGAATAGCAAAACAGATTTTTAATTGCTACACCAATTTTGATGGTTTTGTCATTTTGCATGGGTCAGATACAATGGCATATTCTGCATCCGCTCTAAGCTTTATGATACAAGGCTTGCAAAAACCAATCATATTTACGGGTTCTCAATTGCCAATTGGAACAATTCGAACAGACGGGAAAGAAAATCTTATCACTGCAATTGAAATCGCTGCTACTTTAGATAAAAATGGTTTGCCTTTAATCAGTGAGGTTGCTATTTATTTTGAATATACGCTTTTTAGAGGCAATAGAACTACGAAAATTTCTGCGCATAATTTTGATGCCTTCGCAAGTCCAAACTTTCAGCCACTCGCCAAAGCAGGTGTCACTATTCAATACAATACATCTAATTTTTTCCAAAGCTCATTCTCAGATTTACATTTGTCAACTAAAATGGATGATAGGGTTGCGCTTCTCAAAATTTTCCCCGGATTCTCCCCTCTTGTTTACGAATCTTTATTCGATGTAAAGAAGGTAAAAGGTATAGTGCTAGAAACTTTCGGGGCAGGAAACGGACCTCGAAATAGTGATTTTTTCGATGTGTTAGAAAAATACATTGCAGAGGGTGGAGTTGTAGTGAATGTTACACAATGTTTTTCTGGAGCAGTGGACCAAGGCAAATATGCCAATAGCACTATATTCAATAAATTAGGTGTTTTAAGTGGAAAAGATATTACCACCGAAGCAGCCATTACTAAATTAATGTATCTTTTGGGTAATTCCAATTCTGTATCTGGAGTAAAAGAAGATTTTACTCGATGTCTAGTAGGAGAATTATCGACAATATAATTAAACCATAACAGTTGATTAGAAATAAAGCAATGCTCTTTTGCTCAAGGAAAAAAAATCGAGATGTTTCGATATTTATGAAAAAATCACGTTAATTTTATGCAAAATTGAAATCTTATTCGTTTAATAATGCAGATTGTTCTAACTTTGCAAAAATTATGATGCATAAAAAATCAAATTTAATTTTCTTGTTGCTTACCATGCTTATGGTTTTCGCTGCTTGCAGTGATTTCTCCAGAATAGTTAAAGGGGATAATTATGAATTAAAACTGGCTAAAGCTGAAGAGCTTTTTGCTCAAGGCTCTTACAACAGAGCATTAGTTCTATATGAGCAAGTTTATCAACGATTCCCTAAAGACGAAAAAGGAGAGTTGGCCTACTTCCAATTGGGGATGACCTACTTCAATATGGCGGATTTTTTCAGTTCTTCTTATTATTTCTCGAACTTCGTGGAAAGATTTAGAAACAGTAAACGAGTAGAGCAAGCTATGTTTTATTCAGCTATGTCTGCTGTGAATAATTCGCCAGAGCCAAGTTTAGATCAAGAAGAGACGGTAACAGCAATCAATGAGTTGCAACTATTTATAAGTTCTTTTCCAAATAGTCCTTATGTAGATTCTTGTAACCGTTTGATGGATGACATGCGTTTAAAGTTAGAGGTCAAAGCGATTAATACTGTGAGACTTTATGATCGAATGGAAAGATATAATGCAGCAAAAACATCTGCTGCGGCATTTATTGAGGAGTATCCGTCCTCTAAATTCAAAAATGAAGCAGCCTTTATTCAATTAAACAACGCATTTCAGTTAGCTAATAAGAGTGTTTTTAGTAAAAGGAGAGATCGATTAGAAAAAGTTTTAGCAATCTATGATGAACACCGCGATGCTTTTCAGTTAGGAAGAAATATGGGGCGAGCTTTGACAATGGTAGAGGAGGCCACTAGAGCGTTAGAAGAAGTAGAAGAACAAGTGATTTTTGAAGAACTTTTAAGTACTTACAATAAGGCACAGCAAGCCTCAACAGCTAAAAAAATTGAATATCTCGAGGATACCTTGAAATTATATTATACTTTTGCGCAGCGTTTCCCATCCTCTTCTTTGTTAGGAAGAGCAGAGGAAATTTATATACGCGCTGAAAGAGAAAGATCCAATACTTACAGTTATTAATTATTAAAGTATGAGCTTTAAAAATAGCAAAGCAGAAAGAACAACGGTTACAAGAGACGCTGTTGAACTTGAAAAAAACACAGGGAACATTTATGAGTCTATCGTGATGTTATCTAAAAGAGCCAATCAAATCAATGCTGAATTGAAAGAGGAGCTGACTAATAAATTGCAAGAGTTTGCTTCTTCTACAGATAATTTGGAAGAAATTTTTGAAAATAGAGAGCAAATAGAAATTTCTAAATTTTATGAAAGACTTCCAAAGCCTGTTGCAATGGCAATTGACGAGCTGATGAACGATAAAATTTATCTTAGAAAATTAGAAGATTAGATTATTCACAATTCTCCCTGTTTCCAAATTTGACTGGAATGGAATCTATATTGAAAGGCAAGAGAATTGTATTAGGTATAACTGGCGGTATTGCCGCGTATAAAATTCCCTATTTAGTCAGGCTTTTAAAAAAATCTGGAGCTGAAGTAAAATGCCTTATGACTGCTTCGGCTGCTCAGTTTGTTACAGCTGAAACATTGGCAACATTGTCAGAAAACGACGTTCCAAGTGGTTTTTGGAAAAATGATTCTAAGGTATGGAATAACCATGTGGAGTTAGGTTTATGGGCTGACCTATTAGTTATTGCTCCTTTATCAGCAAATACTTTGGCTAAACTGACATATGGTGTTTGCGATAATTTATTGTTGGCTACCTATTTGTCAGCAAAATGTCCTGTAATACTTGCTCCAGCTATGGACTTGGACATGTACGCCCATCCTGCTACGAAAGAAAATTTACGTAAAGTAGTTGAACGCGGAAATATTGTATTGCCTGCTAATTCAGGGCCTCTTGCAAGTGGTTTAGATGGCCAAGGTAGAATGCAAGAGCCTGAAGAAATTTTTAGTCATATTCAAAACTTTTTTACCCTTTCTCAAAGTTTACAAGGAAATAAAATCATAATAACCGCTGGACCAACTTATGAGGCAATTGATCCTGTCCGATTTATAGGAAATCACTCTTCCGGTAAAATGGGTTTTGCTTTAGCTAAGGCTTTTTTAGCTAAGGGCGCAGAAGTTATTTTAATTACAGGGCCAAATAATCAAAACTTGTCACATCCAAATCTAAAACGCATTGCTGTAAATTCAGCTTTAGAGATGTTGGATGCTGTTAAAGTTTATTGGTCTTCGGTTAACGGAGGAGTTTTTGCTGCCGCTGTTGCAGATTATAGGCCGAAAGTTATGGCAAGTGAGAAGATTAAAAAATCAGCTGATGAAATCACTATAGAGCTCGTTAAAAACCCAGATATTATAGCATGGGCCGGAGAACACAAAAAAGAAAGACAGTGGCTCGGTGGTTTTGCTTTGGAAACTGAAAATTTAATAGAAAATGCCAAATTGAAATTAGTGAAAAAAAACTTGGATTTTATTGTCGCTAATAGTTTGAATGATTTCGGAGCAGGATTTGGTTTGGATACAAATCAAGTAACAATTTTATCAAAAAACAATAATTCGCTTAAATTAGAGTTAGCATCTAAGATGGATATAGCTAAAAATATTGTAAAATTTGTTGAAGAAAAGATTAAATGAAGATAGTCGTGCTATTTGTAAGTTTAATGAGCTTGGCACCTTTATTGGGTCAAGAGCTTCAATGCGAGGTTACCGTAAGTAGCGATCCTGCGTTAGATATTACAACCGTCGACAGAGAAGTGATTGCCGAGTTAAAAAATGTGATTTATGAGTTCATGAACAATACCGCTTGGACTAAAGATCAGTTTGAAATGGAAGAGAAGATTAACTGTAATATTGTGCTCTCTATTGTAGCTATTCCATCACCAGGTCGTTATTCAGCTAATCTACAAGTCCAGTCGACTAGGCCCGTTTTTAACACCACCTACAATACGCCTTTATTTAATTACCTCGATAAAAATGTAACTTTCAGTTTTGAGCGTAATGCCATATTGGTTTTTGCCCCCAATGAGTTCAGAAATAATTTGACATCTGTGCTCGCGTTTTATGCATACATGATTCTAGGGTATGATTATGACTCATTTTCTCTCGAAGGTGGTTCTCGTTGGTTTACTAAAGCGCAAGAAATAGTTGTCTTAGCTCAAAGTGGTGGAGGACCAGGCTGGAGGAGTAATGAGCGAGGTCGTGATAATAGATATTGGCTGGTGGATAATGCTTTACAACAACTCTTCAAGCCATTAAGAGCTTGTTTTTATGAATACCATAGAAAAGGACTGGATAGAATGTTTGAAAACCCGTCCGAAGCGCGATCTAGTATGTTTGAAGCTTTGGAAAAACTAGTCGAAGTAAATACCGCACGCCCTGGTTCTGTTAACGTGAATAATTTTTTACAAACCAAACTCAATGAATTAAGAGGAATTTTTAAAGATGCTGAACAAACACAAAAAACAGAGGTTGTAAAGTTACTTAAACGTTTAGACCCTGCCAACGGTTCCAAATACGAAGAAATTTTGTAATTGCCATGCTTAAACAGTTGCATGTAAAGAATTTTGCGCTGATTGAAGACGCCGCCATTCATCTAAGTAATGGATTTACAGTGATCACCGGAGAAACTGGTTCCGGGAAATCTATCTTGTTGGGAGCTTTAAAACTTGTTTTGGGGGAAAGAGCAGATTACTCCGTTATTAGAGATAAAGATAAAAAAACAGTTGTTGAAGCTGTTATTGAGTTACAAGATGAACAATGGCAAATTTTTTTTGATGAAAATGATTTGGATTTTTTACAAGAAACTATTGTCAGACGCGAGATTCAAAGTACTGGAAAGTCAAGGTCTTTTATCAATGATACACCAGTTTCACTTGCCTTGTTAAAACAGCTTGGAGATAGAGTTTTACACATACATTCCCAACACCATACGATTAATCTACGAGATAGGTCGTTTCAATTGGAGTTGTTGGATATTATAAGTGGCGCACATTTAAAGGTTAAAGATTACCAGTTACTTTTTGAGGAGCACAAAAAACTTTCAAAGGCCATCGATGAACTTAAAACTAGAATTAGCGAGAACAGAAAATCTAAAGACTTTAATCTTTTCCAAATTGAGGAGTTGAGCAGGCTGGAATTAGACAAAATCAATTATAAAGATTTATCAGAACAATATAATCGTATAACGCAACAAGAGGAAATTCAATTTGCGCTAAATCAGATTGTTAAATCTATTGATTTAGAGAATGGCCTATATGACAATTTAATGTCTTTAGTTAGGGCAATAAAAGTTAATGATAAGAAAGTTTTGGAACTTACTGAGCGGATCAATGCTGCTGCGATTGAAGTGAGCGATATAGCGCTATGCGCTAACGATGAATTACAGCGTATGGAAGAAGCGTCGGAAGAGCACTTATTAACACTGCGAGAAAAGCTAGACTTCTTTAATGCCATGCTATTCAAGCACAATGCTCTTTCTCAAGAGGAATTAGTAGCTATTTACGTTGGCTTTCAGAGTTCCATTCAAGAGGATGAAAACTTGGAAGAGGAATTAAAGCAAGTAGAAAAAAAATCTGCATCTATACTCTTGGAACTTCAAGAATTAGCAAATATTATTTCTCAGACTAGGAAGCAAGCAGTAGGAAAGACACAAGAGCTGCTAATACAAACACTAGCTACACTTAAGATGAAAGACGCTCTTGTTCAATTTGAATTTGAACATTTAGAAGATCTGAATAAAACAGGTATGGACGCTGTTCGTTTGCTATTTACTTCGAACAAAGGAGTTGCCCCGCAACCCGTAGATAAGTCTGCATCAGGTGGTGAGCTTTCAAGGTTGATGTTGAGTATTCAATATGTTTTGTCTGGTTTGGTAAAGCTCCCAACGGTCATTTTTGACGAAATTGATACAGGAGTATCTGGAGAAGTAGCCCAGAAAATAGGTCAACTTTTGAAAAGCATGGGGGCAAATATGCAAATTATAGCAATTACGCACTTACCTCAAGTAGCCAGTCAGGGGCGGCAACACATCAAAGTTGTGAAAGAGGTATTAGATGCTAAAAGTTACTCAGCTTTCAAAATACTCGATTATGCAGGGAGGGTAGATGAGATTGCGCAGATGATGAGTGGAGAAGTGATTAATGAGGCAGCTAGACAAACTGCTGCAAAATTATTGGAAGAAGATGAATATAGAACGTAAATTAATAGTTACAGGCCTGCTGTTTGTGATTTTGTCTATTGTGCTTGGTGCATTTGCTGCGCATGGACTATCAAAGGTCGTAGAAAATGAAGATCAAATAAATAGTTTTGATACAGGGGTGAGGTATTTATTTATTTCAGGAATTGGGTTTCTTGTAATGGCTGCGCTTCGTGAAAAGTTCGATTTTTTATTAAAAACAGAATACTTTCTTATTTTTTGGGGGACCATTATTTTTTCGGGTTCGATATTTATTTTAGTTATTGCACCACATTTTGAATGGAGCATAAGTAAAATGCTTGGACCTATCACCCCAATAGGTGGTTTAGCCATGATTTTAGGATGGGTCATTTTATTATTAAAGTATATTAGAACAACCCTAGAAAATTAGGAGAATTGTTTTTCTGCAAGTTTTTCACGTTAAAATTTAATTTTTGTTGAAAAATTGCGCAAAAAAATAACTGATTAGCTCTAAAATGGGTTAATTTTGCACTAGAAACAGAGATAAAACAAAAAATATGAACGAATTTGGTAAGAGAGGTTCGAATACCAATTTGAAAGAATCAATCAACTTAGAAAATCTTGGTAATCTTTATTGGAACTTAAGCCCTGCGGAACTTGTTGAAGATACAATCCTTCTAGGACAAGGAGTTTTGACAGACACTGGCGCTGTCGCGATTGAAACGGGAGAGTTTACTGGACGCTCTCCTCAAGATCGCTTTGTGGTATGTGATGCAAACACTGAAAATACAGTTTGGTGGGGTGAGATCAATAAGAAATTCGACAGTGATAAGTTTGATGCGCTATATAATCGCATGAAAGCTTATTTAGTTGGAAAGGATTTGTACGTTCGAGATGCTTATGCTTGTGCGGATCCTTCTTTTCAATTAAACATTCGAGTTGTTACTGAGTTTCCTTGGTCTAACATGTTTGCGAGTAACATGTTCTTGCGACCAACAGATGAAGAGATTGCTAATTTCCTTCCCGAGTGGCACATTGTTTGCGCACCTGGATTTTTAGCTAATCCTGAAATTGATGGCACAAGGCAGCATAACTTCGCCATTATTAACTTTACCAAGAAAATGATCATTATCGGTGGAACAGGTTATACCGGTGAAATCAAAAAGGGAATTTTCAGCGTTTTGAACTATATTCTGCCGCATGAAAGAAATGTTCTTTCTATGCACTGTTCTGCGAATGTTGGTTCCAGTGGTGATACAGCCGTTTTCTTTGGCCTATCAGGTACAGGGAAAACAACGCTTTCTTCTGACCCTAATAGACGTTTAATTGGTGATGATGAGCATGGATGGAGTCAAAATGGAGTTTTCAATTTTGAAGGAGGCTGTTATGCAAAAACCATTGATCTTTCTGAAGAAAAAGAACCGCAAATTTACAAGGCGATAAAGTTTGGAGCTATTTTGGAAAACATTGGCTTTAAACCTAACTCTTCAACTCCGGATTATGAAGATGCTTCCATTACTCAAAACACTAGGGTATCTTATCCTATTGATCATATAGATAATGTAATGGCTCCATCAATTGGTGGCACTCCAAAAAATATTTTCTTCCTTACCTGTGATGCTTTTGGCGTGCTCCCTCCGATATCTAAATTATCAAAAGGGCAAGCGATGTACCATTTTATTTCAGGGTACACTGCCAAAGTAGCTGGAACCGAAGCAGGTGTAACAGAGCCACAAACGGTTTTTTCTGCTTGTTTTGGCGCGCCTTTTTTACCGCTTCACCCAACAA
>JAFIEX010000091.1 GCA_020832365.1 Crocinitomicaceae bacterium
TCTATTTGCCTTTTTTTCTTTACACACCTATTCTTGAGTACCTAACAGGTGGCCAAACTATCGGTAAGTATGCTTTGGGTATTCAGGTCATAAGTAGTAAAGGAGATCGTATCACTTTTCAAAAAGCATTCTTACGTTGGTTATTCCGTCCTGTTGAATTTTATTTGCTTGCTTTTGGAAGTGCGGCTATTTTGCTCATTTTTTTTGTAGGTCTTTTTGATTTATCGGTGACAGTTATAAGTAAGTACAACCAAAGAATTGGAGATTTTATGTCAGACACTAACGTGATTAAAAAGCGCTCAGCTATGAAATATTCGCTTTCTGATGTCCTTAAAATTGATACAAGAAGTAGTCATGAAGTGCGTTATCCAGAAGCGGTTTCTTTTACGGATGATGATATGCTACTGGTAAAAAAAACTATTCTAGCATTTGAGCAAAATCCGACCAATATTGAATTATTTGAAATAATGAAAGAATTGGAGGGACAGGCTAAAATTACAATGAATATCGTAGCGACAGATCAAAAAGATTTAAACTTTTTAAGGCAGCTATTAAAGGATTATGTCGTGTTAACAAGATAGAAAATGGGTGAATTGTTTATTGTTCCAACGCCAATAGGGAATCTAGAAGATATTACCTTGCGAGGAATTCGAATTTTGAAGGAGGTTGACTTGGTTTTAGCCGAAGATACCCGAACATCGAGGAAGCTATTACAACATTATGAAATTGAAACACCTTTGCAGTCTTTCCACATTCACAATGAGCATAAGGTTGTTGAACGTTATGTTGATGACTTACTCGCAGGTAGAAATATTGCATTAGTTTCAGATGCTGGAACCCCGGCTATTTCAGATCCAGGTTTTTTGTTGATACGGTCAGCTTACGCGAAAAATGTAAAAGTTACCTGTTTACCTGGTGCATCTGCGATTATTCCGGCAGTTGTTGGTTCTGGATTTCCATGTGATCGCTTCGTTTTTGAAGGTTTTTTACCCCATAAAAAAGGGCGTCAATCGAAATGGTTGGTATTAACGGAAGAAGAGAGAACTATTGTGCTCTATGAATCTCCGCATCGACTTTTAAAATGTTTAAGGGAAATAGATGCGCATTTTGGAGAACAGCGTTTGGTTTGTGTGGCAAGGGAAATCTCTAAATTTCATGAAGAGTTTAAGAGAGGAACCGCAAAGTTTTTAGTTGATTATTTTGAAAATAAAGGAACTGTAAAAGGGGAAATTGTTATTGTAATTGCGCAAAAAGAAGAGAGATAAACATGGCTTGTAAAGGGTATTATTTAGTAAAAAACGGTTCGGCTAAGTCGGCATTTGAATTAAGAGATGTTGTTTTCCCGTCAATAGCTGCTGATCAATTAGAAATTAAAGTTACTGCATTTGGGTTGAATTATGCGGACGTCATGGCGCGTGCAGGATTATACAAAGAATGCCCCCCTCTACCAACTATTCTTGGCTATGAGGTAGTAGGTGAAGTTATTGCGCAAGGAAATGATGTTCAAGAAAACTGGATAGGAAAGCGCGTTGTGGCATTTACCAGATTTGGAGGTTATGCCCAAAAGGTTAGAACCAATTACAAAGCAGCAGTTGAAATCGGCGAATATCCTGCAGGTCAAGCGCTTTGTCTTGCGACACAGTATGTGACAGCCTATTATATGGCTAAAGTATTATTAAATATTCGACCTGATGATCGGGTATTAGTGCATGCTGCGGCTGGTGGAGTAGGAGTTGCATTGATTGATATATTGCAAATGGCTAATGTGAAAATTATTGCCAAAGTGGGTGGGAGAGCAAAAAAGAGCTTCTTGCAGAATAGGGGAGTAAAAGATATTGTAAATTATAAGGAGGAAGATTATCAACTTGCGGTTAAGAGGATGCTAGGAAAGGACAAATTAGATATTTCTTTTAACCCTTTTGGTGGGGGCACTTTTAAAAAGGATTTTGCTCTTATGGGAGCAGGTGGAAGACTAGTGCTGTTTGGCGCGAGTGAAATGTCAGGCAAAAAATGGGGTCTAATCTCTATGCTTAATTTTGCTAGAAAAATGGGATTGCTTATACCTATTTCACTCGTAATGAGTTCCAAGAGTTTACTTGGTGTGAACATGTTAAAAATAGCTGATCAAAAACCAGATACACTGCAGTTTTGCCTAAATGAAGTAGTCGCTTTAGCAAAAGCAGGTAAAGTACAACCTTATGTTGGGCAAGAGTTCTTTCATGAACAACTAGCTGATGCACACGAAACCTTAGCATCTGGAAATTCAATTGGGAAAATTGCTGTTTTTTGGTGAAAATATAATAGTTAATGAATTTTGTTTTCAGTTCTAAATAATTAAAAATCTAAAACCTCAATCCTTAATTTTCCCATACAAATCATAATGGTCTGCTTGATAGATTTCAATATTCGCAAAGTCTCCAATGCGCACATAACCATCAGATTTTTTTACGAGCACTTCGTTGTCCACTTCAGGAGAATCAAATTCCGTTCTGCCAATGAAATAGTCTCCCTCAATGCGGTCGAATAATACTTTAAAAGTTTTACCGATTTTTTGTTGGTTCAGATCATAGGATATCCCTGACTGCAGCTCCATTATGGCGTCAGCTCTTTCTCTTTTTAATTGGTCTGGAACATTGTCTTCAAAGTTGAATGCATGCGTGTTTTCTTCATGGGAATAAGTGAAAATACCTAAACGGTCAAATCTTGTCTTTTCTACCCAGTCATACATTTCTTGAAAGTCAGCTTCTGTTTCACCAGGGTAACCAGCAATGAGCGTTGTTCTGATCGCAATACCCGGTACTTTACTTCTGATGTCACTAATTAGTGCTTCTGTTTTCTCTCTGGTAGTTCCTCTTCGCATCGCTTTTAACATATTCGTAGAGCCATGTTGCAGCGGCATATCTAGGTAGTTACAAATATTACTGCGGTTTTGCATAACGTCTAGGATGTCCATTGGGAAACCAGTTGGGAATGCGTAATGTAATCGAATCCAATCAATACCTTCTACATCAGCTAATTGATCTAACAATTCTGCTAAATTTCTCTTTTTGTAAATATCCAACCCATAATAGGTGAGGTCTTGCGCAATTAACATGAGTTCTTTAACACCTTGAGCGGCCAATCCTTTAGCTTGATTAACCAATGCCTCTATAGGCGTAGATTGGTGTTTTCCACGCATCAAAGGGATTGCACAAAATGAGCACGGTCTATCACAGCCCTCGGCGATTTTCAAATAAGCATAGTGACTGGGAGTAGTTAAAATTCTTTCCCCAACTAGCTCGTGTTTATAATCCGCCTTGAGCGTCTTCAAAAGCCTTGGCAAGTCTCTAGTGCCGAAGTATGCATCCACTTCTGGTATTTCTGTTTCTAAATCGGATTTATACCTTTCGGAAAGACACCCTGTAACATAAACTTTTTCAACTTGTCCTTCTTTTTTTGCCTCGACATAACGCAAAATAGTATCGATAGACTCTTGTTTAGCATTATCAATAAAACCACATGTATTGATAATAACAATTTCAGAATCATCTTGCTTCGCTTCATGTTCAACGTCAAATTTATTGGCTTTCAATTGTGCCATCATTACCTCTGAATCAAAAAGGTTTTTTGAGCAACCCAGTGTAACAACGTTTACTTTATTTTTTTTTAAGGTCTTTGTTTTCATGCCGTATCTTTCCAATGCAAATTTAGGTTAATAAGTTGAAAGTTCTTGTGATCGTGCATATTTAATCCGAAAATTGATAACTTTATACCTTTGGTTAACAATCTGTCAAAGTGGAAAATTTTAAGATTATATCTGTTAATTGGATTTTGCTATGCTTAATTTCATCACTAAGTGTTACATGCTTAATGGCACAACGCACATTCGAATTAGACTTATTAGGAGGAGTTACTGCAAGTCAAATAAGTGGTGATGGGGCAACAGGCTTTAACCAGTTTGGAATTCAATTAGGAGGACTATTAACTTTATCAATAGGCGAAAACGCTGATATTGTTAGTGGTATTGTATGGAACCAAAAAGGAGCAAGGACACAGCCTTCAATGCAAAATGTGGTTACTTATCATTTGCGTGCAAATTATATTGAAATTCCTATGCTGTTTAGGTATAATTATAAAAAATACTTCATGGAGATTGGCCCTACTGTAAACGTTTTAGCGGGTGTTAGAGAACGTACATCCTTTGAGGCGATTAAGGATCGACCATTTCGCCCATTAGAACTTGCTGGGATTGGCAGTCTTGGCTACCAGATTAATGAAAAACTTATTGTGGCATCGCAATTCCAGAACTCCTTAATTCCGGTTCGTCCGCACTTAAATGATTTTACTATTCCTCCAGGAAATATTATAATTGCTGATTGGCATAGTAGATTATATGAACTAGGTCAGTACTATACTAGCATAAGTTTACACTTGCGTTATCGATTAAAATAATCAAACTTAATTTTGTGTCCTTGACTAATGAATTATTTGATTTTTAGTTGTTTGTGCTATGTTTTTCTTTTAGAATAGGTAGTTTTCACCTTTCTTTTATATGCGACTTGTTTGCTATAACTTCTATAGCCTGTGTAACGATATTGCCATTTAACCCATTTTTCGCAGTTTATGACTCAATAAATGACTATATTTGTGAACCGATAAAACGGAAAACGAACAAAAGAGATTACATGAGTTATTTAAAAAATTATTTATCCACATTTTTAGTATTCCACCTATTTATTTTTGCTAGCTTTAATGGATGGTCGCAAAGCAATAATAAAAAACAAGATCAACCTATAGCAAAGCATATCTTTACTTCGAGTTATAATGTCGCTATTTTTCCAGCGAGTTTTCCTTTTCCTGTAAAAGGTGAACGTTTTACACCATCAGACGACAATATTTTTTTTGCAGAGCGAGCACTTTCCAGAGATATGCGCTCTTTAAATCAAGACAGGCTATATCAAACGGATGACTTCTTAATTCACACAAGATTACGCGTTTTTAATAGGCAGTATTTTGGTTATATCAATGAAGCTGGTGAAAAAGTTTTAATTATTAACGCATTTTGGAACGGTTTAGAACAAGAGTCTGAAAATGCATGGTTAAATAAAGTAATTAAAGGTAGTCAAGCCCCGTATTTTTGGTCAGTAAAATACAACATCGACTTGAATGAGTTGTATGATTTTGTGATTGCCGCTCCTACAACCGGAAGTGAATTGCCATCTGATTCAGACCACAAGGTCGATAAGGAGCCTGTTGATCAAGAAGTAGAATAAGTAATCGATAAACAACTAATAAATCAAAACAATGAAGCGTAATTTTTTATTATTGGCCGTTTTGGCTTGCTTGATTTTTACTCCCCATGCAAAAGCTGATGAGGGCATGTGGCTTCCATTATTGCTTGGAAGGAATTATGAGGATATGAAACGCCTCGGCTTAAAACTGACTCAGGAAGAGATTTACAGTATTAATAACTCCTCACTCAAAGATGCGATTGTTTCGTTTGGTGGCTTTTGTACAGCAGAGGTAATTTCTAAAAAAGGCTTGTTATTAACAAACCATCACTGTGGATATGAGGCCATTGCTGATCAATCTACAGAAGAAGATAATATTTTAGACAATGGTTTCTGGGCAACAGAGCTCAACATGGAAAGACCTATTGAAGGGTTGACAGCAACTTTTGTGATTTCAATTGCGGATGTTTCAGAACAAATTCTGAAAAACCTAAAAGATGACATGACAGAAGAAGAGCGCAAAAATAAAGTGAAAGAAATTGCAGATGAGTTAGTCGCAGAGGCTATTAAAGGAACTCAATACAAAGCTTACGTAAGGGATTTCTTTGAAGGAAATGAGTATTACTTATTTGTTACTGAAACATTTAATGATGTTCGTTTGACAGGAACACCTCCAGAGTCCATTGGTAAATTTGGCCATGATACTGATAATTGGATGTACCCAAGACATACTGGAGATTTTGCATTGTTCCGTATATATGCCAATAAAGAAAATAAGCCAGCAGCTTATTCGGATAAAAATGTGCCTTACACGCCTAAACATGCGTTGCCTGTATCTATTAAGGGAATCAAGGAAGGTGATTTTGCAATGGTTTTCGGCTTCCCAGGTTCTACTGACAGGTATTTGTCTTCGTATGGTGTTACACAAGCTATCCAATTGGAGCAACCAAAAAGAGTAGATGTGCGTGCTAAAAAATTGGAAATCATGAAAAAATACATGGACCAAAGCACTAAAGTGAGGCTGAATTATGCGTCGAAATACGCCCAGGTAGCCAATTATTGGAAATACTTTATCGGTCAAACTGAGCAAATTAAACAGAATAATGTAGTGGAGAAAAAGCGCGAAATTGAAGCGCGTTTCAATGAATTTGCGAAAGGAAAACCAGCTTATGAAAATGTGTTTGCTGATCAATCAAAAGCTTACAAAGTAAAAGATGACTATGTTTATACCAATGTCTATCAATCGGAATACATTTACACGGTTGACTTGAACGTTAATATTTTCAGAATGTATTTTGTTGACCAAGCTTTCAAAGAGGGCAATGAAGCCAGAGGAAATATGATTTATACCTTTTTGAAAAACATGTTAACGGACTTTTATGCGACTGCTCATTTAGATTTAGAGTTTGAAATCATGGCAGAAGTTTTGAAAATGTATATCCAAGACATACCGCAAGAATTACAGCCTCAATTTGTAAAAGACATTGCTGCTGCGAAAGGCGGGGTAGATCGATTTATTCAACGTGCAAGAAAAAAATCCATTTTTGGTTCCTTGAAAAACTTTGAGAAGTTTGATAAGAAGTTTAACATCGAGAAAATGCGTAAAGACCCATTATTCCAGTTAATTACGACTATCAATGCGGCTTATGAGGAAGCGAACAATGTTCCAGAACACCAGGCTGCTAAAGAGTCGCTAGCGAAAGCTAGAAGAGCATTTATCAAGGGGTACAGAGAAATGGAACCAAACCGTTTGTTCTATCCTGATGCCAACAGCACTTTAAGACTGACTTACGGTAGTATTTTACCTTATTCACCAAAAGAGGGAGTTACCTATCCGATAACAACTGATTTAAGTGGTGTTATGGAGAAAGAAGACCCAAATAACCCAGAGTTTCATGTTTCTCCGAGACTAAAAGAGCTATATGAAGCTAAAGACTTTGGAGATTATGCTGATGAAAATGGAAACATGGTGGTTAATTTTATTTCCAACAATGACATTACTGGAGGTAACTCAGGATCTCCTGTGATTAACGCAGAAGGCCATTTAATAGGCACAGCTTTCGATGGTAACTGGGAAGCAATGTCTGGTGATATCTTCTTTGAAAAGGACATTCAGCGCACCATTTCTTGTGATATTAGGTATATCTTGTTCATTATCGATAAGTATGGTAATGCACAGAATATCATTGATGAACTTGAAATAATTCGTTAAATATCGATAAGGTCATAAAAATTGAAAATCGCCATGCTTAAAAGTGTGGCGATTTTTTTTGTCAATTTAATTCATTTTTGCGCATCGCAGATTTGAACTTCATTTTAGTCAGCTTATTTTGGGGCAGGATATATCGTTTAAAATACTGCCCGCCATACAATCAAACGCAAGGATATAGTCATTTGTCGCGCTTCCTTGAAATAGTTTTCACTAAAAACTGCGTTTGGTTGATTCTCAAGTCCTGATTCATAATAAAAATGTTCTTGATAGCGATTCGGTAACATATATTGAACCATGCCTCCATGTTCCATGCGAAGGGATAATCCACTGAAAGAACCGCTGCAATCATCTTGCGCAGGCCTCCAACTAAAAGTGAGTCCTATTTCTCCCGTGCCTTGAAAAGTTAAGTTTCTTAGCACTACGCCATCTCGGATATGATCGTGGCTATGGATGAGTCCAAAAAAGGAGGAAGAACCAGGGATTTTCTCACCTTGACTATTCCAAAAGTTTTTGTAAGTTACAATGCCTGCACCTAGATCTATGTAACTCTGCCATCGGCTATCATTCGGGAATTGGAGGAAGCGAAAATTAAGTGTCATGGTGTTGTGAGAAGCGGTGTTTTCAACTGTTACATTTTCACCAAAGCCACTAAACTCGGTATACATAGGTAATACTTCAGTTCTGCTTCCCGCAACACGCTGACTCATGTAAATACCTAATCCCCAAGTTGAACAGGGGTTTTGATAACCAAAACCAAAATCTAATCCAAAAAATCTATGGTCTGACATTTGTCCTAGCCCACGACCAAACAAAACGCCATAATCACCATAAATTTGCGTTGAAACAAATGGCGACCAAAACAAAAATAAAGCAATCCAAAACCATTTAGGCATAATGAGACTTTTGAAGCAATATACGGATTTTTTGTGTAAGGTCTGAAGGAAGATCCCCTAAACATTGCAAACACCATTGAGATTCCCCACGATTTTTTTAATAGTTAATAATGTTTATTTTCGCAATGGTTAACGCAATCAAAAAGAATAAAGCATTGAAAAACAAAGAAATGAACCAAGATATTTTATTCCAAGAAACACAAAAGTTTAATCAATGGTGGTTGTGGGCTATATTAATCTCTGTAAATGCAATGCTTATCTATGGGGTTGTTGATCTTTACCTATTAGATGAGCATCAAATAAGCAATGAATCGGATAGAGGTGCAATTTGGTTCGCTCTTATTCTCATTCCGCTCTTAACCATGCTTTTTCTCACTTTTAGATTAGATACATTGGTCAAAGCAAATGGTGTTTACTTCCGCTTTTTTCCTATTCATAGAAAATATAGGTATTATTCATGGGAACAGATCGCTAAAATCTTTCTTCGCCAATATTCACCTATTATGGAATATGGCGGCTGGGGAATACGCTATGGACTCTTTGGCAAGGGAATGGCTTATAACATCAAAGGTAATAATGGCCTGCAACTTTTTTTAAAGAATAAAAAGAAACTGCTAATCGGGACACAACGACCAGAAGAGTTGCGAGCTGTATTGGAACGATTAAGAATTGGAAATGGATCGAAATAAGAAGTGTTGTCTTGTTGGAATCATCCAGTTTTGTGGAATATAATCCTCAGTATTAAGACGATGCGTTTCAATTCATTATGCTCAAAATAATGAAAAGTAATACTGTGTAAATTTTCAGTATTATCAACTTAATCATTAACAATTTTTATTAGATAGGCTGAATAGACAACGGCTTATAGCCTTTAAATAAAGTCTTCTTAAAGACATAAAGTAGATATTTTTATTTTTTTTAAGAATTTTTTAGGTTCAAATTATTTTAAATTTTTCTAATGTTTTCAAGGTTTTCAGCCTTAACAATTGAGAAAATATAATCTACTTCTATTAATTTTGTTTAACTATTAGATGTTTTTCGTTAAACAGAAATTGGATTAGATATGTTAATACTGAAATTTAAAAACTATTATTATGCTATTAGAAGTATTAACAATTCCAAAAGATGATCCAATTGCGTTCACCTTTTTTACGGGCTACATGGCGATGTTTGCAGCCTCAATTTTCTTCTTTTTTGAAAGAAGCAGAGTAAGTGACAAGTGGAAACTGTCCTTGTTAGTTTCAGGTTTAATCACGGGTATTGCTGCGGTGCATTACTACTACATGCGTGATTATTACATGGTTACAGGGGAGAACCCAACTGCACTGCGTTACATTGATTGGACACTTACTGTGCCATTAATGTGTGTAGAGTTCTTTTTGTTAACCAAAGCAGCTGGTGCACAAAAATCCTTATTATGGAAGCTCATTTTTGCTTCTGTATTAATGTTAGTTGCGGGGTACATCGGTGAAGCATTTGTTCCTTTGAATGCTGATGGTTCTGCCGCTGCTGGCGCAACAAGTCACTCTGTATTGTGGGGTGTAATTTCTACTGTTGGGTATGTATATGTACTGTATTCAGCATGGATAGGTGAGGTTGCTCAGCTAGCCAAAAAGAGTGGAGACCCGATTGTTGAAAGAGGTGTGAGAACCTTAGCTTGGTTTGTACTGGTAGGCTGGGCAATTTACCCAATTGGCTACATGTGTATGCCTGGTGGTTGGTTGAATACTTCCCTAGGTTGGGAGTCTTCCAATGTAGATTTGTTTTACAACATTGCTGATGCTGTAAACAAAATTGGTTTTGGTTTAGTAGTTTATTCTATTGCAGTATCTGCTAAAGGAGGAGAAACAGCGAAAGCTTAATTTAAATTATTGAGAGGCGTGATATTTCACGCCTCTTTTCTTATGGGTCTATCATTTTACATATTGTCCATTTCTAATATTCTCTTTTTTTTGATGAATATTTTCTTTAATGACTTCATTTTACAATATGAAATGTTGTTGGCTATTGTATTAATTGCACTTATTGGAATTCCACATGGAGCAATCGATCACATATTATTTTTGAAAAAGACAGCAAAAACCAAACGTTTTTTTTATTCATTCTATTTCCTTTTTATTTTTCTATCTCTTATCTTTTGGCTGTATATGCCGCAGTTTAGTTTAGTTTTGTTTTTACTTTTGTCTGCTTACCATTTCGGACAATCTCAATTACAAAGTTATGCTCAATTACCCAATGTCCTTGCTAGATTTATGTCCATTTTATGGGGGATAAGCATCATTAGTGCTTTTGTAATTTTGAATTTCCAAGAAATAAATGAATTAATGAGCCTCCAACCAGATTTTGACATCTTTATCGCATTATTTAATTTTGAATTATACCTTTGGATATTTGTCACGTCAACTTTAACGCTTGTTACCTTAGCCATATTGAATAGGTTTAAATTTCAACTGAAAAAAGAAATACTATATTTTCTCTTAATTCTAATCACCTTTTATGTTCAATCGGCCTTTATTGCTTTTGCGCTGTTTTTCGTATTCAATCATTCATTAGTTGTGCTGCAATCAGAACATCATTTCTTATCTAAAATCAAAAAGAATTTTAATATCATCCTATTTGTAAAGTACTTGGCACCGTTTACCTTTATAAGTCTTTTCGGGATTATCTTTTTTTCAATTTTAGTTGAAATTGACTTTTTGAATGTCAGTATTCCATTTATAGTGCTAGTTAGTATTGCATCATTGACGCTGCCTCACGCTATTGTTATGGAAGTGTTTTACCAAAAGGATTAATCTTTTTTAGGACAA
>JAFIEX010000092.1 GCA_020832365.1 Crocinitomicaceae bacterium
CCTCTTGCTCCCATGCGCTGAATGATTTCAAAGAATAAAGTAGGTCTGTCTTCCACAGGTTTTGTGAAAATTTGCAATAAATAACCTTCCTCATCGGCATCTACCATAATTCCCAATTCTTGGATTTTTCTAATATCCTCCTTAACTTCATGATCAAAAGCACCTACACGGTCGGGAATAGCTTTGTAATATTCATCTGGAGGAGTGGATAAAAACTCCACACCACGACTTCTTAAATCAGAAACTGTCTTGATAATATCATCTGTTGCAACGGCGATGTGCTGCACACCTGGTCCTTCATAGAAATCAAGGTATTCTTCGATTTGTGACTTTTTCTTTCCTTCAGCGGGTTCGTTAATTGGGAATTTCACACGACCATTACCATTTGCCATTACTTTCGACATCAGGGCAGAATATTCAGTGTGAATTTGCTTATCGTCAAACGACAGGAAATTTTCAAAACCCATAACATCTTCGTACCATTTCACCCAAGTATTCATTTCGTTCCACCCCACATTACCAACCATGTGGTCGATGAATTTTAAACCAGTGGGTGCAGGATTGTAATCCGATTCCCATTTTTCAAATCCTGGTAAAAATGTTCCTTTATAGTTTTTGCGTTCTACGAACATGTGAACCGTTTCACCATAGGTGTAAATTCCAGCGCGAACAACTTCACCATGTTCATCTTTTTCAACTGTGGGCTCCATGAAGGATTTTGCGCCACGCTTGGTTGTTTCTTCGTAGGCAGAACGTGCATCCTCTACCCATAATGCTACTACTTTTACACCGTCGCCGTGCTTCTTCACATGCTCTCCAATTGGAGAGTCACTCTTTAGCGCTGTAGTCAATACTAAGCGAATTTTATCCTGACGCAACACATAGGAAGCTCTGTCTTTTACGCCTGTTTCCAAACCAGCATAGGCTTCTGATTGAAATCCAAAAGCTGTTTTGTAAAAGTGTGCAGATTGCTTGGCATTACCCACATAAAACTCCACATAATCTGTTCCTAGTAGAGGCAAGAAATCCTGCGCTCCTTCAAAAATCTTCTCTAATCCGTATTCTACGTTTTTTACTTCTTTTGCCATATCTTTATAAGATGTTAGTCGTTAGACGTAAGGTGTTAGACTTTATTGCAAGTCATAACAACTTTACTCCAACCATGATTTATAATAATCTTTATCTGCTATTTCTATTGCTTTTTGCGTTAATCGAAGTGGTCTAAATGTGTCTACCATTACTGCCAGCTCCGCAGTTTCTTTTTGACCTATCGATCGCTCCATGGCACCAGGGTGTGGACCATGAGGAATTCCAGCTGGGTGCAAGGAGATGTAACCTTTTTCAACGTGATTTCTACTCATGAAATCCCCGTCCACGTAATACAGTACCTCATCCGAATCAATGTTGCTGTGATTGTAAGGAGCTGGAATTGCTTCTGGGTGATAATCGTATAATCTAGGACAGAAAGAACAAATCACAAAATTGTGCGCTTCAAATTGTTGATGTACGGGTGGTGGTTGGTGCACACGTCCTGTAATCGGTTCAAAATCTTGAATGTTTATGGCGTAAGGAAAATTATAACCGTCCCAACCAATCACATCAAAAGGATGCGAGGCATAAACTACTTCATGTAAGGTGTTTTCTTTTTTGATTTTGATTAAAAACTCCCCTTTTTCATCATGCGTTTCGATGGTTTCGGGTGCTCTAAAATCTCGTTCACAAAACGGCGAGTGCTCCAATAACTGTCCGAAATTATTTCGGTAGCGCTTTGGTGTCAATACTGGAGAAAAAGATTCCACTACAAAAAGTCGGTTGTCTTCGGAATCAAACTCAATTTTATAAATAATCCCTCGAGGAATCACCAAATAATCACCATAACTAAAAGGAATATTTCCCAACATGGTTCTTAACGTTCCAGTTCCTTTGTGTACAAAAAGTACTTCATCTGCATCCGCATTCTTGTAGAAATATTCCGTTAACGATTGTTGGGGTGCAGCTAGTGCAACATTTACATCGTTATTAAACAAGACAATGTTTCTACTTTCTAGGAAGTCTTTTGCAGGAGCAACATCAAAACCACGCAACATTTGCGAAGTGATATTTTTATCTATAGCCGCAACAGGCGCAATATCTTTTGGTTCGCTCACCGACTTTACCATTGTTGGTCGATGAACATGGTACATCAAAGAGGACATTCCACTAAACCCCTCCGTACCGAAAAGTTGTTCATAGTAATAACCGCCATCTTCCTTTTTAAAAGTAGTGTGGCGTTTATGTGGAATTTTTCCAAGTTTTTTATAAAATGGCATAAATTTTATTTTTTTAAACGTTATTTGAGGTTATAGGGGGTTAGTGCAACTGAACAGTCACTCAGGATTTCTTTTCGATATAGCTTTGATGTCTATAATTAATAACATATTTACGAAAATTCCATACTACTACAAATATATAATTCTTTAGTTAAAAAGTTGTTTGTTAAGTAACGGAAAATCCAAACCTGACAAAAATCATGTTTATAATTTTAAAAAAGTAATTAATTCTTTAACATATTTCATAGTTCTATTATATTCGCAGACAAAAGAACATTGCATGGATAAAATATTAGTCATTGGCGCAGGTGGTCAAATTGGAACAGAATTGGTTTTGGCATTGATTGAGAAATACGGTTTAGAAAACGTCATTGCATCTGACATTAAAGACGCTGCTCCTGATGCCTTAAATGGTGTGCAATATGTGCAATTAGATGTTTTGAATAATGAATTGCTGCGAAAGGTTATTCTTACGCATAAAATAAATCAGGTTTACTTATTGGCGGCCCTATTGTCTGCAACAGCGGAGAAGCATCCGCAATTCGCATGGAAGTTAAACATGGAAAGCTTGTTTCATATTTTGGAATTAGGAAAAGAGGGGGTCTTAAAAAAGATATTTTGGCCTAGCTCGATAGCTGTTTTTGGTCCAACAACCCCTGCTGACCAGACCCCGCAACATACAATTATGGAGCCTTCAACAGTTTATGGTATATCCAAACAAGCTGGCGAGCAGTGGTGTGCTTATTACCATGAAAAATTCGGTGTAGACGTTCGTAGTATTCGTTATCCGGGATTGATATCTTATAAGTCTTTGCCAGGAGGAGGAACAACAGATTACGCTGTAGATATTTTTTATCATGCTAAGAAACACGGACATTATACCTCATTTTTATCCGAAAACATGGCTTTACCTATGATGTATATGCCAGATGCTATCCGAGCAACACTGGCTTTAATGGATGCACCTGCTGAAGATTTAAGAATAAGAACGTCATACAACCTAGCTGGCATATCGTTTACACCTGCACAACTAGCCGCAGCAATACAACAAGAAATGCCCGATTTTAAGATGAATTACGCACCTGACTTTAGAGAGCAGATTGCCAAAAGCTGGCCCAACTCCATTTCAGATATTTATGCGCAAGAGGATTGGAATTGGAAGCTACAATTTGATCTAGCGGCCATGACAAAAGATATGTTAGTCAATGTAAATGCGGAATGGCTGCAAGATTAGTTATCAAAAATTACAATTAAAAATTTGTCGCAATAAAATCTCGTTTCATCGAAATAACAAGTTTTTTATGTAAAAAACTTGTTAAATTAATAAGTTTATTATAATTTAGACGACGACTAAGCGCTTGTTATACTAGAAAAACTATGAAACAAATTTATTTACTACTTATATCATTTTATCTTGTTTCCATGGTGAGCAATGGTTTTGCTCTTGTTAACAAAAATCAAGATAACCCCAAGCTTAACTTTATAGATGATAAAGGATTAAAACAAGGAAAATGGGTGTTTCTAGGTAAAGATCAACCTGAAAGGGGTTTCCCTTACAATGGGAAAATTGAGGAAGGAACCTTTAAAAATGATAGAAAAGACGGACGGTGGGTTTTTTATTACAATGATGGAATGACACCCAAAACAGAGGGTGTTTTTATTGACAACAGACCTAATGGTGAGTTTATTAAGTACTTTCCTAACGGACAAGTTAAAGAACAAGGGACTTTTTCTCATATGAAATATAAAAATCAACTAACCCGTTATAATGAAAAAGGAATTAAAATATTCGAGGCGACATTTAATGACCAGGGCAATGAAGAGGGACTAGTTCAACATTTTTACGACAATGGTAATTTAGAGCTAGAATATACCGCTAAAAATGGTGTCCCATCAGGAAAAGTCACTAGGTATTGGCCAAATGGCGATGTAAAGCAAATTATTGTGTTCGATGAAAATGGATTACCAGCTGAAATTTCTGAATTTAAAGCAATGGAAAGCCCTGAAGTTACGGTTAAGAAACCAGTAAAAACCATAAAAAAAGGACCTATCATTAAACCTTTTGAAGGTTTTAATCCAAACGGCTATAACAAGGTATATAATAACATAAAAGAACTCTGGTTAGAAGGCAATTTTAAGCAAAACCAATTATGGGACGGAAGGGTTTATATTTATGATGAAGATGGCTTATTGTTGAAAATTGAAGTATATAAAGAAGGTGTTTTTCATTCTTTAGGTCAATTATAAGAATTATAAGCAGATAAAAATTATTTTTGTAAAAGGAACTTTAAATGGTTCCTTTTTTGTTTTATATATATTAAAAATTATGTCCGAACGCGAACAATTGTATATTTACAACAGTCTATCTGGTAAAAAAGAACTTTTTGAACCAATTCATCAAAACTTTGTAGGACTATATGTTTGTGGTCCAACAGTTTATAATTATGTGCATTTGGGCAATTGTAGGACATTTATTTCTTTTGATCTTGTTTTCCGATATTTAAAGCACTTAGGCTATAAAGTGAGGTATGTTCGAAATATTACAGATGCTGGACATTTAGAAAATGATGCAGAGGAAGGAGAGGACAAAATATCGAAAAAAGCTCGATTAGAGCAGTTGGAACCAATGGAAGTGGTACAACATTACACAATAGATTTCCATAAAGTTCTTGAGCAATTTAACAATCTACCGCCAAATATTGAACCCACAGCTACTGGTCATATCATCGAACAGATAGAAATGATCCAGCAAATCATGCAAAAAGGCTTGGCCTATGAAGTGAACGGTTCGGTTTATTTTGATGTCCCAAAATATAATGCCTCTGCTGATTACGGAGAACTTTCGGGTCGTAAAATAGAAGAGTTAATGGCAGGATCAAGAGAATTAGATGGTCAATCTGAAAAAAAGTCTCCATTAGATTTTGCATTGTGGAAAAATGCAAAACCTGAACATATTATGAAATGGCCTTCTCCATGGGGGATGGGTTTTCCAGGTTGGCATTTAGAGTGTTCTGCCATGAGTACCAAATACCTAGGAGAGCAATTTGATATTCACGGAGGTGGAATGGATTTGAAGTTTCCACACCACGAATGTGAGATAGCTCAAGGTCATGCAGCAACAGGTGTTAAGCCTGTTAAATATTGGATGCATGCCAATATGCTCACTTTGAATGGCAAGAAAATGAGTAAATCGACAGGTAACACGCTTTTACCAGCAGAACTCTTTTCAGGAGAAAATAGCGTATTAGAAAAACCCTATGACCCAATTATTGTGCGCTTTTTCATCATGCAAGCGCATTACAGGAGCACTTTAGATTTTAGCTCTGATGCGTTATCTGCTGCCGAAAAAGGATTTCATCGCCTCATGCAAGCAGTTGCTATGCTACCTGAATTGCCTGTTGCTAATGACACCACCTTTGATGTCAATGGTTTGATAAAACGATTTTATTCGGCTATGAATGACGATTTTAATTCGCCAATTTTAATTGCACATCTTTTTGAAGCGGTGAAGTACTTGAATGATATTAAAGACGGAAAGCTATTTATTACTCAAGCGGACTTGACGCTCCTTAGTAAAGAAATAAAAGCCTTTGTTTTTGATGTTTTAGGCTTACAATTGCCTGAAAAACAAACCTCTTCGAATGAAGCAGAGATAGAAGGTATGATGGATTTAATCTTAAACTTACGTCAAAAAGCAAGAGAAAACAAAGACTGGTCAACCTCAGATGAGATAAGAGATAAACTGGCGGAATTAGGTATTACCTTAAAAGATAGTAAAGATGGGGCTAAATGGACGAAAAATTAAATTTAATTTCTTATGTGTTTTAAATGCTTCATTTTGAACCTATATTAAAAGCAGAAAGAATATTCTTAGTTCTGTTCTCCTTATCTTTGAAAGAAGGATAAAGAATCAACAATACTATCGATATTCCAATCCCATGAGTAAGAAAACCCGTTAGAAAAGCACCATCAATCCAAGTTTTCATACCCATTATTATTAAAGGACCGAAAATGAGTATGTTTTTATAAGTTCCTATATCTGATAAAAGTCGAATTGTTAGCCCGAATACTATACTCCAAACTAATAAACCGATGATTCCAAACTGCATAAAACCGTCAGATATGATACCATTATTTGCTGACATTTTGGGTTTCCCGAGATAATAATCAGCGATGAGATAGGGAGGCGAAGCTGGGTAAGGATATTCAAAAAAGAACTTTAATATTGAATTGCCCATCCATATTGGCTGTCCTTGGAAAAAATCAAAATAATAAAAGGAAAGTTGCGCGGGTATAAATAAGGTTCTTCTAACGAATAAAGATATGGGTAATGCCTCATCAAAAACAATGAATAAAAATAAGCAGATAACCAATATACCAACCAAAGTAACTAGTAGGTTTTTGAAAAATTGTTTAGAAGATATTAGGATCAAACATAAAATTAAGAAAGGAATATTAAATAAAAACGCTTTATGCCCTGTTGAGAAAAAAAGTATTAAAATTGCCAGTGAAGGGAGTAAGCACATACTCTTCATTAGCAACCTTTGTCTTGTTAAAAACCATAAAAGCAGAAAAGGCAAAATAACTTTTGCTATCCAGTTTACAGTATAATTGCCAAAAGGTATTTTTTGCTGGGCGTTTTCAGCTCTTATTTCATAAACGGCATAAAGGTCAAAGCTGAATTGAATATTTGTTTTTTGAATTAATGTTAAGATAATACTAATGGTGAAAATCAATAACATTACAAAAATCCACCTAAATGTTTTTGGACTAACCGTTTTGATTTGCTTAAAATGAAAATTGGTGTTTAATGTTAGAAGTAAAACAATCCAAAACAACTGAAACAAACCAAACCAGAGCCAGTCAGTCTCTCCCAAATTAAAGTAGCTACTCATAGGTAAATAAACGAACAAAAAGAAAAACTGTATTCCAAAACTTGCAATATTATTATCTCTTGGTATTAAAGATGAAAAAACAATCAATAGGCCGTATGAAGAAACGGTTTTAAGTAGCGAAATATCCAAACCGAAGCCATTATAAAAATGTTTAGGTTCAACATATAACAAATAAGAAATATCGAGTAAGACACGATAAAAAAGTATTAAAAATATAATACCGTAAATTGAAAAAGATTCTTTTGTTTGCTGACAATTTCGCGGTGTCATGTTTTTCTATTTAGCTAGATCAAGGGGGAAAGTGCAAATGAACTCAGCTCCTTCAACATATTGGGTATTCAATTGAATATCACCACCGATAAATTGAAGTGTTTTTTTAACTGAAAATAGGCCCAAACCTGTTGATATTTCATTGTTTGTTGGAATGGCGGAAAGCGGCGTAAACATTCCAAACATTTTTTCTCTATCGGCAATTGAAAAGCCTGGTCCTTGGTCACGTATTAACAGCTCCCATTGGTTTTCATGCTTTCTGGATTGAATAAAAACAATGGAACCTTTAGGCGAAAACTTTAAAGCATTGGACAGTAAATTGCCTAACACCGTAAATATTGCATTTTTGTTGGCACTCGCCTCGAACGCTTCTAAATCTGTTTCAATTTTAATGTTTTTGAATTTTGATTCATACATAAATCCCTGAATAATTTCAGTTAATAGGGGTTGAATATCGCACTTGTGAAATTTTAATTTACTTTGATCGGCACTGTCTAAATAAGCGTTTGACAAACTACTGATGAGTACATCCAGCTGATTGGATGAAGAATTCAGCATTTGGATAAACAGCTTTCTTTCTTCTTCTGAGTGTTCGTCTTTCAACAAGCTTGAAAACCCTTGAATAGCAGAAATTGGATTTCTTAAATCGTGTATAATTGTTTTCACGAGGGCATCTCTTTCTAGCATCAATTGGCTTAATTTCTCTTTCTGGTTTTCTATTTTAATTTTTTGATTTTCTGTTTCAATTAATAGCTTCTGTGTTTTTCTTTTTGAGTTCAAAGCTATGACAAACAGCATACATAAAATTAGCAATAAAATAATTGATACTGTTAAGAAAGTTTTTTGTTGTTTTGCACTTGCCTCAAAAGCGTTATTCCTTTCCTGTAAAACCTGATTCTGAAGGCGAACAAGGTCCACGTTGTGCTTAACACTTAACTCATCACTTCTTTGTGTAGCAACATTTTCGTGATACAATTTTTCTAGACTGAAATATTCGTCGTATAATTCGAGTGCTGCTTGATAATTTCCTTTTTTTCTTTCAATTAAAATCAAAGTTTCCAAGGTGTAATATAAGATTGCTTTTTCGTCTAGTTCACGAAGAATGCGCTCTGCGTCGCGCAAAAAAGCCTCTGCTTCTTTAACTTGGTTAAGATGATACTTAGCTGTTCCTAGGCCATATAAACTATAACCTAATCCAGGTGGAAAATTTAAAGTCGCGCTCAGCTCATAAGATCTATTGAAAAAGTCCAAGGCCGAAGCAAACTTCTTTTGGTCATTCATTAATCTGCCCAAATTATAGTAGTTTCTAATTAAACTATAGTTGTTGTTTGTGCGTTCATTGATTTTAATAGCTTTCAAAAGATATTCTTCAGATTTTTCGAAATCTTTCAGGCTAGCATAACTATTGGACATATTATTATAAACGTAGTGTAATTTGAGGTTTTCTTCATCTGGAATCCCAGTTTGAAGTGCTAAATTATAATAATACAGTGCCTCTTCAAATTTACGTAATTCGTGTAATACCAGCCCAGTAGAATTGTTCAATGAGAATATCACATCTTTATTATCGTCATCTTCTAAGAGACTAAAAGCATTGTAATAAAATTCTAAAGCTTTATCATTTTGGTGAATTACTTTATTCGCCATTCCCATAATCATGTTGTATTTTAACAGCAATTGACGATCTGTAATAGACTCACTCATAATTTCTAACCTGGTCATTGGAAGTGCTAAGCTTTTAGCGTCTTCAAGCTGAATATATGCTTCTGTTAGCATTAACAACCCCATAAAAGCCAACTCATCACCAATGCCTTCCTCATAGTTTGAAATGGAAGAGTTAAAAGCTTCTACCGCTCCTAAATAATTTTGAGTGTTAAACAAATAAGCACCATTTGTCATTTGTTCATGCAACGCTATAAGTTTTTTGGCGCTTGGGTTTTTCTCAGCGAAATCTTTATTAATGGAAATAAGTTTTTCATTGCTAGTTATGTCATCCCACTCTTCGAAATTGTATATGGGATTTTGGCTAATGTTTGTTGTGGTTAAAGAGGGTGTTTCCTCATTGTTGTTATTACAACTGTAAAAAACGATGACACAAAAACATAAAATAAAGTTTATTACAGGTGTTTTCATATAAAAAATATTGTAAATTTAATCATATTTGAATATTTCAAGAAACTTTATGAAGTAATTCTTCGTACAATGCAAGTAAATAATTAGCATGTAGCAAAGCGTGAGCGAAGGATTTTCTTTGTGAAATAGCTTAATGCTACTTTTTACTTAATTAAGATTTAGTATATTTGCATAGATGGAGATTAAAGCATTGATAGCAGAATTATTGTATCAGACAAACTGTTTGGTGCTGCCTCGTTTTGGCGGTTTTATTGCTAATCAATTGCCTGCAAAGTATGATGATCAACTAAGGCAATTTCAACCACCATCTAGGGTATTCAACTTTAATGCGAATGTCACCAATAATGATGGGTTTTTGATACACGCATTAGCAAATAAACTTGGGGTGCCTTATCAGGATGCTGAAAAAAGAGTTCATGCTTTCTTATTGGAAGTTAAATTTGATTTAGATCAAGGAAAACGAGTGACATTAGACAGTGTTGGTTTCTTGGTTAAAAACAAAGATGGGTTTATTATCTTTGAACAAGATAGGTTTTTAAATCTATTGCGTTCTTCTTATGGTCTTGGTCAGGTAAGGTTTATTGAAGAAGAAAACGACTTAGTACAAAAAGCTTTAAACCCATCTACTCAAAAAAAATCTGAAATAAAAGATAAGAATAATTCGTTTGTTCAAGAGACAAACGAACAATTGGAGATCAATTCACCTTCTAGTTCTAACGCGGAAAATCAAGACGTAAATAAAGCTTTAGCTTTAGAGAAGGACAATACTGCGAAGCCGAATATTTCCATTAAAAAGCATCTTACAGTTGTTGCTGAACACAAGAATCAGAAGGACATTATTTTAAAAGCTCCTGCTTCAAATGGTTATCAGGTCTTAAAGAAAATCGCAAAGATTGCAGCTGTTGCGGCACTTTTACCTATGGCCTTTTACTCTTTTTGGATTCCAATGAAAACTAACTTTTTAGAATCCAAAGTTTTATATTTAGAGGATTTTAACCCTTTTCAATCTAATTCAGACAAAGCAGCTATTTATTTTAGAGATTCTCTTCACGATGTCAATGCAGTATCTATTGAAAAAGACCCTACTTTTTCACTTTTAATGGGTCAATTGAATGAAGGTAAAACATCTTTTGTTTTTCCAATTACTGAGGACAAATATTATCATGTAAAGAATCTTGCTAACTCTCAAATTGAAGAATCAGGGCGGCCAATAGTAAATTCAGAGAAAAGCCTTTCCGTTAAAAACAAAAAACCAGTCTCGAAAAGTAAAGGTTTTCACTTAATAGCAGGTTGCTTTAGTGATGTTAAAAACGCTGAAAAACTAGTAGCTGACTTGAAAAGTAAAGGATACGAAGCATTTATTGTAGATCAGAATAAAGGTTTACATCGCGTTAGTGCTGCATTTTCTGAGTCCCGTAAAG
>JAFIEX010000093.1 GCA_020832365.1 Crocinitomicaceae bacterium
AGTCGCAAATTGAGAAATTAGTGCAGATTATTTCAAAGTTAGAAAACAAGGCAAGGCAATGGATACTATTGCGGTTGTTTGCATTTTTATTGATTCCAGCTACCATTTACTTACTCTTTGAGTCAGCACCATTGGTTGTGATAAGCGCAAGCATTGCAACACTAATGATCTTTTTATTCTTTGTTCGCAAAAGCGCAGAAAATAAAGACGCCTTAGCATTTCATAGACGGTTAGAGAAAATTAATCGCGATGAGTTGCTGGCACTACAGTACGATTTTACTGCCTTTGACAACGGAGATGACTTTATTAATCAAAAGCATGCTTTTAGTTATGACATGGATGTTTTTGGTCCTAAGGGTATTTTCCCCATGATCAACAGAACCCAATCTAAAGATGGGCAAAATAAGCTGAAGGATGTTTTATTGTCAGGCAGAAAAGAACCTTTAGAAAATTTTCATCAAGCCACTGAAGAATTAATCCAGCATGTGGAGTGGACCCAAACTTTCAGAGCAAGTATGTCCGATGCATATCAGAAAATTGGACAAAAAGATTACGCTAAGTGGTTAGAAAAAAATATCCAAGCGCCAAAATGGATGCAAATAATGCAGTGGATCAACCCAATTGTTGGCTGGACAAGCTTTATCGCATATCAGTTAAACTTTTTGAATGGCACGCAGCTGTTATTCACATGGTTTTTACTGCTAATTCCTGTGCTTTACCATGTCAAAAGAACGAATCTTCAACTTAATCCAATTATTGATTTTCAACAACAAGTAGACGCAGCGCTTCAACAAATGACACTCCTCAAGCAGCAGGATTTTCAAGCTGATTTATTAAAGACATACAAAAATCAACTTTTTGAAGAAAGAGGGAATGGCCTAAACGCCTTGTTCCAATTCCAAAAATTGATCAAGAAAATAGCGTATCGACACAATATATTAGTCGGTGTATTATTGAATATTTTTTTCGGGTGGGACTATAGAATGCAAATTCAATTGCAAGCTTGGCAAAAGCAGTTCCAAAATGATTTGATTAAATGGTTGGATATTTTATCAGAAATGGAGGTGCTCATTTGCGCTATGAATTTCCGCTACAATAATTATGCGCAGTGTACTTACCCCAAAATTTATTCGGATGAATCAAATAGCATCCAAATTGAAAAATTGGGACACCCATTAGTTCCTATTCATAAACTTGTAAGTAATAACTATAGCTTAACCGAAAACCAACACTTCACAATTTTAACTGGTCCTAACATGGCTGGTAAAAGCACTTTTTTAAGAAGTATTGGTGTTAACCTAATGCTTGCAAAAGCAGGTTTTCCAGTATTGGCTAAAACTTTTCATTTTCCGAATTATCAACTTTATACAAGCATGCGCACTACTGATGACCTTGCTGACGAAAGTTCTTATTTTCATGCGGAATTAGTGCGATTAAGGTTCATTGTGAATGCTGCTGAGCGAGGTGAAAAGGTATTCATTATTTTGGATGAAATATTGAAAGGAACTAACTCCAAAGACAAAGAAGAGGGTTCTGCTAAGTTCTTAGAAAAGCTACTTAACTTGCATTGTAAGGGCATTATTGCTACGCACGATTTGAGCCTAACTAAACTTGCAGATAAACACAATGCTCTAATTAATAGGTATTTTGACACAAAAATTGAGGGGGATGAAATATCTTTTGACTACAAGATTAAAGACGGTATTGCACAAAACATGAATGCTAGTTTTCTACTTCAAAAGATGGGACTGACCAACACAAATTAAAATTTAATTTATTTCTCTAAAGTGTCTTGACTTTACTAAACCACTAAATTTTTTTAAAGTTGTTTACGGAATGTGTTTTGTCAAAAAAAATATTCATATATTTGCATTCGAAATGAAAATGAATTACACACATCATCATCATGTAAACGCACAGCGAGCGTGGTGAAGTTGTATTGAATAAACTTTAATAAAAACCCGCTTGTTTTCAGGCGGGTTTTTTGTTTTCAAAGAATTCGTTTCAAGACAGGTACTAAAAAACAAAGATGAAAAGATTACAAATTGCAGTTCAAAAATCCGGTCGGTTACTCGACGACTCTCTCGCTCTTTTAAAAGAGTGTGGTTTAAAAATCCCCTCTCCTCAAGGTCAATTAAAAGCATCGGTAGATAACTATCCGCTGGATATTTTGTTTTTGCGCAACAGCGACATTCCTCAGTACGTGCAAGATGGAGTTGCTGATATCGCGATTATCGGTGAAAACTTATTGGTGGAAGATGACGCTGATGTGGTAAACATCATGTCCCTTGGCTTTTCGAAATGTCGTGTTTCCCTAGCAGCACCGAAAGCTTCGGGAATTAAATCCGTTAAAGATTTTGAAGGAAAGAAAATCGCTACTTCTTACCCGACCACCTTGCGAAAGTATTTGACTGAAAAAGGAGTGAACGCCAGTATTCACACGATTTCAGGTTCGGTAGAAATTGCGCCAACAATTGGACTAGCTGACGGAATTTGCGACATCGTAAGTACAGGAAACACACTTTTCATGAATGGATTGGAAGAGGTGGAGAAAATTTTGTTTAGTCAGGCTGTGCTCATCGCCAACAAATCCTTGGATGCCGAAGCAAAAGCATTATTGGATAAATTAGTGTTTCGCATTAAAAGTGTGCTGGAGGCGAAAAACACAAAATACGTACTACTCAATGCTCCTGAAAATCGTTTGGAAGAAATCATTCAAATCCTGCCAGGGGTGAAGAGTCCGACGGTAATGCCGCTTGCGGAAAAAGGTTGGTTGTCGGTGCACTCCGTAATTACGGAAGACCAATTTTGGCAAAACATCGACGCTCTCAAAGCAGCAGGTGCAGAGGGCATTCTTATTGTTCCAATTGAAAAAATGGTTCGCTGATGAAATCGTATATTAACCCAGATAAAAATACGCTCCGTACTGCCTTGGAAAGACCCGCATTGGAGCAGCAAGATTTGAGTAACTTGGTAAAGTCCGTATTTGATGATGTTCAACAACGTGGAGACGCTGCGTTACGCGATTACGCCTTAAAATTTGATGGCTTCGCTCCAGATGAACTTTTCGTATCGGAGGCTGAATTTTCAACTGCAACGAACGAATTGTCGCAAGATTTAAAAAACGCAATCGACAAAGCGCACCAAAATATTAAGTTGTTTCACCAGGCACAACAAGAAAACATGCAGCCTGTAGAGACCTCACCGGGTGTGACGTGTTGGCGGAAATCCGTGGGGATAGAAAAAGTTGGCTTGTACATTCCAGGCGGAACGGCGCCGCTTTTTTCAACGGTTTTGATGTTAGGTGTTCCTGCAATCATTGCCGGTTGTAAAGAAATTGTTTTAGCAACTCCAGCCAATAAAGAAGGGAAAATCAATCCTGCGATTCTTTATACAGCCTCGGTAATTGGACTGAAAAAAGTCGTGAAATTGGGCGGAATTCAGGCTATTGCTGCGCTGTCGTTAGGAACGGAAACGCTTCCCAATGTATATAAGATTTTTGGTCCCGGAAATCAATACGTGACAGCTGCGAAACAATTTGCACAGTCGTTGGGAATTGCCATTGATATGCCTGCTGGACCTTCAGAAGTGATGGTGGTAGCGGATGCAGCGGCAAATCCAACTTTCCTCGCGGCGGATTTATTGTCGCAAGCGGAACACGGAGCGGATAGTCAAGTGGTACTCGTGACCGACGAACCTACCCTCTTAGAAAAAGTGGAATTGGAAGTAAACCGACAATTAGCAGAACTTCCGCGAAAGGAGTTGGCGACGCAATCACTGGAGTCCGCCCGATTAATTGCTGTTGATCGAAGTGCATTGATAGCGATCATTAATGCCTACGCACCAGAACACTTGATTTTGAATACCCAATTTAATACCGAATTGGTGGATGGAATCATCAATGCAGGCTCCGTTTTCATTGGAGCATACACACCTGAGAGTTTAGGGGATTACGCCAGCGGGACCAATCACACCCTGCCAACCAATGGTTTTGCGCGTGCCTATAGCGGTGTGTCGCTGGATAGTTTCGTGCGAAAAATCACGTTTCAAGAAGTCACACCTGCAGGTATTCTAGACCTCGGTCCAACCGTTGAAATCATGGCCGCAGCCGAACAACTCGACGCCCACAAAAACGCAGTAACCTATCGTTTAAAAGAATTGAAGAACAATGAAAACATTTGACCTAGAAAAATTCGCTCGTCCAAACGTCCTTGCTATGAAGGCGTATTCTTCGGCGCGTGATGAATATACTGGAAATGAAGGTATCTTTTTGGATGCCAATGAAAATCCGTTTCCTTCCGCTGTGAATCGCTATCCTGATCCGTATCAGCGCGAGTTAAAAACAGAATTGGCACGGATTAAAAAAGTACGCGAAGAGCAAATTATCGTTGGAAACGGCTCGGACGAAGTACTGGATTTGATTTACCGTGCATTTTGTACGCCAGGAAAAGACAAAGTGGTGACGATAAAACCTTCCTACGGAATGTATAGTGTGTTGGCAGAAACCAACGACGTGGAATTAGTGGAAGTTCCGTTGGATGCTGATTTTAACCTCGATGCAGCAGCTGTTTTGGAAGCTGCGAAAGATGCAAAAATCGTTGTGTTATGCTCTCCAAACAACCCAAGTGGTAATTTATTGAACCGCAATGAAGTGATGAAAATCGTGGAGTCCTTCCCCGGATTGGTAGTGATCGATGAAGCGTATATCGATTTCAGTAATGGGAAGTCCTTACTCGCCGAATTGGATGCATACGAAAATATTTTTGTTTCCCAAACGCTGTCAAAAGCTTATGGTTTGGCAGGTATTCGTGTAGGGCTCGGTTTCGGTTCTCCAAAAGTCATTGCGTTATTGAATAAGGTAAAACCGCCTTACAATGTCAACGGACTTTCTCAGCGGTTTGCTCTTGCACGCTTGAATGATATGGAAAAAGTAACAAAAGAAGTGTTGGACATTTTATTAGAACGCTCACGTTTGTTACTTGAAATGAAAGATCATCCTTTGATTTGCAAAATTTACCGGACAGACGCTAACTTCATTCTATTCAAAGTGGACGATGCCAATACCATGTACGATTTCTTCGCTGAAAACGGAGTAGTCGTCCGCAACCGCTCTTCGCAGTACAACTGTGAAAACTGCTTACGTGTTTCTGTGGGAACAAAAACTGAAAATGATAAGTTCCTTGAGGTACTGAACGAATATAACACAACATTGAAAACTAAATAACCCATGAAAAAATTATTATTCATCGACCGTGATGGAGTCCTAATTGAAGAACCACCCGTCGATTTTCAAGTCGATAGCTTTGAGAAATTAACCTTTGTACCAGGTGTGCTGTCTGGACTCGGAAAAATCGCTCGAGAATTAGACTTCGAGTTGGTTATGGTCACCAATCAAGATGGATTGGGTACCGATGCTTATCCTGAGGCAGACTTCCGTGGACCACATGATTTAATGGTGCGCACATTGGCTGGAGAAGGAATTGTTTTCACAGAGCAGTGTATCGACCGCACCTTTCCGCATGAGAACGCTCCAACACGTAAGCCAGGAACAGCCATGCTCACGAACTATATGAATGGCGACTACGATTTGGCGAATTCATTCGTGATAGGAGATCGACTTACAGACATGGAATTAGCCAAAAACTTGGGTTGTCGCGGAATTTATATGCGCAATGCACAAGACCCCGGTAAAGCCGAAGTGAAAGCCGAGGAAACAGCAGTTTTGAAAGTAGTTGCATTGGAAACCCGGAATTGGGAGGAAATCTATGCGTTTTTGAAATTGGGAGATCGCACAGCGAAAGTAAAACGCACAACCAAAGAGACAGACATTGACATTGAATTGAACCTCGACGGAACAGGAAAGTGCACCATTGATACCGGTTTGAAGTTTTTTGACCACATGTTAGAGCAGATCGCGCGTCACGGTGCTTTAGATATGAAAATCGTCGTGAAGGGAGATTTGGAAGTGGACGAACACCACACGATGGAAGATACCGCTATTGCTTTGGGCGAATGCTTTCACCAAGCGCTTGGAGCGAAATTGGGATTGGAGCGCTACGGTTTCTTTTTGCCGATGGATGATTGCACGGCAAAGGTCGGAATCGATTTTGGTGGACGCAATTGGTTGGTGTGGAAGGCAAAATTCACCCGCGAACGTATCGGTGATGTACCTACAGAAATGTTTATGCACTTCTTTAAAAGCTTCACGGATTCAGCACGTTGCAATTTGTTTGTTAAAGCCACAGGCGAGAATGAACACCACAAAATTGAAAGTATATTTAAAGCCTTTGCAAAAGCAATTAAAATGGCAAAATCACGCAACGCGAACGATGCTTTTTTACCGAGTACGAAAGGAATTTTGTAGAAAATGCTTAGTGGGATAACTAAAAATAAAGTAAAATACTTACTGTGATAAGCAGAAAATATTTAAATTTGCTTAGTTAAATAAGCAGAATGGAAAAATTGTTTTTCAAATATCGACAAAAAATAGATCAAGTAAACACGGATTTTTTCCGTGATGCTTACCATGAAATCGATTGGAGTGGCAGACTTATTGGCTTGCGTGGAGCGCGCGGTGTTGGAAAAACAACATTGCTCCTCCAGCACAGTAAATTGCATCTGCCGCAAGATGAACGCACCTTGTATGTCAGTTTGGATAATATTTATTTCAGTGAAGCCAAACTGGTTGATTTCGTGGATGAATTTGTACAAAAAGGAGGAAAGCACCTGTTGCTCGATGAAGTGCACAAATACCCCAATTGGGCGCAAGAGTTAAAGAACAGCTATGATGATCATCCGAATTTGCAAATCATTTTTACGAGCTCATCACTCTTGGAAATTTTGAACGCACGTGCGGATTTAAGTCGAAGAGCAGACATGTACACCCTTCAAGGACTTTCTTTTCGGGAGTATTTGAATTTTGAATTGGGTACTTCGTTTCCTGTTCTTCGTTTGGATGACTTGCTCCAAGATCACTTTAAATTAGCGGGTGATTTAGCACTCCAACTAAAGCCATTACAGCATTTTGGGGAGTATTTGAAATTTGGTTATTATCCTTTTTACAAGGAAAACAAAGCGTTGTATCATCAAAAAATTGAAGAGGTGACGAATTTGATTTTAGAAATTGAGCTGCCCTTACTCAGGAGTATGGATATTGCCTATGTGAATAAAATCAAGCAATTGTTACGCATCATTATTTCCAGTGTTCCCTTTAAACCCAACGTAGCGAAATTGAGCGAACGCATCGGAATCAATCGCAATACACTGGTGAGTTATTTGCATTATTTGGAAGAAGCTAAATTGACCAATCACTTGTACAAGGATGCAAAGGGAATTACGCAATTGCAGAAACCCGATAAGATTTACATGGAAAACACGAATTTGCTCTATGCTTTTGGGTCACCTCCCATAAATGAGGGGAATTTACGCGAGACATTTTTTGCGAATCAAGTCGGGAAACGCTATCAGCTGGAATATTCAGAAAAGGGCGATTTTTTGGTGGACAGTCGCTATATTTTTGAAATCGGAGGAAAAAATAAAAAGAAAGACCAAATTCAAGGGGAAACCAATGCATTCGTTGTTGCAGACGACATTGAAATGGGCATTGGTAATAAAATTCCGCTTTGGTTATTTGGATTTTTGTATTAATGGAATAGAAAATGAACAAAACAACAATAATCGACTACGGAGCAGGAAATGTAAAATCTGTTTCATTTGCCCTAGAACGCTTAGGCATTCAGCCGAAATTAAGTTCCAATGCTGAGGAAATTCAATCTTCGGATTATGTCATTTTTCCAGGAGTGGGTCACGCAGATTACGCCATGCAGCAATTGCAAGAAAAAGGATTGGTTGAGGTCATCAAAAATCTCAAACAACCCGTGCTTGGCATTTGTTTGGGCATGCAACTCATGTGTGATTATACGGAAGAAGGCAACGTAAAAGGCCTCGGTATTTTTGATGTGCCTGTGGTGCGTTTTCCAGAAAACTTGAAAGTCCCCCACATGGGATGGAATGGCTTGCACCAAACCACTGGACTACTCGCGGACTTGGAGGAACAAGTCTATTTTGTGCACAGTTATTATGCACCGCTATGCGAAGACACCATGGCAACATGTGATTACCACGGCATGTTTTCGGCTGCTTTAGCCAAAGACAATTTTTACGGCTGCCAGTTCCACCCCGAGAAAAGTGGTCCAGTCGGAGAAGCAATTTTGAAACGGTTTTTATCAATTTAATGATTATGCGAAAAATAAGAATCATCCCCGCAATAGACATCATCGACGGAAAGTGCGTGCGCCTTTCGCAAGGTGACTACGATCAAAAAACAATTTACAATGCGAATCCCTTAGAGGTGGCTCAGTCCTTTGAAGACCACGGCATCAAACACTTGCATTTGGTCGATTTGGACGGTGCGAAGTCCTCCAAAGTGGTGAATTGGAAAGTGTTGGAGACCATTGCTTCCAAAACAAATCTGCACATCGACTTTGGTGGAGGTGTCAAATCAGACGACGATATACGCGGTGTTTTTGATGCAGGTGCGAAACAAGTTACTGCTGGAAGTATCGCGGTAAAGTCGCCAGAGATAGTGAAGCGATGGATCGCTGAATACGGAGGAGAACGCATTATTTTGGGAGCTGATGTGCGCAATCGGAAAATCGCCATAAACGGTTGGTTGGAAGAAAGCGATTTGGAAATCACTGCTTTTTTGGAGCGTTACCTCAACATGGGCATACAATCATCCATTTGCACTGATATTTCAAAAGATGGTATGTTGGCAGGTTCATCTATTGAGTTGTATCAAGATTTATTGAATGAGTTTCCAAACCTGAAATTAATCGCTAGTGGCGGTGTGACTTCCCTCGAAGAACTGGACCAATTGCAAGAAAAAGGACTCTACGGCGCTATCGTCGGAAAAGCCATTTACGAAGGAAGGATTACGTTGAAGGAATTGGAAAGATTTAGTTGATTTTAAAATTTTTTGATTGGTTGATTGAAGATTTTAGATTGTTTTTCAGTAAATTCAATCATCAATCTAAAATCGTAAATCAAAAGTAAAATGACTTCAACTGAATTAAAAGTTAGAACAAAAAAGTATGCAGTAAGTATTTTGAATATGTTAAAAGGATTAAGAAAAGAAGGAAATGAAATTCTCTCGATTATTGTTGCATCAATCAATACTGCAAAAGGGAATAAACGAATTAAAAGAATAAAATCATGACATTCTTCAAGCTTTGCCACTTTAAGTAGTCGAGTGAAAACAAATTCTTCAAATAACAATCGCAGCAATTATTGAATTAATTTTAATTATGAAGTAACTAATAATGTCCGAACAACAAAATATAGAGTACAAACAAAGTTGGCACGATGACTACCTGAAGTGGGTTTGTGGTTTTGCAAATGCACAGGGAGGAAACTTATTTATTGGGATTGACGATAAAGGGCAGATTAAATCTTTGTCCAATGCCAAAAAACTCATGGAAGACTTACCTAACCAAATAAGAGACCTTCTAGGGTTGATGGTGGATGTAAACTTCCATAGAACAAAAGGAGGCGACTATATAGAAATTGTGGTGGAGCCCTACCCCTTCCCAATCAGTTTAAGAGGAAAATATTATTACAGGAGCGGAAGCACTTTACAGGAATTAAAAGGTGTAGCTTTAGCAAAATTTCTTTTACAGCGCCAAGGAAAAAAATGGGATGGTGTTCCAATTCCAAATGTGACTGCGGATGATTTAAAGAATGACACTTTTGATTTTTTTCGAAAGAAAGCCTCAAAAAGCAAACGATTAGAGCCAGAAGATTTAGAAGGTACCAAACAAGAATTACTGGAAAGTTTGCAACTGTATTTGGAAGATCATAAAATGATTAAGCGAGCAGCTGTTCTTCTCTTTCATCCGAATCCAGAAAAATATATTACTGGAGCGAATATAAAAATCGGCTTTTTTGAATCTGATGATGCGTTAAAGTTTCAAGATGAAGTTAAAGGTAATCTACTTGAACAAGCAGAAAAAGCCTTGGATTTACTGAAGACAAAATATTCACAGGCAATCATTTCTTACCATAATGGTAGCAGAGAAGAAACGCTCAATTTCCCTGAAGAAGCTATTAGAGAAGCACTCTATAATGCTATTGTCCATAAAGATTATAGCAGTGGCATTCCTATTCAAATAAGTGTTTATCCTCACAAAATGATTTTTTGGAATGAAGGACAATTGCCTGAAAACTGGACAGTGGAAAAGTTAACGCAAAAACACCCTTCTAAACCACATAATCCTGATATAGCCAATACCTTTTTCAGAGCTGGTTATATTGAGTCTTGGGGCAGGGGAACTATAAAAATGATAAATGCTTGTAAGACTCATAAAATAGCACCGCCCATCTTTTTAAACCTTCCTCCCGACTTTCAAGTTGAGCTCATTAAGCACACAGACAAAGGACTCAAAGAATCTGGTTTAAAAGAAGAATTAAGAAAAATTATTCTGCATATTCAGGAAAATGGAAGTATATCAAATTCGGAGGTGCAAACGATTTGTAACGTAAGCAAAGCCACTTCCACGAGGTATTTAGGAGAACTAGAAGCCGAATGGATCGATAAAATAGGCTCAACAGGTGTTGGAACTTTTTATGTGTTTAAAGGGCTCAGTAAGGGCTCAATTAAGGAATAAGTATTGGACACACAAAGGGCTCAAATATCGCAAGATAAACTAAGAAACGATAGTTTTACTTTTGTATGTCAATTGTTTACATGTTTTATAAAGGGCTCGCTAATGGCTCAAAGTAAATTAATTAAAGGGCTCAATCAGGGTATTGTGCGTGACGAAACCTATGAATATCAGATGAAGGTCTTTTCAAGTTTTAACCTCAGAGACAACCCCTTGCCTAAACCTATTTTTAGAACGACAAAAAGAATAACGATAATAAAATAAACAAATGTTAAGCAAACGAATCATCCCTTGTCTCGATATCAAAGACGG
>JAFIEX010000094.1 GCA_020832365.1 Crocinitomicaceae bacterium
CTTCTTTTGGTTCTGAATTCGTCTCACTTTGATCTGGAGATGTTACAACTTTTCTTCGCCGAATTCTTTTTTCTTTTTTTTGTTGACCGGTAATTAGCCAATCCCCATCAACTCTAGGGAAATGCTGCAATGTTTTTTCTAGAAAATCCAAACTTGGATTATTTCTTCCTGATAAGATATGTGACAAACTTGAACGCTGAACACCTATTTTGTCTGCAAAGGCAGAGGCGTTTAAGTTATGCATCTGCATAATGATCTTTATCCTATTTTGAATACTCATAATTGAAAATAATATTACAAATATAAACAAATATAATTCACAAATAGAAATACTAGAATTTAATTGTGTTTACAACTGTGGAGCAATAAACAGTTTCGATGATTACATTTGTAATTAAAAGATATTAATTACAACTGCTGCAAAGTTACTAGTAACAACTTTTGAAGATAGTCAGGTTTGGAATAGTTATTGTAATTGGTAAGTTGTTAACTTAGCAAATCAAACTTTGCAGCGAGCGAGAATAATATGGAAATAGCATTTAGAAAAGTTGTCCCTTTGCCACTTGCGCATTTAGCTTTTAGTGAGGAAAGTATTTGGCAGTCTGATTTTATCATTAAAAGCACTGAAAAAACGTTGTTAAATGCGAGCAGTGGCAAAGGAAAAACAACGTTTACACATCTATTGGCCGGTTTGAGAAAAGACTTTTCTGGGGAAGTGCTTATTAACGGCACCTCTCTCCTATCCTATTCCCTAAATGATTGGACAGACTTACGAAAAGATAAAATCAGTTATGTTTTCCAGGATTTACGTTTATTCGGAGATTTAACGGTAGAAGAAAACCTGAAGTTAAAAAACGATTTAACAGAACATTTAAAAGAAGAAGATATTCGAGATATGTTAGCGCAAGTTGGTCTCGAAGAAAAATGGAAGACAAAAGTTGACTTACTTTCAATGGGTCAACAGCAGCGGATTGCCATTTTAAGAGCGTTGTGTCAGCCTTTCGAAATCTTAATTATGGACGAGCCTTTTAGTCACCTGGATGAAGAGAACGCTAAATTATGCCTAAACCTAATTATTGAGCATTCTGAACGTCAAAAGGCAGGTTTCTTGATTACTTCACTTGGTAGTCATCATGACATCGACTATCAAAACTACTTAAACTTATAGTTATGCTCAAGAAAATTTTATTTCAATTTCAGGACCGTAGCCAATTAATTGTGGCTTTTTTTGGGGCATTGATAGGTTTTTGCTTTTTAATGTTAGCCATGCACTATATGGTGCGTGTTGGAGATTTTGGTAAAGCCAATGAAATCATTGGTAGCAATACATTAATTATCCAAAAAGCTGTTTCAAATAAAAGTACTCTAGGCATAGGAAAATCGGACTTCTCAGATGGGGAAATATTACACCTTGAAAGCCTTCCATTTATTGAAAAAGTAGCTCCTATCGTCAATAATAGCTTTGGAGTTTCCTTGCAAACAGATAGTGAGGCAGTGCCTTATTTCCGATCAGATGTCTTCGTTCAGGCTGTTGCAACTGAATTTTTAGATGTTCCTTTAGAAAATTGGGGTTGGAAAAATGGAGATACTTTTGTTCCGATTATTTTACCACGTGAATTCTTAGTGATGTTGAACACTTTCGCTAGTGCAAAAGGAATTCCACAAGTGTCAGACGACTTAGCAAAATCCATTGATTTTAAATTTACCATCTACAATTCAGCTAAAAAAGAATGGCATAAAGTGCGTATTTTGGGCTTTACAGCAGAACTTTCCTCTATTTTAGTACCGACATCTTTTATGGAATATGCCAATGAAAACTTTCCAACAGCTATTCCATCAAAGACTACACAATTAATGGTGCAGGTAAAGGATGGGCAGTTTGGTATTTTTGAAAACTATTTGCAAGAAAATGGCATGGAATCAAAAAAATCCTCAATGATTATTGGAAAATTAAAAAGCATTGCAACTATCTTGTTTGCTGTTATTATTGGAATTAGTTTAATCATCTTACTACTTGCTGCCTTGGTAATCGTTCAATACGGGCAATTAATTTTAGCCAACAATAAGGAAAACATTCACAAACTCTTATTAATCGGCTATGCTCCTAAAAAGATACAAGGGGTAATAAATGGCTATTTCTTTAGCCTGTTTTCCATTATTTTAATTGCTTCAATCTTGAGTTTTTCGTTAATTAAATTCTTTGTAGATCGATTGCTTTTAGAAGGGGGCATTCAGCTCTCAACGAATTGGACTTATCAAAGTTTCGTTGTCGTATTGCTAGCTTATCTTTTATTGTACTTGCTATTTGTAAAAAAAGTTGCTGTACGAAGTTTAGTGAAATATAACTAATCCTGTTAAAGGCTTGAATTTAGTAAATTGGATTCAATATTTTAAAAAGTCATTATTTCTTTAATTCTCATCGTTTCAAGTACAACACCTAGTAGCTATCCGGCAGCATATCCAAAGCTTGCAAAATATCCTCCCAAATATCCAGTTTGTCCTCTAATCCTATTGATAGTCGAATTAATCCATCACTAATTCCTACACTTGCTCTTTCTTCAGGCTGAAGCTTTGCATGTGTAGTACTTGCCGGGTGTGTAGCAATGGACCTTGTATCTCCTAGATTGGCACTTAAAGAAAATAATTTTAAGTTATCCAAGAATTGCTTTCCTGCAGCTAAACCACCGTTGACTTCAAAAGTTACTATACCTCCACCCATGCGCATTTGCTTTTGAGCCAATTCGAATTCTGGATGACAATTCAAAAATGGGTGTTTTACATTTTTAGTGGCGGAGTGATTTTTAAGCTGTTGCGCAATGAAGAGCGCATTATTGCTATGGTATTCCATCCGCATGGCTAAAGTTTCAATAGATTTGGAAAGTACCCAAGCATTAAAAGGGCTTATACAAGGTCCTGAATGACGCGCGAATTCGGCAATTTTTGCTATGATTTCTGACCTTCCAAGAATAGCTCCACCCAATGTTCTTCCCTGTCCGTCGATGTATTTGGTAGCTGAATGAATTACGATATCCGCACCAAATCGAATTGGTTGCTGAATAATGGGTGTAGCAAAGCAATTATCCACAACAAAAAGTATTTCATGTCGCTTACAAATTGCCGCAAGTTTCTCTAAATCTAAAATATCCAATCCTGGATTTGAAGGAGTTTCAATATAAAGTAGTTTCGTGTTATTTTGAATTGCTTTTTCAAAACCCTCGTAATCGTTGTAAGGCACATAAGTATGACTAATATGCCATTTAGGTAAAATTTCTGTAAAAAGTTTATGCGTGCTGCCAAACACTGATTTACATGCAACAATGTGTTCACCAGCGTTTAACAATCCAGCAAAAGTTGTAAAAACAGCAGACATTCCAGAAGCGGTAGCCCATCCACTTTCAGCCTCCTCAAGGAGTGCAAGTTTATCGATAAACTCTGAAACGTTTGGGTTAGAATACCTTGAATAAATTGGACCTTCTATTTCATTAGCAAACTTGGCACGCATTTCCTCCGCGTCTTCAAAAACGTAGCTACTGGTAAGATATAGTGGCACAGCGTGTTCTTGAAATTCAGATCTCTTGGCTTGTGTTCTAATCGCTTGCGTTGCTTTTCTCATAGCACTGGAATGATTTTTATTTTGGTTGTAATTTGGCATGTAGGTGCTAAAATTTTAGAAACAGAACAATACTTTTCTACGCTTAACTGAATGGCTCTTGCAACTTTGTCCTCTGGAATATCGTCAGAAACACGAAATTCTAAATGAATATTTTCAAAAATTGCAGGGACCTCTCCATCCCTGCGTTTTGCAATGGTATGGACTTCAAAAAAAGAAGGCTTTAACTTTTGTTTATATAAGATGTTTAAAACATCAATGCTACTGCACGCCGATAAAGAACCTGCAAGCAGCTCCATTGGTCGAAAGCCCTTTGCCTCTCCCCCTATTTCTGGCGATGCATTCACGTGAACATGTGCTCCTCTTTCATTGTGCAATTCCATCCCAAATGCACTGTTGTCCTTCTTTAATATCAAATCCATTTTTTATTTTTTACCACTATAAATTTATTAAAACTAATTATCAAATCAGTAAAAGATGTGGTGTTTAACGTTTTTAATCATTCTTCCAGCAATGTTTCAAACTCTTCACTGGAAACGCTGTCGCTTTCGTCTTTACAGAGTGTAACTATTGGTTCTGGTAAAATAGCTAAGAACAAAGACTCCTCTTGGTTGAAATTGTATTTTCTGATTTGACCAAAATCTACCCATCCTGTAGCATAGTTGTAACTTTCACTCTGAAATATTTCATCTCTTTGAATGAAAGGAAAAACTCTGATTAATGAACGGTTAGTAGATCCAACATAAACTTTAACTTTAAAGTTATTAGTAAAAGCAGGTAGCTCAGCAACTTTTGATTTTTTGTATTCATATTGGTAATCAAATGTTAAGGCACTAATATCTGATAACACAGCACTAGCTGTTGGATAACTTCCTGCTCCTTTTCCAACGAAAAGCTGTTGATCCGAAAATAACGCCTCAACCACTACAGCGTTGAACTCATTCTCAACATGGTATGCTTGATGATTAGAATAAATCATATGAGGGGCTACAAAACCAGCTATTTGATTTGGGCCAATTCTGTGTGCTTTCGAAAAAAGCTTAATTCGATAACCTTTTTCTTTTGCGTAATTCGAATCATTAATCTTAATATGACGAATGCCATAATTGAATACATCTTTTGGAGCGGTGGTGATACCAAAAGCATGTTTCAACAAGATTTGCAATTTGTACTTAGCATCGAAACCATCTACATCAAGAGTTGGATCGGATTCAGCGAAACCAAGTTCTTGCGCTTCAGATAAGGCTTGGTCATAACTTTTTCCTTCACCTGTTTTAGTCAAGATATAATTTGTTGTTCCATTGCAAATTCCTTCCAAACCAGAAAGCGCGTCGTTATTGTAATATTCTTCAATATTTCTGATGATTGGAATACTTCCGCAAACTGCAGCTTCATATACAAAGGACACACCTGCATCTTTGGCTGCTTGAATCAACAAATCCAAATTTTCAGCAATAAGTTTTTTATTGGCAGACACAACATGTTTTCCCTTTTTAAATGCTTTCAGCACAATATCTAAAGCTGCATTGGCATCATCTATTAATTCAACCACACAGTTGATAGTTGGGTCTTCTAAAATGTCATCAGCGATATAACTGAAATTCTCTTCAGCTATTGCTCGCTTTTTCCCCTTTGTTTTTACAACTATTTTTTCGATTTTGGCATCTAATAGCTGTGATTGGTTTAATACTTCATAAAGTCCTTGACCTACACAGCCAAAACCAAATAATCCTATTTTTAATTTTTTACGCATTTTGTTTCTGTTTAAATGTTGTTAATGGTATTCCTCCTTTTCGATTAGAAAGAAATTGGTTTAAAATATTATTTAACTGTTCAAATTCTACCAAGAAACCATCATGACCAAAATCAGAATGTATTTCTTGATAACTGGCATTAGGAATATGCCTCGCTAAAAATTGTTGCTCAGAAGGAGGAAATAAAGTATCACTTGAAACAGCAACAACTAATGATCTGGCTTTAAATGTATTTAATACGTTAATAATTTCTCCGCGCCCTCTCCCCAAATTATGACTATCCATTGCTTTGGAAAGGGTTACATAACTGAAAGCATTGAAGCGGTTAGCCAATTTTTGACCTTGGTATCTTTGGTAGCTTGCTGCTTTAAAATCAGTTAACTTATCTTGGTGTGTGTCTGTTTGTGTTAGCGCATAACCAGCATAAGATCGATAGCTAATCATTGCAATAGCCCGCGCAGTTGCTAAGCCACTCTTTCCTGCGTTCTCAGATTTAGTCGAAAAGGTCACATCGTTATAAATAGCCATCCGCTGCGTTTCATTCCATGCTTGACCGATAGCAGAATGTTGGGCATTCGTTGCTATAAATACTGCTTGCTCAAATCTTTGAGGTTCTAACGCATTCCATTCTAATACTTGTTGCCCTCCTAAGGATGCACCTATAATGCATTTGATGCGCTTAATCTCAAGTTTTTCTGCTAACAAACGATGCGCGTTGACCATGTCTCTTGTTGTAACATTCGGATAATCATGGTAATAAGCAACATTGTCTGATTTTATACTTAAAGGTCCTGTAGAGCCATAACAAGAACCAATTACATTAGCGCAAACTATAAAATATTTTTCAGGATCCAATGGTAAGCCTGCACCAAAAGCACCAGCCCACCAATCTGAAACATCACTGTTTGCTGTTAAAGCATGACAAACCCAGATTACATTGGATTGGTTTTCGTTGAGCGTTCCAAAAGTATGGTAACCAACGACTAAGTCGTTGATTACCTCACCTGATTCAGTGTAAAAAGGAATTTCAAATTTGATTTGTTTCATTACTTTTATACTAATTGTAAAGCTGATTTTTTTATAGCTTCTGATAAGTCATGCAATAAATCATCTATGTGCTCGATACCTACTGAAAGCCTCAATAATCCTGGATAAACTCCAGAAGCAGCTTGTTCTTCAGCTGTCAACTGTTCATGCGTGGTGGATGCAGGATGAATAATAACCGTTTTTGCATCTCCTACGTTGGCTAAATGAGAAATTAGTTCCAGCTGATTAATCACTTTATTTGCTTGTTCTGCCCCTCCTTTTAATTGGAAAGAAAGTACGCCTCCAAAACCGTTATTTAAATACTTTTTAGCATTTTCGTGGTAAATTGAAGAGGCTAAACCTGGATAATTTACATAAGCTACATCTTCATGATTTTCAAGCCATTGAGCAATTTTTAATGTATTTTCATTTATTCTATCCATTCTCAAGGATAATGTCTCTACTCCTTGTAATAACTGGAAAGCGTTAAAAGGTGATAGTGCTGGACCAAAATCTCTTAATCCTTCAACCCTTAGTCGTATAGCGAAAGCGATGTTTCCAAATGGACCATTTGTTCCAAAAACTTCCCAAAAATTAAGGCCATGGTAACCTTCAGAAGGTTCTGAAAATTGAGGGAATTTACCATTTCCCCAATTGTATGTTCCTGCATCCACAACGATGCCACCAATACTTGTTCCATGACCACCTATCCATTTAGTTGCTGAAGCAACAACAACATCTGCGCCGTGTTTTATGGGTTGAAAGACATATCCAGCAGCTCCAAAAGTATTATCCACAATTAAAGGAAGATCATGTTTTTTGGCAACTTTGGCAATGGCTTCAAAATCAGCTACGCTAAACTCTGGGTTTCCAATAGCCTCTAAATAAATGGCTTTGGTATTTTCATCTATGTTGCTTTCAAAAGATGATGGGGCTATACCATCAGTAAAACGTACCTCAATCCCTAAACGTTTAAATGCTACCTTGAATTGATTGTATGTACCACCATAAAGATGAGATGCACTCACAAAATTATCTCCACTTTGTAAAATATTATTGAGTGCTAAAAACTGTGCTGCCTGACCAGAGCCAACGGCCACTGCGGCAACTCCACCCTCTAAAGCTGCAATACGTTTTTCAAAAACATCTGTTGTTGGGTTCATAATTCGAGTATAGATGTTACCAAACTCTTTCAAGCCAAACAGATTGGCAGCATGTTCAGAGTCTTTAAAAACATAAGAAGTTGTTTGATAAATAGGAACTGCTCTTGATCCAGTAGTTGGGTCAACTTCTTGTCCAGCATGCAGCTGCAACGTTTCAAATTTCAATTTTCTTTCAGACATGATTTTTTGTTTTAATTTAATCTAATTAGGAATTTATAAATGATAAATAACCAATCGAAAGGGCCCTTTCCGATTAGTCATTACGAATTTTTCGCAAAGTTTACCAACAGCAACAACAACAGCACGAAAAAGGTATTCGTGTTGCTAATTGATTTTTGCGAAAAGAAGATTTATGTCCTAGAACGGACGATAAGACGATGATAAATTGTTTATTTAATTTTTCCATTTTACTTAATTTATATTCTTCCGTTGGTTCGGAATCTGGAATTGGCACCGGTTTTCCAATCTCGACAAGTCGAGACTTAAAGTTGGTTGCCAGAGGGTCACAGAGCCAGTCTCTCACCTCATTCTTTATAAATCATTGGAAAATTCCAAAGACGCTGCAAATATAATTTAAATAATTTAACTACCAAAAAAAAGTTTTTTTTTTGACGAATAAGAAAAATAATTACCTTTGTTTATATTAAGTCTAAATAAATGCAGTATAATAAAAATTTGGAAGATTTTTTTGGCAACATCGGATGTGCCTGCTTCGCAACTTGTTCAGATATCGTGTCTCATGACAAAAAAAAGAAGTGTTGCAAGAAATATAAAAAGAAAGGAAAGTATTGCGGGTCTTGTCCTAATAAATAAAACCTTAAACAAAAAAGCGCACTGCATAAACAGTGCGCTAAAACCTAAACTATTATTAAAAAACCTTAATTAAGGACGATTGGGTTGAAAAATATATCATTATTTTTAAGAATTTTTTGGTCATCGCTTAGTCCATGAATTCTATCCATTAGTTGGGCTACCTCAAATATGGATAACTCACTTGCCATACCTTTTGCTGAATGTTCTGCCAACTTGCGCTTTGCCATTTGAATTTGTTGTTCTATCATGACTTTTAATTTTCTAATGTTTGGCTTCGTTTACGCCGCTTGTTATTAAAAGTTTCATTTTTTCATTTTTTTTACAAAAATGAATTCAAATTGGTACTTTTACTTTATCAAACTTAGGATAGTATATTGGTAAATATAAATTTATGATTTATATCTATTTTTTACATTAGTATCATTATTGATGTAAAGTATTTGAATGGATAATATCAATAAATAAAACGGAAAGCAGCAAATTTTAATCAATAATCGAATTCGCTTTGATAATATCTTGTTCGATGTTAAGCCACTAGATTTAGTAGGGTTATTTTTTATAATTTTTCTTTTTTGAATACCTTTAATTTTATTGCATATAGCCCTCCCCTCCTCTTGAATTGAGAATTTGAAAAACCTTAAGGCTCTATCTGTTAGAATATTCATAAACCCCTTTTCCTTAATGTTGGTAATGGAGAACTCTGACAAACTTGAAATATATCGTAACATTCCCTCAATAATAATGGTTGCTATTCCCATTATTAAGCTCAAAGCCCTGTTTGACAACTTAATTATTTCTGTTTTAAGGTCCTCAATTATTATTCTATCTTCTCTACTTAACTCTATTAACATGTCTGAATCATTGATGAATACAAAGTTCCTATAAATTGAAACTTTCTTTTTAGAAATTAAGTACAACCTATTAATTAAGCATTATATTTGTAAATTAAGTAAAGTTAAGTTAAGCAGTTTTTTGAATCTTAATTAAGGTATTGAATTTTCTCGCAGGCACATATCACCCTATGGAACACCTACTCGGTAGAATCACTGATTTATTCCCAATAGTTTCAGGTGTGCAAGGCTGCTGGAAATCAGAAAAAGGGCTAAAACTCAAACTTGACCATGAGCAACTAAATGTACCTGAAAAGCACAAACCTACCTTGGAGAGGTTAAGAAGTTCATCCAAAACAGATGAATGGATAGTAAATTTCAACTTGGAACAATTAAATGGCCATGGGACTTTGCAACAAAGTAATTTTTCAGATGAACAAGCCATGCGTAATTGGATGATTTTTTTCAATTCTCCAATTGATGGCAAGAAGGATTTTTTGGTGCTGTTTTTCCCTGAGTCAATCAGTATGCACAACAATGACGTGTTATTTAATGCTTTAACAGCAAGAGAAAAGTATTTTATTCAAATGACTTATCTTCCTATTTTGCAAGCAGAATGGCAGCGTTGTTTAGAAGAAAGTCAACTGCTCTTTGATATGCAAAAGATTTTTCAGCAGCAACAAAAAGATTTAAATAATGAGCGTGAGAAGTTAGCCTGGACACGTGCACAGTATGTTCACTCATTAAGCGCGCATTGTACTCAATTAACAAAATCTATTGAACAGGAGATAGGATGCACGCATGCAGTAAACCTCTCTCAATCAACATTAGAGAAAATAGCTAAGTCGGGTTGGGATATTGACACAATTAATCATGAAATCAGACGAGTTACTCGGGCAGTGCTCCATTTAATAGGCAGTCAAACTAATGAAATCCTCATTGACGAAGGGTTAATTGACTTGAATCGTAAGCGAGTAATTGCAGATAAAAACAATGCAATTAACATGAAATCAAAAGTTCAAGATAAAACTTCAGAGTTATTGGATCGATATGAAACAAGTGCAAGAAAATGCGAAGCGCTAGGGATATCCATAAATTCTAAAAATATCTCAGCTCACATGGAACCACCTATAACTCCATCAGCAATTTCAGACGCCGTTAAAAAGAACCGAAGAAAAATTAAGTTACTGATTGAAAACGATTTCGAAAGATGGCCGCTAATCGCTCTAAACCTTAAAGCGATTCAGAGAATTTTAGAAAATGATTCTTTTGGAATGGGCAAGGCTGTTTAAAATTGAGTTGTGAGCTAGATTGCATTTCTAAAAGAAAATTATTTCCGACTCTGATTTATTTGATACACTGAGACTGTGATTTCAATTTTTTTTCAAATATTGAATTCAATAAAAAAAGCCTGAACTTTTGGAGTACAGGCTTGGATTTTCGATGTGATCCGCTCAGGATTCGAACCTGAGACCTACTGCTTAGAAGGCAGTTGCTCTATCCAGCTGAGCTAGCGGACCATAAATAAAAAGGGGGATGAAGTGATTCATCCCCATGTCGGGGTGGCAGGATTCGAACCTGCGACCTCCTGCTCCCAAAGCAGGCGCGATGACCGGGCTACGCTACACCCCGAAGTATTTTAACTTCTCTATTTCAATTCAAATTTAAAACCCATCTCGTCTAAACGGGGTGCAAATTTAATA
>JAFIEX010000095.1 GCA_020832365.1 Crocinitomicaceae bacterium
CCTCAGATAATAAATGGTCCAATCGTAAGGGATTTTAGTTTCTTGTCCATTTGATTTGATGTAGAACAAATCTGGCTGTGCTTTTTTAAATTCCTCAACCATTTCGTTGAAAGAATCTTTGAAAAGAAACTCGTAGTGCCCTTTTTCATTTTTAAAATAAGTGATTTTAGGTTCTTTGTTTTTAAAAAATTGACCTTTTTTCTTCTCAAAATCAATTTCATTAGAATAATGCTCAGGTAAAAAACTAAGTATTTGCAAAACTCTGTGTAATCTTTCTCTTCTTAAATTATCTCGTTGATAAAGCCTTCTTACTCCTCTATAATTTGTCCTTTCAGCGGTTTGAGAATGCGATTGACCAGCGTCAAATTTTCCTAGTATATCTTGTGACATCGGAATAATTCTACTACCCAATCCAAGAATTTCTCCTTTTTTATTTTCAAAATCTTGAGCAACCAGTGCCCATCCAATACTATTTGTCCCCAAGTCTAATCCTAATACCTTTTTCATTGCATTACATTTAAGTTGTGTGTTAAGTCTTTAGCGTAACTCTCAGATTTAGGTGCTGGAGGTGAGCTAACGAGCCAACAAGATAATAAATTTTTTAATTATGAAGGTAAAAATAGCGTTGCAGAACGTAAGGTATTTATGTTTTAAAAAAAATCGCATTAAATTTTTTTTTCCCAATGTATTATTTATATTTGTCTGAACGAAAGCAATTCACAATAAGGATTATTCCGTTGTGAACACATTTAAGGCGGGGCAACTCGTCTTTTTTTTTGTGTAATTATTTCTTCCTTAAATGTTTCATGAGCACCTGCACCAACTGAAGAGACCACAACAAATAAAGGCTTCCCATCTGTTTTTATGCTTTGAGGTCAAGCACTTCAATTGTTAAGCATAATGTTGTAAATAGTGCAATATGTATAAAATACCAGTCGGGACTCACTAATGGCTTACAATTGAAAAAAAAATATTTCAAAACTTTCAAAAAATATTGAAACTTTAAAAAGTTTTGTATATTTGCAGTATGGAATTAGAAGCAGCACAAGAAAAGTTTATTCAAACTTGGTCGCAAATGGGCGCCAGTTGGGGGATTAACAAAACGATGGCACAGATTCATGCCTTATTGTTGATTGCACCTGAAGAGTTGTCGGCAGAGGACATGATGGAGCAATTGCAAGTTTCTCGGGGGAATGTGAATATGAATGTGCGAGCTTTGTTGGATTGGGGACTCGTATATAAAAAACATAAACCCGGTCAACGGATGGAGTTTTTCTATGCAGAAAAGGACATCGCTAAGTTAGCCAGGGCCATTGCACGAGAGCGGAGGAAAAGGGAAATTGAGCCTGTGGTGACTTTAATGGCAGAGTTGTCCAATGCGGATTTGGGCACTTCTGATGCGGCACAATCCTTTACAAAAGTTACAGCAGACATTCATCGTTTTTCAAACAAGGTAGATCGCTTGGTAGATCAATTCAGTAGGTCTGATGAAAACTGGTTTTACAATAAGCTATTGCGCTTATTTAAATAAAAGAGGCATAATCTAATACACAATATGATGGTAAGTTTAATAACAAATCGACAAAAAACGCTTACACTACTGAAGTTCGATATCGCTATGCAGTGGCTGATAATTATCGGGTCTTTTTTGACCTTATCTTTTCCTGTAGATAGTTTTTATTTTTTCATTGGAATCTATTTTGTGCTCGGAGGATGGCAGTTGTTGAGCTTTCTAGTGCACCTGAAGAGACGTTTAAAAACATCCAGAATTGGTGTGAATTATGGTAAATTACTAGCAGTGCTTGTCATTGTTGGACTACCCATTTTTTTGACCCCATTTTTTAGTTTTCCAGACTTTGTTTACGGGTTCTGGTTTTTAGGCGCTTTTATTCTTTTGTTTTTAGGACCAGTCATGGCCTTGTGGTACATTGGTCTTTCCTATCGAGACAAGACCACACTGATTGTAGCCATAAGCACTGAAAACCAAAAAGCGCAACCTCAAGAGGTGCCTGATTCAGCTTCCAGCACTCACAACGACTAAGTTTTCAGATGACAAGTATTTTTTAGCCATTTGTTGGATATCCACAGCTTGAATTTCTTGCCAAGTCGTTAAGAGTTGGTCGTAATAACTAAAATCCAGTCCAAAGCGATAGACAGAAAGGAACCTGTCCATCATGGCGAATGGTCCATCAGACCCTTGCAACAGTTGCCCGACATTGTAATTGCGCACCATAGCTATTTCTTCATGAGCACATAAAGTCGTTTGAAGCTTTTCAATTTCTTGAAAAATAACATCGATGGCCGCATCTTGGTGTGCAGTACCCACTTCCGTAGCAATAAAGAAATAACCACTTTTTATACTTTGTGCCACACCACTTCCAACGCCATAAGTGAACCCTTTTTCCTCGCGAAGAACAGTCATCAACCTACTGCCAAAGTAACCACCTAGAATAGTGTTCAGGAATTGAAATTTTGGGTAATCGGGATGATTTCGGTTAAATAGCGTTCGACCAATGCGTAAAGCCGATTGAACAGCACCCTCCTTTACTTCGTGGTAGCGGGCAGCTTGCGTTTCAGGGAAATCGGTTACGGCAGCTACTTTTTCTAATCGAGCTAATGGCTGTACGCATTGTAAGAAATGTTTTTTTTGTTGATCAGAAATAGCACCAATGGCACTTACCAATCGGAGACTCTTTAGGATATTGTTTTTATGAAAGCGAATCACTTTTTCCTGCGTCACCGTTTCAAAATCTTTTAAAGTGGTTACCCTTTCAAACGGGGTTCCGGCATAAATGGAAGTTAAGAATTTACGTCTAGCTAAAGTGGCTACTTTTTGCGCATTGACTTGGAACTTCTGTTTTTTTGTTTGCAGGTAATCCGTTAGCTCTTTTTCTGGGTAAACGGCATTTATAATGGCATCAATCCAGGTCGCGGTGAGTTGGTCAAAATGTTCCACCATTCCATACAGGGAAAGCGTTGCAGATTCTGCACCTACTTCCAAGGCTGTAAATCCACCTAATAGGTCTATGGCGTTATGTATTTCAGCTGCTGTTTTGTTTTTGGTTCCAGCCAGCAATAGGCCGACAGCAGTTTTAGCAACGAGCACGTCATCGTGAATGAAGCCATATTGCAATTCTAAATCCAATTTGAAAGCTTCGTTACAGCCTTGTGTCATCCAAAAGCTTGGTGTTAGGGGATTAACTGCAATTTCTTCTGGTTGAATCCACCCTATTTGGGGTGATTCATGCAATATCGGTGGAACTTTTCTGTCTATCATTTTAATCTTTTTGTGCTTTTATCCAAAGTCTGCTGCATTTTGCTTTTTGCAGTAAACGGGGCAACATGTTTTGAACATCATTTAAACTTACATTATCATAGCGTGCGATTTCCTCGTTAGCTAAATTTGCGTCTCCGAGCATTTCGTATTCGCAAAGCAACATCGCCTTACTTAATGCGCTGACATCAGAAAATACCTTTGTCGTTTTGTATTTGTTTTTGGTTTTCACCAATTCATCCATTGTAATAGGATTTTTTTCAAAATCTTGAATCAATTGCCAAATAGCAGTATCTATATTCTCCAAGGCGCTACTTTCCCTTACTTGACCAGAAATAATAAGCAAACCTTCGTCATGAGAGCCTAATACATAGGCACTGATTTCTGAAACAAGTTGAAGGTCTTTCAAAAGCGTTTGATAAAGTCTTGAAGATTTACCCCTTCCGAGTATATCGCTGATTAAATCAGCAACAGGAAACCCGTCTTCCATTTTACCGGGCATTTTAAAAGCATAGTAAAACGCGTCATTGGGCACATCACGCACTATTGTTTTTGAGCGAAATGCTGTTTGTTCAGGTTCTTGTGCATATTGAGGTTTTTTGGTTTTTCTTTTCGAGGTGTCTCCAAACCAATGCGTTACCTTTTCTTTGATTGTTTCCAAGGAGAAATTCCCAGCAATGCATAAAATCGCATTTTCTGGTGTATAATAGTCGTGGAAGAAATCTTTTACCTCCTGTAAGGTGGCTGTTTCTATTTGCTCGATATTTTTACCAATGGTAGCCCACTGATAGGGGTGTACTTCATAAGCCATAGGTCTAAGTTCCAGCCAAACATCCCCATAAGGTTGGTTTAAATAACGCTGCCTAAACTCTTCAATGACTACCTGTCTTTGCACCTCTAAGCTTTTTGGGGTAAAGGCTAGTGATAACATTCTGTCGCTTTCTAGCCAAAGTGCAGTATCAATATTTTCTTTGGGTAGCACATTGTAGTAGTTGGTTAAATCATTACTGGTGAATGCGTTACTTTGTCCACCCGCATTTTGCAGTGGTTTATCAAAGTCAGCTATATGCTTAGAGCCGCCAAACATTAAATGTTCAAATAGATGAGCAAATCCTGTTCTGTTCGGGTCTTCATTTTTTGCACCAACCTTGTATAAGGTATTCACCACAGCCAACGGGGTTGTTGGATCAGGATGAAAAAGCACAGTTAAACCATTATTTAAAATAAACTTTTCTACTTGTATCATCCAAAAATATATTTAGCACTGTTTTGTTCTGCTCGGGCGGTTTCAAATTCTGCGAGAATTTCGTCAATTATGTTCGCTGCTGGCATGATTTGATCAATCAGACCAGATATTTGACCAATTTCCAACTCTCCTTCGTTTAAGTCACCTTCGAACATTCCTTTTTTTGCTCTCCCACGACCGAGCAATGCTTTTAGATCGTCTATTTTTTTGCCAGCATCATAGGCAGCTTGAACTTGTTGATAAAATGCATTTTTAATGAGTCTTACCGGAGTGATTTCTTTTAAAGTAAGCATGGTATCTCCTTCTTTGGCTTCAACAACCGCATTTTTAAAGTGATCATGTGCAGAAGATTCTTTAGAGGCAACAAAACGACTTCCAATTTGCACGGCATCGGCGCCTAAATTCATTGCCGCGAGCATACCTCTACCAGTACCAATACCACCAGCTGCGATTAAGGGAATATCAATTGCTTTTCTCACCATTGGGATAAGGCAGAAAGTGGTCGTTTCGTCTCTTCCATTGTGCCCACCAGCCTCGAAACCTTCGGCTACTACAGCATCAACGCCAGCCTCAGCCGCTTTTACAGCAAATTTTACGCTAGATACCACATGGACAACCTTAATGCCATGGTCTTTTAAGTGTTGCGTCCAAGTTTTAGGATTGCCAGCTGAGGTAAAAACAATCGGTACTTTATATCGAATGATGGTCGCAATGTGCTTGTCAATATCGGGGTAGAGCATGGGGAGGTTCACCGCAAATGGCTTATCGGTTGCGGCTTTACATTTTTGAATGTGTTCTTCCAAAACCTCAGGGTACATGGAACCTGACCCGATGATGCCTAAGCCACCTTTGTTTGAAACCGCCGCAGCTAGTCTCCATCCTGAACACCAAATCATTCCTGCTTGAATGAGGGGATATTGAATCTCAAATAATGAGGTGATACGATTTTCCATAATTCTTTCACTTTAAGTATTTCTGCTGTGTGTGTTGAAAAAAAACACCGACACGTCAAGTTTTTGCTAATTCTTTAATGCTGAACAAAGATAATATTCTAAAGTGTTTGACCTTTTAATTCGTCTGCATTATTTGTTAAAGGTTAAATCGGTTAGGGTAGGCGTTGCGTGATAATTCACATCAAAGAACAAGGCTTAATCCATCGATTGAGATTAGATTGATGTGTTCAATTCATTTTTTAGGGTGTGGGATAAACAAAATTTGTATTTTTGATTGATTTTTCAAAAATGTGTTTTAAATCATAGTTTGGAGGTCAACATTAAAAAGAGTTTGTATGAAGAAGTATTTATTTCCTTTTGTGATTGTGACGTTAACGGGTTTAACCATGCAGGCTTGCGCACCTGTTTATAAATGTGGGGACCCTCGGCCGAAAACCATCAAAGGTGGAAACCGATTAGTGGATGTAATCACTGAGCGTGACCAACTTTGTGATGAGGTAAAGGAGAAGGATGAACAAATCGAAGTGTTGTCTGAGCGCAATGAGGTGCTTGCCGTTGAAAATGATAGTTTAAGGCAAGTGAATACGGATTTATATGGACAGATTGATGGTTTGAAAGCAGACATTAATCAACTGCAAAAGAAATACGACATGTTGAATGCTGATCATCTTCAACTAAAAGAGCAATATTCAAAGTTGCTTTCGGATAATTTTCAGAGGGGGCACATGTATGATGAGCGCTTAAAAGAGCAGGAAAGAAGAATGGCTTTGATGGAAGAAGAGGCGCGCAAGCGTATTGCAGAAAAAGAAGCGGCTTTGGCAGAGCGTGAAAAAAGAATCGAAGAGTTAGAAAGAATTATTTCAGAACAGGATTCTATAGCAAGACGTCTAAATCAAATTTTACGAGAGGCACTTCTCGGATTTCAATCGGATGAACTTTCTGTGGAAATCAGAAATGGAAAGGTCTATGTGTCCATGTCGGATAAATTGATGTTTAAGTCAGGAAGTGCGAATGTGGAGCAAAAAGGTAAAGAAGCACTAGGTGTTTTAGCTAGGGTACTCAGCCAAAATGAAGAGTTTGAAATACTGGTTGAAGGTCATACGGATAATGTGCCCATTCGTACTTCAAGATTTCCTGATAACTGGGAGTTAAGTGTTGCAAGAGCAACGGCTATGGTGCGTATTTTAGTTGATGAGCATGAATTAGACCCTAATCGATTAACTGCTTCAGGAAAAGGGGAGTTTTCACCTCGTGCTTCCAATAATACGCCAGAAGGAAGAGCTAAAAACAGAAGAACTGAGATTGTTTTATCCCCACAATTGGATGAATTAATGAATATGCTAAAGGATTAATTGTGTTAAGACTGCTTGTAATTAGCCAACATTTAACGAATATTTACCCTTCTTGCAATTGGAATGTTTAACTTTGTCCCAATTGCTAAAATTAAAAGAATGACCCGATTTTTATTTTTATTTTTATTTGTTTGTTCAAATTTTATCTTCGCGCAAGGTGATACGATTTTTTTTGAAGGGTTCGATGGAGGTGTTCGTCCCAATGATTGGGAAATCATCAACAACGATGGTTATACGGTACATCCAAGTGTAATCGATTTTGAGGATGCCTGGGTGTTTATAGCTGACCCTTTTGAAGCTGGAAATTTTGTTGCAGGAAGCACGAGTTTTTTTCAGCCAGTAGATAGGGCAGACAGATGGTTGGTTTCTCCGGAAATTCAACTGGGCACAACGGGTAATGTGTTACAGTGGTTTGCGCGTTCGCACGATCCTTCTTTTCCAGACTCCTATCGTGTAATGGTGGCTACAAATGCAGGGACCGAAGTACAGGATTTTCAAGATACTTTGGCAGTTATTTCTAATGAGTTGCCAGAAGGTTTGACAAGAAAATTAACACTTAATCAGTTCAATGCTCAATCAGTGCGCATTGCTTTTGTTAATCAAACTTTTAATGGGTTTAAATTATATGTAGATTCAATTTTGATAATGGAAAACGATCCGCTTTCGGTATCTGAAATAAAACAACCTTTAGCGAACATAAGGGTGTATCCAAATCCAACAAGCCATTCGTTTAAAATAGATACAGATTCAGCATTGCAAAAAGTTACATTGATTAATTTGTCAGGAGCCATTGTTGAAGAGTGGAGCGGCCTGCAAACTATTTTTGATATACAACATTTGCAGGAAGGTATGTATTTATTGGACATCCAAACCGATAAGGGTCGCACACAGCGAAAAATACTTAAACAATAGTTATTTACCCTTGGATTTTAGACGATAAGATTTATATGATCCTTAGAGAAAATAATGAACTGCTATACTTATGGCACTGATTTAGTATGTGATTACGATAGATTTGAATCTAAAACGCATAAAATTTTTAAAATTTTTTCTTTGATGATTGTTTCAAAAGAATTTTAATACTTTTACCCCAAATTTGAACGCATAAGCCATGAGTAAGCCAAGAGTAGTAAAAGATTACGACAAAATCGATGAATCGGTAAAGCAACAGATTAAACTGAATTATCCTGAAGGATTTGAGCAGCACCTCGTGAAGTTCCAAAATAAAGAAGGGAAGACGGTAAGTGCATTGCCTTTTGAGACCGAGGAAGTGTATTATTTGATACGAATGACCGTGTTGGAAGCGCAGGAAATTATTGAGGAGGATGATGATTATGATGATGACGGATTCTTGAAAGAAGAGGTGAAAGAGGAGTATGAGGAGAAGTTCGATGATATAGATGAAGACGATGAAGTTTAAACTTTCCTTATACATACGTGTTTCTAATTCGTGATAGCGAGAGAAAATTCAATTAGCGACCAAATACAAAGAAGGAGGGAAGTTGTCTTTTTACTGCTTGCTGGAATTTTTTTAGGTTCCTTAGTGATGTTAAATATTCTTGGGGTAAGTCGATTTATAGACTTATCCCATTTTTTTGGGCTATCTCCAGATGCTGATTTTCGTATTGCTCTGGCTATAGGTGTTTTACCTTATCCTATTACCTTTTTATGCACCGATTTTATTTCTGAAATTTACGGTAGAAAAAGAGCTAACAGAGTTGTCTGGGTAGGTTTGATATTGAACTTATGGGTTTTATTGGTGCTTTGGTTCGGTGGTTGGGTAGCAGCGCCAGATGAATTGCTCGCAAATGGTAAACTGCCTATTCCTGTTGAAGAAGGTGTTGCCCTCCCTCCGCATGATTATGCCTTTTATGCTATCAGAAGTCTTGCTTTTGGTGCTACTTTCGCCTCAATGATCGCCTATTTGACAGCCCAATTTTGTGATGTCCATATTTTTCATTTCTTCAAGAAGGTAACCAATGGAAAAAAACTTTGGTTGAGGAATAATGCTTCAACAATGATAAGTCAGTTGGTGGATTCCGTTGCAGTTATAAGTATTACACATTTTTTTGCAAATGGTGTACCGATAGATCCAGGAAGTCCGTTACTGCCCCAATTGTTAGCTTTTATTTTGAGTGCGTATATTTTCAAAATTGCCGTAGCTTTAATAGATACCATACCGTTTTATATCGGCACAAAATACTTAAGAAAATACCTTGCTGTGGCGGATGAAATTCCGCTTTAATTATCGGGGTTAACTAAGCCAAATTTTAATCAAGAAATTCAGAAATGTGCGCTTTGATTTGTAAGGCAGCCTGCCCGTCACCATATAATAATTCGTTATGGATTGGTTCACTTTCAGCAATTAGGTTTAATTGGGCTATAACTTTTTCATTTAATAAATCTATTGGTTCGAATAGCAGTTGATTCCAACCATGCGTTAGCGTTTCTGTCCATTCTGTTTCAGAACGGAGTGTGGTACAAGGGGTTTTTAATAAATATGCTTCTTTCTGCATGCCTCCGCTATCGGTAATAAGTGCTTTTGCGCTTTTAAGATGCTGAATGTTTTCAAAATATCCCAATGGCGAGACAAATGTAATGTTGTTGAAGTCATGCTCTTTTATATCATGTTCTTTCATTATTTTTCGCGTTCTTGGATGTACAGCGAATTTCACTTTCCAAGGGAGCTTGTTGAGGTTAACGAGAATCTGATGTAATCTTTTTGGATCGTCCGTATTGTAAGGCCTATGAATGGTGGCATAAACGAATTCAGAAGTGATCAATGGTAAACGTGATGAGGTCAGTTTTAATAAGTCTGCCATGATATCTCCTGTAACAAATGCTGCTGCCTTTATTCCTTCTTCCCGCAATTGAGCTAGCGCTGTTTGATTAGGACAAAATAAAAGACCCGAAATTTGATCCGTAAGCAAACGATTGATTTCTTCGGGCATCTTTCTGTTGAAAGATCTCAGGCCTGCCTCAATGTGTATTACAGGAATATTTAATTTGGCAGCTGCCAGTGCGCCAGCCAGTGTAGAATTAGTATCACCATAAACAATTACAGCATCCGGAGATTCATTGAAAAGAATGGGCTCAATAGCTTTCAGCATATCACCTGTTTGTTGACCATGAGTTCCACCACCGATGTTTAATTGATAGTCGGGTTTTTTGATGTTTAACTCATCAAAGAAAATTTTGCTCATATTAGCATCGTAATGCTGACCTGTATGCAGTGTTTTCAAAATAAAATCATTTTGCATAGCAAGTGCAATTGGAGCATGTTTGATGAATTGTGGTCGAGCTCCTATTATGGCAATAATTTTTTTCATGTATTTAAAAACGCTTTGATCAGTGTTGCATTAATGAGTTATGAACCCCAAAAATACCAATATTTTTCCCTGTTAGATTATTTTTATAAGCTGTCACCATTTAAAAATCGGAATTAATTTAGAAAGTTAGATATAAATGCCTATTTTAGTAAAAAAAAAGATGCGTTTATTCAAGTCTATTATTCTGTTTGTTTTAGTTGGATTAGTGATTGTTTTCGCCATTCAAAACTTTTCAAATGTTCAAATTAGCTTTTTAAATTGGAATATTGAAATTCCTCTTGCTTTTGCTGTTTTAGTCATTTACATTTTAGGTGCTTTATCAGGGGGGATGTTACTTAACATGATTAAAAAATTAACATTCGAGGATAAGACAGATAAAAATTAACTATTTATATTTCTATTTGAAGCTATCTTTTTTACAGAAAAAAGATAGCGAGTAATTGTTTGCTTAATTGCTTATACGGCATTAAAATTAGCTTTCTTTCTAAGAAAAAGTTGAAAATGTTATACGGTTTTTCTATTAAAAAGAATGGTTAAAAAAGTTTTAATATTTTTTGAATTCTAATAATTTATTGTTAAATTTGGTTATCAGAAAATGTCCAAGTGATAATTATTCTGAAGGTTTTTACCGTCCATGCAGCGTGTTTTTGAAGCTTAACATTTTTACAAAAATCGCTGAACTTGTTTTTTCAATGGCGGGCCTCCCTTCGTTTCTTTTGGAGCAAG
>JAFIEX010000096.1 GCA_020832365.1 Crocinitomicaceae bacterium
TTTGCCATTAATTTTAATTTCTTTAATGGTAGATTCGAAACCAGCCGAACCAATAAATTGGGTTGTTTGGTGTGGAAATAATATTTTCCCAACCTTTCTAAAGTCACTATAAGTAGCGTTCGATTCTTGCGCACCATCATCCGATAGTGTAATAGACTCCGATTGCTTCTTCAAAAATGTCTCACTATCATAATAAGCAGTAGTTGTGGTTTTTCCAGATGTAAATCTAACAACGTACATATTCTTGTTATTCACCTCTTCCATTCCTAGTAACTCAGCTTCTATCTTGCCATTCAAAATATTAAGCTCCGGAAATAATCCAGCAGACTTCTTACGCGCCTCAATCTCATCAGGTGTTAATTCTTTGGTTTCAAAACCTCCACTTTCAGCCATGGTTTGTGTAATTCCCTTTGTTCCGTTGAAAACATCCTTTTGTACTGTCATTCCGCTAAACTGAACAGCAGTATAAGAAGAATAAGGAGCAACAAAAATAGAACGCATTGTTAACTCAACAGGTGCTTGTTGTGGGCGCATACCAATGGTTTGATCAACAGATTTTATTTTACCTAGAATTTTATTTGCTTTGGCCATGTTCTTGGCCCCAGTAATAGCTACTAAATAATTTTCTAGCAATTGATTTAAAGAAATATCCGCTGGCTCATAAGTCTTATCAGTTGCTGGATTTCCAAAAGCATCTAAATGAATAATTTTACCATTTGGCGCAAATCTTTCTAATCTATCTAAAACGTCTTTATTGCCTACTACAATAATGTTGAGGTTTTCCGGTTGAAAGTACTTCTGCGCAACCTCCAACAAATCATCGGCTGTTACCGCGTTTAGCCTTTGCAAGTATGTCTGATAATAATCCGAAGACAAATCATTTCTAAAAATATTTAAGGCAAAACTTGCGATAGTTCTTGGGGACTCTAAACTTCTTGCAAAACTTCCAGCTAAAGAAGCTTTATTAAGCGATAATTCCTCCTCAGACACTGGCGACTCAGTAATTCTTTTGAACTCATACAAAAACTCTTGTATTGTGCTATCCGTTACATCCGTACCGAAACTTCCTGAGGCAGACATCCAGCTCCCATCTCTTCGAATGTTAGCTGAAGAATAGGCGCCATAAGTCCATGCTTTATCTTCTCTTAAGTTTTGCATTAACCGCGTACCAAATCCACCGCCACCGAACACTTTATTAAGCACAGTCAATTTGATTTGGTCTTCGTGACCTGGCTTCATGTCTACTGGAAAAGCTATTGTAACTACAGATTGCACAGCGCCTGGTTTTTCCACAAAAACAACTTGATTTTGAGCAGGTAAAATACCTTTGTGATAAGACTGTTCAAAAGGCACACCACCTTCCCAATTGCCAAAGCGTTCATTAGCCACTTTTTTAGCTGTTGGCAAATCAATGTCACCAACAATAACCAAGTAGGCGCCAGCTGGCGTAAACTGCATCTTATATAACGCTATGATATCATCACGAGTTATCTTATCCAAAGTGGCTTTGGTCATTACTTCTCCGTATGGATGATCTTTACCAAACACAGTGCTTACTGTTGCGTTAGCAGCCATAACATTCGCGTTGGTCTTAACCGTAGCAAGCTCCGACTCCTTTAGTTTTTTAATTCTATCGAATTCACTTTGCGGGAAATTCGCGTTTTTCATGATGTCCGTCATCAAATCAAGACCCTTATCCATGTGTTTTGTTAAACAAGACAAAAAGATATTGTCATTGCTTGCTGATAAAGAAGCACCAATAAAATCTTTTTCTCTATCCATTTGGTCCTTATCCCTGTTGGTTGTGCCGGATAGCATTAAATCCCCTAAGAACTCAGAAAGCCCTGCTTTGTTACCTTCTAGACGAGGATCGGAAGTCATTACCAAGTTAAAAGAAACTTTTGGCAACCTTGAATTCGAAGATAAGATTACTTTAAGCCCATTATCTAATTCAAAAACTTCAGGGTTAGCAATATTAATTTCAGGAGCTGGACCAGGCTGCGGCGCAACGGAACGGTCTAACTGAGCAAAAGCACCTGCAAAGACAAGTGTTCCTGTGATTATACTTAAAAATATTTTTTTCATTATTTCTACTTTTGATTTTTTGATTAAAGGTCACCTTTTGGTAAAAAATAAAGGATTACTCTCTTATCCTGCGTGAAATACTTGTTAGCTACTTCCTTCAAGTCTTCCTTTGTTATGGCCGCATAGTTATCCAATCTTGTATTGATCTTATTAGCATCACCATAATAGACATGGCTGTTTGCTAAACTCTCGGCAACACCTGCCATACTGCTATTAGAAGAAAAAAACTGATTTTCCAATTGATTTTTCACTGTTTGGAATTCTTCTTCGGAGACCAACTCTGTTTTGATTCTTTCAATTTCTTCATCTATTGCTGCTAGTACTTCATCAGTATCAGCATCCAAAGTAGCAATCGCAGCAGCCATTAAAAGTCCTGGATCCTCCAAAGGGAAATTAAATGAAAAAGCCGAAACAGCCAACTCTTTCTTTTCTACAATGTTTTTATTCATCCTAGAGCTTTCCCCACCAGAAAGAATAAAATTAATCATTTGCAATGCATAAGCATCCTTGGAATTTTGTTTTGGCGCATGGTAAGAAACAAAAACACCAGGTAATTGAATGTTATCAAAAATTGTATCATGAATTACTCCTGAAAGTGGAGGCTCCACAATATTCGGGCGAGGAATTTCAACTTTCATGTTTTCATACTTCTTGATTACAGCTAGGCCTTCTTTAGAAGTAGTTTGGAAAAAATCATCTTGATTAAAGATAGACCTTGAAACACCATGCTTTTCTTTAAAGCTATCCTCATCCATTCGGATAAAATCTCTATATAAGTTAATGGCTTGTCCCTTAGGAATGCTTCCAAAATATTTTTGAATAAGCTCTTTTGCTTCACTAATATTAATGTCTCCTGCAATTGAAAGCGTTGCGTTTTTAGGCAAGTAAAAAGTTTGATAAAAATCAATAAAATCTTGCTCTACAGAAGCATCTAAATGATCCATATTACCAATTACAGACCAGTTGTATGGATGCTTCGTAAATAATCTTTTGAAAGACTCTTCAAACAAAGTTCCATAAGGTCTATTATCAGTAGTTTGTTTTCTCTCTTCCTTGATAACATCTCGCTGTGTATCAATTCCAATTTGATCTACTTTAGCATGCAGCATTCTTTCTGATTCCAACCAAAGACCAAGCTCTAGATTATTTGAAGAAAAAATCTCATAGTAGAAGGTTCTATCATTTGAGGTATTGGCGTTTAAAGTTCCGCCATTTCTTTCCACATACTGATCATATTCTCCACGAGGAATATTTTTTGTTCCTTCAAAAAGCAAGTGCTCAAAGAAGTGAGCAAAACCGGTTCTATCTGGTCGTTCGTTTTTAGAACCAACATGATACAATACCGTTACAGCAACAATTGGGGTAGAATTATCTTCATGTAATATCACATGTAGCCCATTGTCTAAGGTGAATTCCTCAAAATCCACTAATTTCTCTTGTGCTGTGGCATAAATTGACAACAGTAAAGAGGCAAAAATTATCCAATATTTATTCATTTGTTTATTTTTTCACAGGCAAAGAAACAGAATTATTTCCAACTAACGTTGAAAATAATGACTAAAGGCAAACCAATAAGACAATCGGATATTAAAAAAGATGAATATCTTATGAAAAACGAAACACCCAAAATAAGGCAATGCATTCAAAACATGGGGTTATAAACTAATTCGAATACCTGGCCCAATGAGGTAGAAAAATCGTTCGTCATTTAAAAAATAACCAAATCCCGCGAAGAGTGGAAAAGAGAATTTGGCGGCTTTTCGAGTGGGGTAAACAGAACCTAAAATAACGATACCTAAATCGCGTTCTGCGTCTTGATTAAAATTAAAAGCATTTTGTGCCAGAAATCCTGCTCCTAACTTATAAGGTCGAAGCCTTTGAATCTCCCCTCTCTGATAAAACGAGAATTGGGCTAACATAGAAAGCGAAATACCAGTTAATGCAGGAAAACCCTCTACACCAACTTTCTTAACCAATAAACCAGCAGGAATGGTGAGGTCAACGTCAAATGTTACTAGCTTTTCCTTAATGATTTCAATTCGGTGCGAGTAACCAGAGGATTCGTAACTATTTCTGCGGTGTCGCACAATTAATTCAATTTTTGACCAATGATCCAAACTATGTGTTTTGTTAGACAAGAAATCATTAATAGAAACTGGGGCATTCGTACAACCATCACCATAAGCGAAATACCTAGGAGAAGACTTTCCTGGACAAACTTCGATATCCTCAATTGTGTAGCGTTCTATTAGGTTATTATTGTAACCTTTCAATTTCACTTCAATTTCTATGTATTGTTTTCCAAAAAGCTCAGTTTCATCATCAATGTAGTAGTCGTCAAACGAAATGGTCACATCACCAATAGTTCCTCTATGAAGAATTGGCTGCGTTACTTGACTTGCCACAACGGGTGTTTTTCCGCCGTAATCAATAAGTACAAAATCCAATTCTCTCGGACGGCGATATTCCTGCACATCCAAATTAACCCCTGTTTTTCTATCGCCATTATAAATTGCGATAGATTTCTTTCGAATATCCTTTGGAACCGTAATTAAGTAATGGGCCACATTATCATTCCTTAAGATTGTATCAGCGCTAACATCTTTTAAACCTTCAAAAATGAAGTTTGCTCGATTCAAACTTTCTCCTTGAAGCCGAATTTCTACAGTCTCACCTGGGAAAATTTGTCTAGTATCCATCCAACCTCCACCTTTTCGGAGCATACTCACCTTTGAAATTCTAGATTCAGGCAAAATATTGATGTTAGTGATGAATTTAGCTTCATCCCCATCTTTGATAAATAAAAAACCATCGCTTATTCTGTGATAATTGTATGGACGAAACATGCAAAGCACCTTGTCGTTACTTAATCTTCGAATGGTATGCAACTCTGCTATAAGCGGACCGCCTCGCTCATCAGAGTTCTCCAAACGATACGTTTTAGCCATTTGAAGCAGCCTATGGTTGTCAATTTGAATTTCTTGTCCCTCGGGATTGTTCTTGTCCCAAATCACTTCACGCTCATCAATTCTTAAGAAGCTCAATCTCGAACCTTTAACTGTTACTTGAAAGTTTAAATCAGGTAATTGAAATCCCCAATCATTCTCCTCTGTTTTAAAAGGCTGAAAAACCTTTAAAGGAATTGTTACTTTAAGATCACCGGCACTTGCAGGTATTATAGAAAGAAATATACGATCATCCCTACGGAAAATGCGGTAGTCAAAATCATTAGCGCTTTTCCATTTTGGATCAACTACAATGTTATAAGGTCTATTAGTAATGATTTCGTATTCTTTCTCTTCCCCAATGAATAAATCTGCATCACCTGCATAAACTTTAGCATAAGTATTAGCGTATGGCTGCAACGGCAAATGATAATTTGTTGATTTATTACCCTTTTGCCATTGAAATTGAAGAGACAATAAGGAAGCCGCAGCAATATCATTAAATCTAAGCAGTACTCGAAAAAACTCATCGTTTGTCCAAACTAAACTGTCTATAACCTCGAAATCTTGAGACTTTACTAATCTTAGCTGATCAGGTTTTTGGTCTTTACTTTTTGGGAAGATTCTAATTTCTGCGCGCGGACTGTTTTCCCGGAAGAAAAAAGACAGTCTATTTTCTTCTTGCATTTTCATTAAATGATTTCTTGTGGAGAAAACAGCAGTATCAATCCTTAGCTCAATGCGATCTAAGGCATTAAAAAAACCATTTTGCGCAAAGTTATTGCTGCTTATAGCGCAGCAAGCCAACATAACAAAAAATAAGATTTGTAAACACCTTTTCATATGTCTACAAAATTAAGCAATAATTAGCTGTCCCAAAATAATTTCACAACTTTTAAAGTGGAGCAATTTATAGGCTATTCAATTAGCTTCGAGGATTGAGAAATAACTGACCTAAAATTAATTTAAAGCAGACAAAAAATGCAGAAATTATCGTTTAAAAAACAGCGGTTAATACAAGTATCGACTAACTTTGTTGACAAAGTAATTTAGTGCAAAATGAAAATCAAGACGTACAGTTGGCAAGCATATAATGAATTAATGATAGATATTTTGAACCATGCGTCACCACCCCCACCATATGATCAAGCAGCATATATGGACTATTTAGGGCTCAATCATGCACGCCAAAAAAGATGGTTTAAAACTGCTCAAATAAAAAAGGATTTAATTCAAAAGATTAAACAAATCAATGAATCTCAAACATGGATATTAATTACAGAGCCTTGGTGTGGAGATGCTGCTCATAGCAATCCTTTCATCGTTCTATTAGCAGGGCTCAACCCATTGATTGACTTAAGGATTGTATTAAGAGATGAGTCACCAGAACTAATAGAAAATTATCTGACCAATGGGGGGAAGTCCATTCCTATATTAATCATTCGAGATGCGGCAAATAATGACCTTGCTGTCTGGGGTCCTCGACCAGCGCCATGTCAGAAAATCTTCCTTGAATTGAAGCAATCCAATGCTAGTTTTGAAGAACAAAAAGTAGCTTTACAAAACTGGTATAACAAGGATAAAGGCGAAACACTACAGCGAGAAATTCATGGATTAATCAGTAAAATAGTTACTACTCAAAAATGATTTATAAACGATATAGAATCATTTAGAAAAAAGGAGTTTTTGTTGATGCCATTTTTAAAGAACAATGAACTACGCTTAACAAATACTATTTTTCTTCTTTGGGGGGTTGAGGGATTTCCCAACCTTTTAATTCGATTTCAAAAATGTCAATACTCGCCTTGTTGTCTTGTAAACGATAAGCTGAGAAATACGCACGCGCAACATCTTTAAAATAACGAAAATGAGTGTCATTATTAACGGTATTGAAAGTTGGACCAAGATTAATAGGGTCAGACCAGCGATTATTTCCTAGATTTTTACTAACAAAAATATCATATCCCCCCATACCTAAATGCCCATCGGAACTAAAGAATAAGTATTTTCCATCAGGCGTAATATAAGGTGTTGTTTCATTCCCTCTAGAATTTATATTATCTGGGAGCGGCTGTGCTTCGCCCCAATTTTTACCAACTCTTTGGACTACATAGATATCTAATTTAGAACGAGAGCCTCTTCTATCCGACACAAAATACATTGTATTTTCATCATCAGTAAGCGTAGCAGCGCCATCAAAAAAACTAGAGTTGATAGATTTATTATCAATTGGTTTTGGTTTTGTCCATCTTTCTTGCTTTGTAAATTCAGCAATGCAAATATCAGAGCTTCGTGTTGGTGCAGGAACATCCACAATAGAGGTATTAACCGTTAAGTACATCGTATTTCCATCCTTTGTTAAGTGGTTAACAGCATCAAAACCAGCAGAATTTAAACGCTCTAAATCATTTGTAATACCTGCCCATTCTTGGTTTTCTTCATCCCAAACCACACGATATGTATCTTCAAAAAAGCTCTGATCTTCAGGGTTTAAGCCTCCATCCTTTGTATCTGGACGTCTGGAAACAAAATAGGCTGTTTTACGATCTGGCGCAAGCAAAAAGCCATAATCATCATAACCACTATTAACACCAAACCCCAAAAGTTTTTTTTGATGCGAAATTGGGGCGTTGCGCATTTCCATAGCAAATTTGACTTGATTTCTATAATCTTCAAGTCTCGCAGCTCTTTTTCGTCTTCTAGATAAATTCTGATCTGCTAAATCCATATACTTTAACGCTATTTCTAGGCTATCTTTTCTATGGTATAATTCTCCGAGTAATAAGTATGTTTCTCCATCAGGTTTATTACTTAATTGTTGAGACAAATTAGCATATTTTAATGCATAACCGTAGTTTGATAAAATATAGTGCGTTTGCGCCAACCAAAATGTTGCCCTTGGACTAAACTGATCCTTGTTATATGCCTCTCTAAATTTTGTAAGTGCATCTCTATATCTTCCTTGATTTAATAGTTGTCTTCCTTCGTCAACAAAGTATGCAGAAGCGGCTCTATCTGCCAACGAGGACACTGAGTCTTTTGGATTTGTAACATTAATGACACCAGCAAAAGCTGGCGACAAGCAGACAATAGAAACGAAAATCAATAAAATACTCCTCATCTTTTTACTTTCAGTCAATTTAACAATTAAGAAAAAACCATACCAAAATAAATAATAAAACCGATGCAAACAAAGAAATCACAATTTAGTTCTCATTAAATGATTGTTCAGAAGTCTTTTTCGACCATTGGTTAGAACTTAAATCCACTAAAGAGTGCATAGCCAAAGTTGCAGCAGTAATAGCTAAAATGGGGGCAATTGAAGCTAACACCCAAAGCAACAGTTGCCAAAGAAAAGAAAAAACATGAGCAAAAGGATCATCTAAAAAATTAGCAAAATTAAACATATGACCAATATTAACAGGGACTAAAATCATTAAAGAAAACACCCCGCCAATTGCTATTGCCAATCCTTTGTGTTTCCTTATGAAATGGATACTTTGATCAATGTCTAGTCTTCTTCGTTCGTTGATGTAATCTATAAAGCTAAAACCATAATAAAAGAAACCTACCAAATAGGTTAAATAAAAAATGGGGGAAGTAGTAGGAGATTCCCAACCAATAAAAGCTACGAATAAAATTAGCAAAAAGAAAATGTATTCCCACATTATGTTTCTCAAAGCAATTTTAATTCCTCTTTTAACATCATGCAAAGTTTGTTTGAGTTCAAAAGGATAGTAATTCCCAGTTACTTTTTTCTCTACCACCTGAGAAAGGACTGCAAAAAGTGGGGAAAGTACAATTACCACGATATACTTTGCAAATTTCATCAAGATTAATCCTAGGGTGATATAGAGCAATAATTCCAATAAAAACCATATCGTATCATTCATGTTTTCACATGCTGTGCAACCAACGCCAGGCACCCAAGCAGCTGACCAAGACGCTACTTTAGTTCCTAAAAAATAAATTCCTAACATCAATAGGGCTGGAATGAAAAAGTACCAATAAAGTTTATGCTTCCGAATGAAGTGAATGGCCTCTAAATAGGACATTATCCCTAATTTAAAATGTGCTAAAAATATTTTCATTTTACTTCACTATCGAGACATTTGTTTGCTCAAAAGTAAAAAATTAGAATTGAATAACTGCGACGGCCAATAAAACACCTATGATAATACTCAACAACTTTAAAAAGTTAAATTTATGATTTTCTGCTGCTTCAAAAATTATGGTGGTAGAAATATGCAGGAACATACCTACCACAATGGCGAGTATCACGTCTAGATCAATGGCTAATTTACCAGCATAAAAGTGACCAAAAAGAACACCTAGTGGTCCCATTATTGCAAAAATCATTAATACAGTCCAAGCTTTTAGTTTTTTAAAGTTATTGGCAAGCATCATGGTCATCAAGGCAATACCTATAGGAATATTATGCAGGACTACTCCCAAAAGCAAGCCTTTAATTTCTCTTTCTCCATGGTGGTGGTGGTGGTGAACATGTTTAATAGTTTCCTCTCCGTGCTCATGAAGGACATGGTGAAACTCAGCTTCCAAAGGAATACCCTCTATGAACGCGTGAATACTCAACGAGATGAAAAGCCCCCAAGGTATTTTCCCTAAGTCATTGTGCTTATGCACATGCCCATGCTCTACGCCTCCGGAGAAATATTCAAGAAAAAGCTGCAAAAGAAATCCTAACAGCACATAATAACCGATTTCAATACCATGATGCAAATAAATCTCCGGCAATAAGTGCAAAAATGTTAGGGAAATTAAAAATCCCCCACTTAATGCTAACAATAATTTAATGATATTTTTCTGCTGGCTATTCTGAAGGAACACAACAATTAATCCACCGGCTACCACCGATAAAATCAACATCATTATACCAAGGAACACAAACATTAGTTTTTACTTCTTGCAATTATTATTAATCTTGGACTCTTCTCTGGGTGATATTCATTTAAATCATAATCACCAAATACATTAAGTAAATCAAACTTTTCAGAAAGGAGCTCTTTAAAATCCTCCAAAAATAATGCTTGAACACGTTCAGTGTAGTTATGAATTATACTATTATCTTGAAAATTAATATGTTTATAAATATGTTTACCATCAAATTCTCTAGATAAATTAAAGGTAATTCCATTTAAAGTTTTCACCTCTTTATTGACCAAGTTCTTAATTACTTGATTAGCATTCATGAAATCTATTACGAGAATACCATTTTTAGTCAACATTTGGTAAACGGCATTGATGACATTTTGATTATCCTGAGTTTCTTCAAAATAACCGAAACTGGTAAATAAATTGAAAATATAATCAAATGCATTTTTTTGATAACATTTACGCATATCATGCACATCAAAATGGAGCCCTGGTTTTTCCATTTTTTTCGCAGACGCTATACTACTTGCAGAAAGATCAAGACCTACAACATTAAGTCCGCAATCATTTAATGTTACTGCATGTCGTCCCTTTCCACAAGCCAAATCTAATGCGTTAGCGCCTTTTGAAATATTTAAAAACCGAACTAGTTTTCCGATGAAAATACTGGCTTCATTGTCATCCCTATGCTGATAAAGAATATGGTAATAACTTGTATCAAACCAAGAGGCAAACCACTCCTTTTTAGCTCTTTTGTTCATGTTTTTTAAATGAGGTGCGAATATAATGATAAGAAAAATAGAAGAGGGTGTCCGAAAAGTCGAGACACCCTCTTTTTTTTGTTGATTTTCTCTAA
>JAFIEX010000097.1 GCA_020832365.1 Crocinitomicaceae bacterium
TAAATAAATGCCTCCTTGAAAGGTATAATGCTGCCCTAGATACCTTTGAAGTCATTGATGAAGCACCTGTTGGTATGGATAACTTCGTTCAGTTTTTTGATGCTAATGTGGATGTGCAACGTAATTCTTACACTTATAGAATAGCTATGGTTGATACCTGCGACCAAATTTTGGACTATAGTAATATTGGAAAAACGATTCTTGCAGAGGTCATTACACAGGATACAGAGATGCGCCACACTATTCAATGGACGCCTTATGCTGAATTCGAAGGAGACGTCGTTAGATATGATATTTATAGGACAATTAATGGCGTCATGGACACACAGCCAATTGTAAGTTTGACGCCAGATAGAAGGTCTTATACAGATGATGTAGCGGACTTCTTCGAGGTAAGTGATGGTAAGTTTTGTTATCAAGTTGTGGCGGTTGAAGCGAACAATACTTATGGTTTTTCAGAATGGAGCAGAAGCAATCTCGTGTGCCCAATTGTGCAACCAGTTATTTACATACCAAATGCTTTTTCTGTAGGTGGTCTAAACCCAGTTTTTAAACCAGTTACTAGTTTGCACCGTATGCAAGATTATGAGTTTGTAATCATGGACAGAATGGGACGAACCATTTTTCAAACTAAAGATCCTTCTGAGGGTTGGACAGGAGTCATAGCAGGTACTGGAAATATTGCCAGAGAAGGAGTGTATGTTTATCGTTTGTCTTTAAGAGATGGTAACGGAATTCAAGTAGTTCGCAATGGCCATGTGACGCTGCTTAATTATAATGATTAATTGAAAAAAGTTACTATCCTCTTGTCAATGGGGAACTTTTAAATTGTCTGCTACAATGATAAGATCTTTGCATCCATAATTTATGCGGTAGAAACATTGTTTTAAATCTGTAAAAGTCGCCTAAAGTAGTATTCATGTTTTAATGCATATCGCTAGTTAGTTAATTATAAGGTTCAATTTTGAAAAATATAATCTTCTGAAATTAATTCGCTTTTGTTGTATCGCTTTTCCAAAGAGATTCTTATTTTTGCAACATTGTTGCATTAGTATAATGTTTTTTTATGAATGATTTTGAAATAATAGGAGATAGCCATTTCTCAGTGAATATGCAAACGCCTATGTTGCCTGAGTCGGAATGGTTGAACGAAACCGATAAAATGGAGCAAATTGAATTCCATTTTGCTGAAATTATGAAGGCATTAGGGCTCGATTTAGCTGATGATTCTTTAAAAGGTACACCAAGGAGAGTGGCTAAAATGTATGTCCAAGAAATATTTAGAGGACTTGACCCCTCCAATCAGCCTATTTTGTCTGTTTTTGACAACAAGTATGAATACAATAAAATGTTGTTGGAGAAAGACATCACTTTTGAGTCTGCTTGCGAGCACCATTTCTTACCAATGCGCGGCAAAGCTCATGTGGCCTATATTTCATCAGGTAAGGTAATTGGAATTTCTAAAATAAATAGATTGGTGGATTATTACGCTAGACGACCACAAGTGCAAGAGCGCCTAACATTGCAAATATGTAATGCTTTAAAAGATGCATTAAACACGGAAGATGTAATTGTTTTTATTGAGGCGGAACACTTGTGTGTAACTTCTAGAGGAGTGGATGATAAAACAAGTCGCACTAGTACCATAGCTTATGGCGGTAAATTTGAAGAAATGAGTTACAGGCAAGAATTTATGCAGTATTTAAATCCAATAAAATGATACCAACGACTTTTGAGGAATGGACGAATTGCATAGTGAACGATTGTGGTATTTCGTTAACGCCGGAGTATGCCAAGGAAAGAGCTGCAATTTTGCATGATAAAACCAATGCAGAGACTAAGAAATTTATTTCAATTTACGGCGAAGAACACCATGCTGCTATATTAGCATGGTTTGAACGAATTGCCGCACAAGCGTCTTAAAAATTTAATTAAGTTAAAAAAATGCTAGATAAAAAATTACCCGTTACCGTTTTGAGTGGTTTTCTAGGTGCTGGAAAAACAACGCTATTGAACAATGTATTAAATAACAAAACAGGTCTTAAAGTAGCTGTTATCGTGAACGATATGAGCGAGGTCAATGTGGATGCCCGCTTAGTAGCGGAACAGGGAGGATTATCCCGGACTGAAGAGAAGCTGGTTGAAATGAGCAATGGCTGTATTTGTTGTACGCTCAGAGAGGACCTCATGATTGAAGTAGAAAAATTAGCCAAAGAAGGTCGATTTGATTATTTATTGATTGAGAGTACAGGAATTAGTGAGCCTGTGCCAGTTGCGCAGACGTTTTCATTTGTCGATGAGGAAAATGGTATTGATTTGTCACGCTTTTCTTATATCGATACGATGGTGACAGTGGTAGATTGTTTAAATTTTTTCAAGGATTTTGGCTCTCAGGAGTTATTGTTGGACAGGGAATTAACTGATATGGAAGGTGACTATCGCACTATTGTGAATTTGCTTACCGACCAAGTAGAGTTTGCAAATGTAATTATCTTAAACAAGGTTGATTTAGTAGATGATAAAACTTTAGGCTTATTGAGATCTGCACTCAAAAAATTAAATCCCTCTGCAGAAATTATCCCAACTACATTTGGAAATGTGGCGCCAGATCGCATATTGAATACAAAACTTTTTGATTTTGAGGAAGCGCAATCTTCTGCAGGATGGCAAAGAGAGTTGGAGGCAGATGGCCACACTCCTGAAACAGAGGAGTATGGCATTGGTTCTTTTGTTTTCAGGGATCAAAGACCTTTTCATCCTGAGCGTTTGTGGAATTATTTAGAGAAAAAATACCCCACTACGATTATTCGGGCGAAGGGTTTATTTTGGCTAGCTTCCAGGCCGAATGATGCTATTAATTTTTCTCAAGCAGGAGGTTCTCTTAGGGTCGAAAGAGCGGGTGTTTGGTGGGCAAGTATGTCTTATGAGGAAAGAATTGCTTACCCTTCTTTTGAATTCAACAGGGATTTTATAGAGGAGCGGTGGCATCGTCAATGGGGAGATAGAATGAATGAACTTGTTTTTATCGGTCAGGATATGGATAAAGAGAAAATCATTCAAGAACTTACGGATTGTTTGGTAAAAGATAGTGAAAATTACAGCGTAAAAGATAGTGCTAGCATCAAAGACCCTTTTCCTGAGCACCTTTAGGCTGAGCGATATTTTCCATGATCAAAAATAATTTTTTCTTCGTCTAAGAGCCAATTAAGGAGTTTTTGAACTTGTTGACTAGAAAGAATCTGCATGGTTTGTTGAATTTCCAAAAGGGTAAGCGACTCATCTTTTAACAAATTCAATAAATAGGTCGTAAGTTCCTCATCGCTGTAGTTTTTTTCATTTTGAGCGAGGCAATAGTCGCATTTTCCGCATGGTTTACCTTCTTGTCCAAAATAGCGTAACAAGAGCACAGATCGACATTCATCAGCAGTAAGAAAATGCTTCATTGCTTGGAATTTATCCCAAGCAATGTCTTTTCTATTGGCGTAAATGGCTGCGTCAATGCGCAGGTATTCATCTGGCAAACGCTCATGCATAAAATAAACCTGCGGTAAATCAGTTTGCCACTCAATATCTATTATTCCTTGGTTTTCGAGGGTGCTTAGCTGTCTTTTTAGTTCCGAAAATTGCATTTTCAATTTTTCAGCAATTTGTTTTTCTTGAATTTTCTTGAAGTTTTCAAAAATCCCCGGAAAAGAACGAGATAAATAACTAATTAAAGGATCAAACTTTTCATTTTTAATCTGAAAGTTATACAAGGTTTTGTTGTTAACAGCAAATTTAAGTCGTGTAGGCTGAAAAATGGCATCATCCAGTGTAATCGTTTTATTAAGAGAGAGAATTTTTAAAGCATTAAAAGCTTGCAGTGGCTGGAAACCGTATTTTTTAACAAAACTAGACAACTCCAAGCCATAACTCTCATTTTTTCCAGAACCTATGGCAATGCTAAAGTGATTGCAAAGTGCACGATAGACTGTTTTTACGAAGTCCATCGGTGGAAACTGATCAACTAACTTTTTTTCCATTTCTGGAATGTCTTTTTGCTCAATGAAAGCAAGGTTGCGTGACGCTTTTCCATCCCTTCCAGACCTTCCTGCTTCTTGAAAATAAGCTTCTAAGTTATTAGGTACTTCATAATGCAGTACAAAACGAACATCTGGTTTATCAATTCCCATTCCAAAAGCATTGGTAGCAACCATAATTCTGATTTTGTCATTGAGCCACAGGTCCAATTGCTTTTTTCTGCTTTCGTTGTCCATGCCCCCATTGTAAATCCCCGCTGAAAACTGATTGGCCATCAATAACTTGGCTACTTCTTTGGTGTCTTTTCGAGTTTGGCAATAAACAATTCCGCTCTGTCCTTGAAATTTTTTACAATAGGAAAGAATGGCGTTAATCTTGTTTTTAACATGGTAAACCTCATAGGAAATATTACTTCGGGTAAAATCTCCTTCAAAAACTTTTGGCTTCCGAAGTTTTAGTTGGTTTTTAATATCCTCTTTTACTCGTTCCGTTGCAGTGGCCGTTACAGCTATGATGGGGACATTTTTATGAATTTCTCTGAGTTCATGAATGTCTAAATACGGTGGTCGGAAATCATGTCCCCATTCAGAAATACAGTGCGCTTCATCCACTGCAATTAAACCAACGTGCATTTGCTTGAATCGAGTTAAAAACAGCTCGGTTTTAAGCCTTTCTGGGGAAACATAAAGAAATTTCATTCCTCCAAATTTGGCATTATCTAGGATAATATCGATTTCTCTTCGCGACATTCCGCTTGTGATGGCTGCTGCTTTTATACCTCGCTGATGAAGGTTTTTGACTTGGTCTTGCATGAGCGCAATAAGTGGAGAAACTACGATGCAAATACCTTCTCTTGCCAATCCTGGTACTTGGAAACAAATGGACTTACCGCCACCTGTTGGCAATAACGCAAAGGTGTCAAATCCATTGATTGCATTTGCGACAATGTCACCTTGATTTAATCTAAAGCTATCAAACCCCCAATATTTTTTGAGTATTTCTGTGGCGTTCATAGCTGAAAAATTACTTTTTTTCGTTTAATTCCTCCTGTTCTTGAGCAGGATTTTTACCACCTTCATCATGTCCTTTTAATCCATGAGTTTTATGGTCGTATTTGTCTTTTAAATCATCGATGACTGATTTTTTCCAAAGTGGCACACCAATGAAGTAAGATGCGCGTCCTATGAGATGTGCACCAATTGGCGCTGTTAGGAGTAGAAAGAAGATGATGGCTATGGCGCGGGTGGTAATGGAAATTTCTTTAAAATAAAGCGCTGTTCCAAGCAGGAGTAAGCCAACGCCCAAAGTTGCGGCTTTTGTTGTTACAGAGATGCGCAGGTATAAATCGGGCATACGCACTAATCCAATGGCTGCAAGCAGTATGAAAAGTGTTCCCAGTGAAACCACACCGATTATAATTATATCATTCATTTTTGTCTCGTTTTTCTAGGTAATAAGAAAATGCTACTGTGCCTAAAAAGGCAATGAGCGCTAGAATCATTGCGATATCTAGAAAGGTAGGCATATTGTTAACAATGCTGTAGATGGCAATGATCCCAATACCTATTGTGATTAATAAGTCAAGCGCAATAACTCTGTCTGAAAGGCTGGGGCCAAGAACAAACCGCACAAAAACCAGTACACCAGATAAACTGAGTATAGGCATAATGATGTAATATAGGAACTCGTAGATTGTCATCTCAATATTTCTAAAATTCGTCTTTCAAAACCATTTTTAATTTCTTGTATAAACTGCTGTTTATCCTTAACATACATAGCATGAACATAAAGCACAGATTTATCATCAGATACATCCATACTCAAACTACCGGGAGTAAGTGAAATGATGTTGGCCAACAGCGTTATTTCTAAATTAGTTTTTGCCTCCAAAGGAACAGCAACAATGCCTGGTTCCATGTAGAATTTTGGGGTTACAACATCTGCCGCAACTTGAATATTTGCACGAAAAAGCTCATAGATGAAATAGAAAATAAAGCTGATAATTCTTGGCGTGATTCGAAAGTATTTTCTGCTTTCATGTTTTCTGCTGATGATCCAAAGCACGAGATAACTGAGTAGGAACCCAAAGATGAAGTTCACAATGGCCAAGCTTCCAGTTAAAAACACCCAAACTATTGTCAGAATCAAATTGAGTAAAAATTGTGCTCTCATACTTTCTGGTTTAAGTTATCTGTTATTTCCTAAATACTGTTTCAATATAGGTTTGATTGTTAATTAACTCATCCGCAATTCGCGCTGAAAGTTGCTGTATGTGTTCTGCAAACAAACCGAAATATAAGGAAACGATTGCTAATAATAAAATAGGTATGACTAAAATTCGTTTTTCTGAGGGATTAAAATCGTCAAAATATTTAAATAATTTTTTAGGTGAACCTACAGGTAAGGGTTTTGAAAAAACAGCGAGCCAAACTTTAGCAACCACCAATAAAGTCATAAAACTACCAAAAATAAGGGCAGCTAAAACATACCATTTTTGGGAAACAATAGCCCCTCCAAAAAGAGAGATTTTCGGCCAAAAACCTGACAGTGGGGGGATACCAACTAAAGAAAATAGTGGAATAGCAAAAAGAATGGCCAATGTTGTTTTGTTTTCCATAATCCCACCCATGCTGGCTAGTTTCGTGCTTCCTGTAATTCGATGCAATACACCACTGACCAAGAATAAATTTGATTTCACAATAATGTCATGAAACATGTAGAATAAAACACCGGTTAAAGCCAATTGCGTACCGATGCTGAATCCAGCAATCATGAATCCAATGTGACAAATGATAAGGTAAGAAAACACTTTTACGATATCTTTTTGAACGAATGCACCTAATGCGCCACTCAAAATTGTTAACACACCAACGATGCCAATCCATTCATAGGTGAAAAGCCCAACTGGAAAGACCATGGTAAAAACCCTTATGATTGCATAAACCCCAAGTTTAGTCAATAAGCCACCGAATAGGGAAGAAACAGCAGCAGGCGGCGTATGATAAGCAGCGGGTAACCACACATACATTGGAAAAACACCGGCCTTTACGCCAAAAGCCAAGAAAAATATCAAGGCGATAATTTTGACCAAACCTCTGTCTTCAATTTCTGGAATAATAGTGGCTAACTCAGCCATGTTTAGCGTTCCTGTTGTGCCATAAAGCAGCGCAATTGCAGTTAAAAAGATAATCGAAGCGAGCATATTCAGCGTAAAGTATTTCACAGCACCTTCAATTTGCGCTTTTTTCCCTCCTATCGTTAGTAAAACAAATGAAGAGATAATGATGACTTCAAACCAAACATACAGGTTGAAAATATCGCCTGTTAGAAAAGCCCCACTCAATCCCATGATCATCAAATGCATGATAGGGAAGTAACCAAACTTTACACGTGAAGCTACAATTCCTTTTGTAGAAAATAAAGAGACAGCCATTGCCACAATATGGGCTAAAACAACCATGGTTACGGCAAAAGTATCAGCCACTAGTGTTATACCAAAAGGAGCTTCCCAATTACCCATTTGAATTGCGATTGTTCCTTTTTGCCATACTTGGTTGAATAACACAACACTTATACTCAAGCCAATTGCAGATCCTATTATACTCACCATTCTTTGAGCTTTCACATTTTGCCATAGAAAGAGTAAAACAATGCTTACAATTGCTTGGAAAATCAATGGATATGTGATAATTGCATTCATCAGATATTGTCTGTTTCGTTAAGTGTATCCAAGTCGTCTGTTTTCAAAACTTTATAAGCTCTTTTGATGAGTATAATAGCAAAAGATTGTAAGCCGAATGAAATAACAATTGCTGTTAATACCAATGCTTGAGGTAGTGGGTCAGCATAAATTTCTCCTATTGTTTTAACATTGTCGGCAATAATTGGAGGGCTTCCTTTGGTTAAGCCTCCCATAAGAAAGAGCAATAAGTTTACCCCATTCCCCAGTAGTACTAGACCAATAATCAGTTTGACTAAACTTCTTCGAAGAATTAAGTAAATTCCTGATGCGTATAGCACGCCTGTTATGATGGCTAATAAAAACTCCATATTAAGCAGATTCTGAAATGGTGAATATTATGGTTAAACTTACGCCAATTACAACGAGAAAAACCCCAATGTCAAAAAATAGTGCACTACCAATCATGCCAATTACAGGAATTGGATTTGGAAACCATAGACCGGTTAGAAATGGTGAACCATCAATGAGCATTGGTGCAATTCCAGCTATCAATGCTAAAGAGAGTCCAATTGGAATTAAAAAGCCAGGGTGAATACGCAACATGAACCGTGTGTTTTGCAGTCCATTGGCGAATGCATGCAACACAAAAGCGATGGAAGCGACCAATCCACCGATAAAGCCACCGCCTGGCAGATAGTGTCCTCGCAATAAAACAAATACCGAAAACAAAAGCAGCAAGGGAAGCAAATAAGTTGATGCTGTTTTAAGAATTACGCTCTTCATGTCTTTTTTTACTTTTCATTTCTCTTTAAATGCAATTTCAATAAACCAAAAACGCCTATGGCAGCAATGGCTAAAACAATGACTTCAATAAAAGTATCAAAGCCCCGGAAATCAACTAAAATAACATTTACAACATTTTTTCCTTTTGCTAACAAATAGGACTGTTCAGCATAAAAAGTACTTATCCTTTTATCAGGGGTTTCATTCATTACTTCCAAAACCATTAAAGTCACCATTGCCCCTAAAAATAGTGCTATTCCTCCGTCTTTTATGCGATTTAATGTGTTGGACATTTTTAAATATCTTGGTAAGCGATACAATACTAAAACAAATAGAATAACGGTAAGGGTGTCTATCGTGAATTGCGTCATTGCCAAGTCTGGCGCACTGTAAAACACAAAAATAAAGCACATGCAATACCCCACAATACCTAGTCCAGCAATAGCTGCAAGGCGGGATTTTGCAAACACACAGAATAAAATAGCAACAAACATAATGGCGACAACAGCGGCATCATTCCATTGAATGGATTGCATTTGGGAAAAATTGATAAAGTTAAAGGGACTTGTAGCGACGTGTACACCCATGATGATTGCAAAAATTAGCATCATTACAGCAACGTATTTTCTTAAATACCCATTTTGTATAAGTACGGTATATCTTTTCGCTAACCATTCAAAAAGGATAACGCATTGTTGCAGGAGATTTGCCGGTGAAACGACGTTAAATCGTTCAATGAAACGTTCTTTTTTCGCTTCAGCTTTCCAAAACACGAAGAGTAAAATAGCTGAAAGAATAGTAACGAAGCTCAAAGAAAGTACCAGATTAAAGCCATGCCATAGTTTTAATTCGGATGGAGACGGAAAACCTGAAGCTGCTACAGCAGGGTAGAGGAGACTTCCAATCCAACCTGGGAAAAGACCAAATATAATGCTCAGAATCGCCAAAAAAACTGGCGGTAACCATAAAGTTTTAGCGGGAGCTTTTACATTTGCTAAAGATGGTAAAGTTTTACCAATAAACGGTTTTATTCCCGCCGCAAATCCAGCGTAGCCTATGAGCACATTAGTAATTAATGCCAAAGTCGTTAATAACACGTCTTGGGAATGGTGCAAAGTTCCCTCATAAATAAGGTCTTTTCCTACAAACCCAATCAACGGAGGGATGCCTGCGCTAGAAATAGCAGCGATAAATGCAGCGATTCCAACTGGTCGCATTTTGGCATACAAACCGCGTAATTTACTTACGTCTCGTGTTCCTGTTTGATGATCAATGATGCCGGTTATAAGGAATAGGGAAGCTTTGTATAAGGCATGTACCAAAATAAAAACATAGGCTGCCATGATACTATAAGCTGTATTGACTCCAATTAAAAAGACCAATACACCGAGCGCTGAAATCGTGGAATAAGCTAAAATACTTTTTAAATCGGTTCTGAATAAGGTGTGATAAGCCGCATATAACATGGTAACCGCTCCGAATATTAATAAGGTTTCATGGAAAAAGCTATGCTCAGAGAAGTGAGGAGCAAATCTTAAAAGCAGGTATATGCCAGCTTTCACCATAGTTGCAGAGTGCAAGTAAGTTGAAACAGGCGTTGGTGCTTTCATGGCGCCAGGCAACCAAAAATGAAAAGGAAATTGCGCAGATTTGGTAAAAGCTGCTACGAGTAATAGCACCAAAAGTGTTGTGCCCAACCATCCTTCCGAAAAAATGGCGCTGTGCTCAAGCATGGCACTGATGTTCCAAGTTTCAGTGTGAATACCTGCAAATACTGCAAAACCTAATAAGAACATGCCTCCTAGACCTGTAATGCTTAAAGCGACTAATGCAGATCTGCGAGATGCTTGTTCTTTTTGATTGAACCCAATCAAGAAGAAGGAACTGATACTTGTCATTTCCCAGAATATAAATAAAGTAATAATATTTTCAGAGAGTACGAGTCCTAGCATCGCAGCCATGAAAAGGCTAAGAAAACCATAGAACCTGCGCTGACCATGATAGTCCTTCATGTAATAGCTGCTGTAATAAAATACTAGCGTTCCGATTCCTGAGATAATTAAAGCAAATAAGAGTCCTAGTGCATCCAGATGAAAAGTCAAATTTATGCCCAATGAACTTACCCATTCATAGTTGAAATGTATAGAGCTACCACTAATAATAGTCGGTATAAAACTGCAAAAATAAACGAATAGGGAAAGCGGCAGTAAGCTTAAAACCGGCGTTAAACG
>JAFIEX010000098.1 GCA_020832365.1 Crocinitomicaceae bacterium
TTTCTCAAAAAGTGCAACAGCCTCAATATGTGAGGTATGGGGAAATTGATCCACAAAGCTTAACTTTTTTAAGAAATAACCATTCTCTAACAATGTTGCGGTATCTCTGGCTTGAGTGGCTGGATTGCAAGAAATATATACAATCCTATTAGCATTTAATGCCATTACTTTTCGTAAAGTTTTTGGCGCAATTCCGGCCCTAGGAGGGTCTAAAACTATGGTATGAATTTTTCCCTGATACTCAGGATAATTGTACAAGAATTTACCTACATCTGCCGCGTAAAACTGTATGTCTTTAATACCATTACGTTTGGCATTTCTTTTGGCATCAGCAATAGCCTCAGGCACAATGTCAACTCCAATTATTTTGGTGCTTTTTGATCGTTTTGAAAGAATTTGACCGATAGTACCTGTTCCACAAAACAAATCCATTATTATTTGACCTTCAAAACTGCTATTGGTTTCAAAAACATAATCCAATGCTTTTTCATACAGTAGTTCCGCACAAGTAGGGTTGGTCTGAAAAAAGCTTTCCATGGATATTTCAAAAGATAATCCAAGCAAATTTTCTACAATGTGATCTTTTCCAAATATCAATGTATTACTGCCATTCTCGATTTTAGCCCTATCGGCGACATTGTCATTGACGGTATGCTGGAATCCAGCTAATCGTTCGCCTAGATTTTCTTGCAAGAAAACAGAACATGCCTGAACATCAAATTCAGACAAACCAGAAGAGCTTGTGACAAGGTTAATTAATAGTTCATTGGTAGCAAAAGATTTACGGATGACAATATGTCTGAAAAAACCTTCTTTTTTCGGAGGGTGCCAAGCAGGAAGACCTGTTGCTTCCAACCAGTGACGAAATTTAGGCAGGAAAGACTCCCAAGCCTCATCAAACATACCTGATGGCTTATCTAAACTTTCTACTTTCCACCAAGTACCACGGTGTTTAAAGCCCAACGCAAACGCATCATCCATTTCTTCATCAGTATAAATATCATGTGCAATACAAGAAAAAGAGTATTCCATTTTATTGCGATAATTATACACGAGTGGCGAAGAAATATAGGTGTCGAAAATGGCTTCAACATTTGAAATGTTACCAATTTTTTTATACAAATTCAAAGCTGTACTTTGTTTGATAGCCTCTTGCTCTTTTATGGGCACACGAATATAGGGTGCTCCACTGATCATTTGATAGGGTATTTCTTTTTCTATAGGGGATCTCTCCAAAATCTTTAGAAGCTGACATTCAGCATGTCTGCGGCGTTTTTTGCTTATTCGGGCCAAAACTTTTTGCCCTGGAAAGGTGTTATCAACAAATAGTACAAATTCCCCTTGTTCTGTTTTCATTTTCGCGATTCCTTTACCGCCAAATGCCAAATCAGAAATCTCTAATATGATGGTTTCTCCTCTGTTTATCAAAATATTTTTTTTAAGAGATCTAAAATGAATTTACATGAGTCCTCGAATGATTCCTTTGTCGCTGTTTTGAATAAAAGAAATGACTTGATTTTTAAACTCCGAATCGGGTAGCTCTTCATTTAGGGCAGCTAAACCTTTTGAAATATTGTTGTTTTGAACAAATAAGATGCGATAAATATCCTCAATGTGTTTGATGTTTTCCTCTGAAAATCCTCTTCTTCGCAATCCAACGGCATTAATACCAGCATAACTCAATGGTTCTCTTGCGGCTCTAACAAATGGAGGAACATTTTTACGAACGAGGGAGGCACCTGCAATAAAGGCATGCGCGCCAATATGCATAAATTGCTGTGCTGCAACTTTCCCTTCCAAAATAGCATAATCATCAATTTGGACATGGCCAGATAGTCCTGTATAGTTTGCAAGAATAACATTATTACCAATAATGCAGTCGTGCGCAACGTGCACATACCCCATTAAAAGGCAGTTGCTACCTACAACGGTTTTCCACTTATCAGAAGTTCCTCGGTGAATAGTAACACACTCTCTGATTTTTGTATGATCTCCTATTTCAACAGTGGTGTATTCTCCAGCAAATTTTAAGTCCTGAGGAACAGCACCAATCACAGACCCTGGATAAATTTCGCAATTTTTTCCAATTCTTGTCCCTGCATAAATTGTGACGTTAGGACCGATGATAGTTCCTTCTCCAATCACAACGTCATCGTAAATGGTCGAAAATGGTGCAACTTGAACGTTTTCTCCGAGTTTAGCGCCTTCGGATATGGATGCTAAGGAATGAATCATGCTTTATCTTTAATGACTTGTGCTAGCATTTCTGCTTCTACTACTAATTCTCCGTTAACGTAACCTTTTCCGCCCATATTAACCAACCCTCTTCGAATCGGAGACAGCAAAGATAACTCAAAAACGACTGTATCACCAGGGATAATTTTCTTTTTGAATTTCACATTGTCTATCTTCATGAAATAGGTAGAATATAGGTGCGGATCTTCTAACTTGCTCAAGGCAAAAATCCCTCCGCATTGTGCCATTGCTTCAATCTGCAAAACGCCTGGAAATACAGGATTGCTTGGGAAGTGCCCTTGGAACATTGGCTCATTCATTGTAATGTTTTTTACCCCTACAATTGTATCTTCCGAGATAGATAAAACCTTATCTACCAATAGAAAAGGATACCGGTGCGGCAACATTTTTTCAATGTCATTGATATCATATAATGGCGGTTGTGATAAATCAAATTTTCTTGGTGCTTTTTCTTGTTTTTTAATTTGCTCTTTAAGTACTTTAGCAAATCGTGTGTTGCCAGAATGACCAGGGCGCGCAGCTAAAATATGCGCTTTTATAGGACGTCCAACAAGCGCCAAGTCTCCAACGATATCCAATAACTTATGTCGCGCTGGTTCATTTTCGTATTTCAATTGGTAATTGTTCAGTGTCCCAATACCATCAATATCTACTTTTAATCCTTCCTTGCCTAGCACTTTCGCAAGATGGTTGAGCTCTTCTTGAGAAACATCTTTGCGTTCAACTAAAACAATAGCGCTATCTAAATCGCCACCTTTAATGAGTCCGTTATTGGCTAAAAATTCCAATTCTCTTAAAAACACAAAAGTCTTACATTTAGCGATCTCATTCTTGAAGTCCGCTATTTTATACATGCTGGCATGCTGTGTACCCAAAACAGGAGAATTGTAATCAACCATTACTGTAAGTCGATATTCTTTATCTGGAACAGCTAATATTTCTATACCTTTTTCTGTGTCTTCCCAAGGAATGTTTTCATCAAGTACAAAATAGTTTCTATCAGCATGCTGTTCTTCATAACCTACAGATTCTATGGCTTGTACAAAGGGCCAAGCGCTACCGTCTAAAATAGGTATTTCTGGGCCGCTAAGTTGAATTAATGCATTATCAACTTGCATTCCATATAACGCCGCAAGCACATGTTCTGTGGTGTGAACTTTTACACCTTCTTTATTGGCTAAAGTAGTTCCTCTTTCTGTGGATACAACATTGTCTGCATCTGCAACGATTATTGGCGCGCCTTCAACATCTGTTCTCTGGAATTTGTAGCCGTGATTTTCTGGTGCAGGACATAAGGTTAATGTTACTTTTTCCCCTGTATGCAAACCAATGCCCGATACACTTACTTCGGATTTTAAGGTTCTTTGTTTCTCAGTCATGAGCCAAATTTAATTAGTCTTATTTAATCTGTCTTCGATTTCTCTTAATTTTTTCAGAATGTATGGCAGCTTCCTGAATCCGAAAAACGATTTTTTAAATTCGTCCATTGGAATACCTGGTGTACCCATTAAAATACTGCCTTCTTTTTTTACATTACCCGGAATGCCAGATTGCGCTACTATTTTTGTGTCATTCGCTATCTTGATATGTCCACTTATCCCAACTTGTCCACCAGCATAAACACGTTGACCAATTTTTGTAGAACCTGCAACGCCTGCTTGAGCTGCTAATGCAGAGTGCGCTCCAATTTCTACATTATGCGCAACTTGAACAAGATTGTCAATTTTTACACCGGTTCGCAGTATGGTGGAGCCCATTGTTGCTCTGTCTATTGTTGCATTAGCGCCAATTTCAACATAGTCTTCTAAAACTACGTTGCCAATCTGTGGTACTTTTTTGAATTGCCCATTCTGATCTGGTGCAAAACCAAAGCCATCGGCGCCAATTGTTGTGCCTGCATGTATGATACAATTTTTACCAATCTTGCAATGGTGATAAATCGTAACATTGGGGTGAATAGTAGTGTTAGACCCTATTTCAACGCCATCACCAATGTAGGCATTCGGATATATTTTTACATTATTACCAATGATTACATCTTTACCAATATAAGCAAAAGCTCCGACGTAAATATTTTCTCCGATTTGTGCACTAGCATCAATTTTGCTCTGTTCTTCGATTTGCGGAGCTGGCTGCAGCGCATCGTTGTACAGTTCTAATAATTTTGCAAAACAAGCATAGGGATCTTTAACTTTAATTAAGGTGAGCTGTTCGGGCAATTCCTTCGCTGGTTCAAAATCTTTGCTGACAATAACAATAGAAGCACCAGTTGAATAAATAAACTCTTCGTATTTACTGTTGGCCAAAAAAGAAATGGTGGCATTTCTGCCTTCTTCTATTTTGGATAGGTCATTCACCCATGTATTAGGGTCTCCAATTACCTCTCCTTCTATAAGTGATGCTATTTGTACTGCTGAAAATTTCATAAATCAAAAATAATTAATCTCTTCAAACTTCTTATGTTTATCCGATATTGTTTTTGCACATAGTAATGCTGATTTCTCAATTTTATGTTCGCACTATTTTCAGTGAACTTAAGAAAAATGACGCGGATAACACAAATAATATTTCTCTACAGGTGTTGATAATGCAGAAATATTAAGATTGTCACTGGCTTTTGAAATATCCACTACCTCACCATTTTTCATAAGCAGGTTAATTCGTTCGCGCGCTTCATTGTAGGCATTGTTGGTCAGTTTATCACTGCATATAAAATAGTTGGATAATGTCCCAGAGACTTCATTCGGGTAGGCTTGAAAAAGGGCTTTCTCCATTGCTAAACGGTCTTTGCTGAATGGAGATTTGCTAATTTCAATTTTGAAGAGTTTACGCTGAACCAACATCTTGGATAGTAGCGATAATACAGGGTCTTCGTGATATTGCCATACTTTAATAGCTCCCATAATGTCATTGTCGTCCAGTTCCGCAAAGATATCCAGCAAATCTGCTTGTGTTTGAAAATCTTGCAGGGTATAGTCTTTTTCAAGAAAGTGCAATAGCGCTGGGCTCCCAAAAAGGACAGTGGTTTTGGCTATTTCTTTCGCTCTCTCTAAAATTTTAGTGAGCATGACTTCTGAGGCGACTACTGTCTTGTGCATATACACTTGCCAATACATTAATCTTCTTGCAACTAAGAACTTCTCAACGGAATAAATGCCTTTTTCTTCAACCATTAGTTGATTATCCTTAACAGTTAACATGGCAATGATTCGATCGGAACCAATAACGCCTTCTGATACCCCAGTGTAAAAACTATCTCTATTCAAATAATCCATGCGATCCATGTCTAGTTGACTAGATACTAATTGGTGTAAAAATGGCTTTTTATACTCGTCTTTAAAAATGAGAATGGCTAGTTCTATTGCTTGACCAAATTTTTTTGCCAATCGCTCCATAAATAAGATAGATATTTGCTCATGGCTAATACCTTTAACGATGGCGTGCTCTAAAGTATGACTAAACGGGCCGTGACCGATATCATGCAATAAAATCGCAAGCAGAGTAGCAGTCTCTTCTTCGTCTGTGATTTCATGTCCCTTTCTACGCAGCGTTTCCAGTGCTTTCCACATGAGGTGGGTTGCACCTAGTGCATGATGAAAACGTGTGTGCAATGCGCCTGGATAAACCAGTTGTGACATACCTAACTGCTTGATTCTTCTGAGTCTTTGGTAGTAAGGATGTTCAATTACATCAAAAATCACATCATGCGGCAGGGAAATAAAACCATAAACGGGATCATTAATGATTTTCTTTTTATTTTTTAACGATTGGTTTGAACTTAATTGCATAATTTTAGAAAACTTTGTAAAACTAAGAAAAATTGATAAGATGCAGGCGAAAATTCTATGGGCAGATGATGAAATTGACTTACTAAAACCGCACATTCTCTTTTTAGAGCAAAAAGGGTATAAGGTAGATACCGTAAATAGTGGTACAGAGGCAGTTGAAATGAGTGAGAAGAACGTTTATGATATCGTTTTTTTAGATGAAAACATGCCTGGTATTTCTGGCTTAGAAGCTTTAACAAGGATTAAAGATTCCCGTCCCCTAGTGCCTGTTGTAATGATAACAAAAAGTGAGGAAGAGCATATCATGGAAGAGGCGATTGGTGGACAAATTGCTGATTATTTAATCAAGCCAGTAAACCCCAATCAAATCTTGCTAAGCCTGAAAAAGAACCTCGATCAAACAAAATTAATCTCAGAAAAAACAACGTCGGAATACCAGCAAGCTTTCCGTCAAATAAGTATGGAGTTATCGCAAGATATGGATGTGCCAGAATGGTCGGCCATGTTTAAACGTTTACTGCGTTGGGAATTGCAATTACAGAACTCCGATGAAAAAGGGATGGATGAGGTGCTTAATATGCAGAAAAAAGAAGCTAATCAGTTGTTTTGTCGTTTTGTGGAAAGGAACTATAAACACTGGATTAACGGCGCTTCAGATGCGCCAAACATGTTGCATACGCTCTTCAAAACGCATGTGGCTCCAATGTTGAATGAACCTATTTTTCTCGTTGTAATTGATAATCTTCGTTACGACCAGTGGGAAGTGATGCGCCAGAAAATTGCAAAGCATTTTCAGTTCGATAAGGAAGAAATTGTGTATTCGATTTTACCTACAGCTACTCAGTACGCGCGAAATGCATTTTTTGCAGGGCTGCTACCAAGTGAAATTCAGAAAAAATATCCACAATTGTGGGTAATGGAAGAAGAAGATGGTGGTAAAAACAACTTTGAAGCTGAGCTTTTACAACACCAGCTGAAAAGATTGGGGAAAAATATCAAAACGAGTTACCACAAAATCACTAATATCGATGCTGGTAAGAAATTGGTTGAGCAATTTAATACGCTCTTGCATAATGAGTTGAATGTTGTAGTCTATAATTTTGTAGACATGCTTTCACATGCTAGAACGGACATGAAGGTAATTAAAGAGTTGGCCGATGACGAATCTGCTTACAGAAGTTTAACGGAAAGCTGGTTTGAACATTCTCCGCTGTTGGAGCTTTTGGTGAAGATGAAACAATCAGGTAGAAAAGTAATAATTACTACTGACCATGGTACGGTAAAAGTTATAGATCCTGTGAAAATTGTGGGGCCAAAATCTACGAATACCAATTTGAGGTATAAAATTGGTAAGAATCTAGATTATAAACAAAAAGAGGTTTTTCAAGTGAAAGATCCAGAAAATATATTTCTACCAAAACAAAATATTTCAGAGGAATACGTTTTCTGCAGGGAAAGCTCTTTTTTCGTTTATCCAAATAACTACAATCAATATGTTAACCATTACAAGGATACTTTTCAGCATGGCGGTATATCAATGGAGGAGATGTTGATTCCATTTGTAGTTTTAAAACCTAAATAGTCCTACATGTTGAATATAGCAAAGAAAGAGGCAGATTTGGTGTCAGTTGCGACAGCTATTTTGCAGCAGGCGAAAGACAAAAAAGTGCTAGCTTTTTATGGTGAAATGGGAGCTGGAAAAACAACTTTTATAAGTTATTTATGCCGTGCCATGGGGGTTGAAGACGAGGTGAGTTCTCCAACATATGGCTATGTTAATGAGTATTACAGCCCATTTTATGGTAAAATCTATCATTTTGATTTATATCGAATTGATTCTGAAATGGACGCCTATGATATCGGAATTGAGGAGTATTTATATGGTGATGATTGGGTGCTCATTGAATGGCCTGAAAAAATTGCGAACCTTTTACCACAGAATACCGTAAAGATAAATATTACAGTGGAGAACGAAAATCGCGTAATCCAAATAATTGATTCCAATGACTGATCCAGAGTTGTTAAAAAGTTTGATGAAGGAAGGGCATTTACTTCCACAAGAAGAAATGTTGGAGGTAGCTAGAAAGAAAAGCGGTTTGTTTATAGGGGTACCCAAAGAAACATCCTATCAGGAGAGAAGGGTGGCGTTGGTGCCTGAAGCGGTGTCCTTATTGGTAGCTAATGGTCACCATATAAAAGTGGAAACCAAAGCAGGAATAAATGCGAATTTTACGGATAAGGACTATTCCGAAGCAGGCGCTGAAATCGTTTACGATACCAAGGAGATTTTCCAATGCAATATCATTTTTAAGGTGTCCCCCCCAATTGAAGAGGAGGTGGAAATGATGAAGACTGGTCAAACCTTGATTTCTGCCTTACAAATTACCATGCAACCTAAGAGAATTCTTCAAAAATTAATGGAGAAGAAGGTGACTGCTATTGCATGGGATTACATCCGAGATAAAGAAGGGCATTTTCCTGTTGTTCGCGCAATGGGGGAAATTGCTGGTAACACATCCATTTTGATCGCTGCGGAGTTGCTCAGTTCTTTTGGAGCAGGAAAAGGTGTGATGCTCGGCGGGATTGCTGGTGTTCAACCAACGGAAGTGGTGGTTTTAGGGGCAGGAACCGTAGGAGAATACGCCACAAGAGCGGCCATAGGTTTAGGCTGTTCTATAAAGGTTTTTGATAATTCCTTAAGCAAACTTCGACGCTTGCAACAAGTGACAAACAATAGAATGTACACTTCTGTTATCCAACCAAAAGTACTGCTTAAAGCTTTAAAACGAGCTGATGTGGTCATCGGAGCTATTCGCGCCAACATGGGCAAAACACCATGCGTTGTTTCCGAAGAAATGGTGGCAGAAATGAAACAAGGGTCGGTTATTATTGATGTGAGTATAGACCAGGGTGGGTGCTTTGAAACGAGTGAAGTGACTAATCATACCGCACCGACTTTTGAGAAATTTGGTGTAACGCATTATTGTGTGCCCAACATTGCATCAAGGGTCAGTAGAACAGCTTCTTTTGCATTGTCTAATATTTTTTCACCGCTTTTATTAGAAATGGGTAACTCTGGAGGCTGTGTGGATTTAATTAAAAAAGACCACGGGTTTAGGAGTGGGGTTTACATGTACAATGGAACGCTAACCAGTGAGGTACTAGGAAAGGTTTTCGACTTGAATTACAAAGATATTGAGCTGCTTTTTCTAGGTAAATATTAACTAAATTTTAATCTTATTTCAATGATTAGCAGCTTATTTCATTTGGAGGAAAATAGTTTGATAGCCAATCTAACTGGAAAGAACTTTATGGAACTTGTGGCTATCGTAAACGATATTGCAAATATTGCAGAGGTAGAGAATCATCATCCTGATTTGTATCTACATGATTATAAAAAATTGAAAATCACCATTACTACCCACGATGAAGGAAACCAAGTAACGGAAAAAGATTGGTCGTTAGCTAAGAAAATTGAAGAGTATCTTAGGCAGATTCAGTTTATATCTTGATACGGATTTCTCTCAGCAAAATCTAAAAATAAATCAAATATTTTTTATTTCATATTTTTTGACTATATTTGCCGACCGAATTTTAGGAATAATTATAAATCAGTAAATATGTACGCAATTGTAGAGATAGCAGGGCAGCAGTTTAAAGTGCAGAAAGACCAGCGCGTTTACGTACACCGTTTGAATGCTGAAGAGGGAGCAGATGTTCAGTTTGATTCTGTGCTTCTTTTGGATAACAATGGTGATGTGAAAGTTGGCGCCCCAGCTATAAACGGAGCTTCCGTTTCAGCTAAAGTTGAAAAGCACTTAAAAGGTGATAAGGTGATTGTCTTCAAAAAGAAAAGAAGAAAAGGTTACCAAAAGAAAAATGGTCACAGACAGTATTTAACACAGTTGACAATTACAGATATCAAAGCGTAATTGTTATTGCTGATATTAAAATTTAAAAGAAATGGCACATAAAAAAGGAGTAGGTAGTTCGAAGAACGGTCGTGAATCAGAAAGTAAAAGATTAGGTGTGAAGATTTTTGGTGGTCAGCCAGCAATTTCAGGAAACATCATAGTTCGTCAGAGAGGAACAAAGCATCATCCAGGTACTAACGTAGGTATTGGTAAAGACCATACTTTATATGCGTTGACAGATGGTGTTGTTGAGTTTAGAAAGAAAAAAGACAATCGTTCTTTTGTTTCTGTTGTTCCTTTTGAACAAACAGAAGCCTAGTTAATTAATAACGTATTTTAAAATAAAGGACTTGCATAATGTAAGTCCTTTTTTTATTTTTACACTATGAAGAAATGCCCCTTTTTCCTATTAGTGACTTGGTTGTTATTCAGCTGTAATACCCCGGATATTGGTGAGTTTAATTCTGATTTTATCGGAGAGTGGCAGAGCGAAAAATATAATGCCCCGAGTGTTGGGGGACTAGCACAAGATTTTTTAACGGTAGATGGTAGAAATGGTGGTTTGGGAATTGCTTGTCAAGTGAATTGTCCTTTCTGTAATTGCCTTATTTTTCAATCTGGAAGGGTAAGAATAAATACTTCCACTAATAGAATCGCAGTTGGTGGATCTATACAACAAATAATGACGATCACTAAAGAGCCCTTTATCAATGATGATGGTGTTTGGCAGATGGAGATTAACGATTTAGCTTACTT
>JAFIEX010000099.1 GCA_020832365.1 Crocinitomicaceae bacterium
TGGCTTTTTAATTGAGCGTGGTTATCTATCAAACCCAGCGGATATTTTCAAAGTATGGGAAGGAGGGTTAGCTAGCCACGGCGGAGCAATAGCTATTTTAATTGCATTATACATTTATTCTAAGAAAGTATCCAAAAAGAATATATGGTGGATACTAGACCGCATAGTAGCGCCTATTGCTATTGCAGGCTGCTTTATTCGACTGGGTAATTTAGTTAACCATGAAATTGTTGGTGTTCCAACAGACTTACCTTGGGGTTTTAAATTTATGCATAGTTATCCAGATGAATTTCGTCATCCGGCGCAACTTTATGAATCCATTGCATATCTATTTATCTTTTTCCTTTTGCTTTTCTTGTTTTGGAAAACCAATTGGAAAGAACGTAGGGGAATGATTTTTGGCGTATTTTTAGTTGTACTTTGGGGTGCAAGGTTTCTCGTTGAATTTGTTTAAATCCCACAAGAATCATATGACTTAGGCTGGACATTAAATACGGGTCAGCTATTAAGTATTCCTTTTATAATCGCTGGCTTTATTATTTTTTACCTTGGAAGTAAAAGAAAGTTGAATGAGTTGGCAAAATAACACCTATTTCCGCATAACATAGATTTCGTTTTATTGGTTTTCAATAGGCATTTATGGTTACAGGCTAAATATTCAGCAAGAAAAACAAGCGACTAGCTCAATTAAAGCTGCAGTGTCGTATTGCTCTAGTGTTAAATGTATCGCTACCACAATTCTAAAAACCTCTATAAAAAATAAGAAGTATTGGATCCTTCAATTTATTTCATAAATTTTCGCCAATAAAAAAAGGTCTTGCGTAAACAAGACCTTTGGCGGAGAAAGAGGGATTCGAACCCCCGATACCTCTCGGTATGCCGGTTTTCAAGACCGGTGCATTCAACCGCTCTGCCATTTCTCCGCGGCAAAAGTAGCAATACTATTTTTATATGCAACTAAAATTGATAGTTTTTTTAATTAAAAAGATAGTATTAAGTTTTACAGGAGCTTAAAAACAGTGGAGACCATAATCCAACAGCATATTAAACATTGAAAAAATGTCTTATACTTGTAACTTAAGTGATTGTTGGTAATTTTGGGAAATGGAAAAAGAAATACATAATAAAAATTTCAAAAAAGTTGCTATAGTTCTACTTAACTGGAATGGCATTAAATGGCTTGAAAAGTTTTTACCGATAATGGTGGAACATAGCTGTGGGGAAGATATTATAGTGGCTGACAATCTGTCGAGTGATGACTCCATTTCTTTTATTCAAAAAAACTATCCAGACATTCATATCCTGTGTAATGCGTCAAATCTCGGATTTGCAGGTGGATACAATGCTGCATTAGCACAAATTCAAGGGAATTATAAATATTATGCCATCGTTAATACAGACATTGAAGTAACAAAAAACTGGATTTCTCCGCTTGTTAACTTTTTAGAAGAAAATCCAGAAGTATTTTCAGTTCAACCCAAAATATTATCACAAACAAACAAAAAATATTTTGAATATGCCGGAGCCGCTGGGGGATTCCTAGATAAGCACTTTTACCCATTTTGTAGAGGAAGAATATTTAGCACAGTAGAAGAAGACAAAGGTCAGTATGATTACTTAAAAGAAGTGTTCTGGACTTCAGGGGCTTGTATGGTAATGTGCGCAGAACGTTTTCATGCGTTAAATGGATTCGACAGCGACTTTTTTGCGCACATGGAGGAAATAGATTTATGCTGGCGCTCGAAGTTAAACGGTTGGTCATGTTGGGCAATTCCAGCTTCAACTGTTTATCACGTAGGAGGTGGAACGCTAAAATATGAATCCCCAAAAAAAACATTTTTAAATTTTCGAAATAACCTTATGATGATTCACAAAAACCACATGAGTAATTTATTTCCAAAAATTTTTTATCGACTTTGTTTAGACGGCATCGCAGGAGTAGTGTTTTTAATCAAACTGCAACCCAAACATTGTATTGCTATCATTAGAGCTCATTTTGCATACTACGGTCAACTTTCTAAATTAAGAACAAAACGAAAAATTATACAGACTAACAAAAAAGTTCATGCCATTAACCTTTATAAAGGCTCTATCCTCCAAGATTATTTTTTGAAGAGCAAAAAGGAATATAGCGCATTGGATCAGAAGCAATTCACCGTATGATCAAAAGTCTATACAAATCCCAAACACTAATCTGGAAAAGCACTTTTGTATTCACTATAACGCAAAAATATTTCATTGACATAATTAAAAGTTTCAATGCCTCTTATATAACCAAAGCGGACAACTTCATCTTGGTAATATTTTGGTTTCATTAGTTCCAACATCATAATACCAACATTTGCATCCCATACGAGAGGCTTTAAGCCGTGCTTTTCTGCTAAACGTTGAGCATCCTGAACGTGACCTAAGCCAGCATTATATGTTGCTAAAGTAAATTTTAGTCTTTGGATTGAGTCCTCTACAGCAGCCCAATCATCAAAATTTTTCTGCAATTTTTTCATTCCTCCTCGAATTTGTTCCTCAACAGTTGACTCAGGCGTAACACCATAAATTGGCGCTGTTTGTGGCATGAATTGCATTATTCCAAAAGCACCAGCCCAAGACTCTTTATCTAGTTGAAATTTTGACTCCTGAAAAATAAGCGATGACAATAAACGCCAGTCCCAACTTGCATCAGATGCAACAGCTTTTATAATGTCATCGTAGGGTGACAATTTCCCGCCACCAGAGCTAGCAAATTCTCTTTTTGCTTTAGAAGTATGCGTGCCTAAATTTAGGTATTTGTGAATAATAAATTTATAAGTCGTTGTATGTTGAAATGAATCGAACCAAACATCAAAATCTTCTTTCAAATCCTTACTCGATTTCCGAATGGCAAAGGATATATTTTGCTTAACGCTAAGCGCAACAGAAATGTCTATGTCGGGATGATACCTTTTGTTTATTTGTGCAACATTTTGATCCGTAACGGTGAAATCAATCAAGCCATCTGCAACCCAATCAATAATTTCTTCCGCTAAAATATCACCTCTTAAACCTTCAATATATATTGTATCACCTAACTCCTCCTGTAAATTAATTAATCGCTCAAAATAACTAGAGTTCTTCCATACATGGACAGTTTTACCAATTAGTTCCTCAGGCTCTTGAATTAATTCTTTTTGATAGTCTTTTGGATTTCTCTGCCGCCAGTTTTCAGGTTTTCTCTGAACTAAAACTTGAGCAGATCGCATAATTGGAGCTGTAAAAGCAACTTTTTCCTTCCTTTGTTTGGTCACTGTTAAATTGCAAGCAACAATGTCACCCCGAAAACTCATTAAATCATCCAAAATATGATCCATATCATACACAATTCTAACTTCCATAGGGAGCTTCAGATGTTTCGCATAATGTTTTAATATTTCGTATTCAAGCCCCATTTTTGCACCTCTGTAGATAAAAAAACTAATGGGGCTGTTTTCAGCTAGAACAATTAACTTACCTCTAGATTTAATTTCTGCTAAATCTAACACCTTTTCTTTCTTCTTATTTTTTTCAAACGATTGTTTTTCATCACAACCCAAAAAGATTGTAGCGAACGCAAAAATTAACAGAAAGAAGCGAAAAATCATTAATAAAATTTAGTTTATCATTTACTAAAATAAGAATAAAAATTTATTTAACGAAGATATTTTCGTTGTCGCTTTGTATCAATTAAGTAGGATAGAAAAATCTCAACCCCCCCAAAAGTATTATTAAACTTAGATAATCTTGATAAAGTTGTATCGTAAGAAACCCCAATTTTCCAACCTTTTGTCATAAAATAAGAGTTGATGATTACCGCATCCTCCAAACGATAATGTAAACCGACAGAAAAAATAGTAGGTTCAAAAAACATAGTTCGTAAGGACGGTGCTCGAAGAAAAAAGTCCAAGTTTGTGCCAGCCATAACATTCTGATTAGGCCCTTGTAACATAACAAGTAATGCAGGTGACAATCCAATTAATTCGCCATCAATCTTATAGTTAGCATTAAAATGTAAATTATGTCGCAACATCAACCTATCTTCAATATTAAATGCTAAATCTGGAGAAAGAATATGTTGCAAAGAATATCCGGAAGAAAACCTTCTGGTTTTATCAAAAGTATAGGAATACATTAAACCTGCTGATAAATCAAAAGTGCCAATATTCGCATTATTTATAACCTCTCCAGGGAATATATCTGTATCGAAAAACTGTCCATTCCACTGATGGTCCCAAGTAAACGAATTACCTTGAATGCTTCTTTGATACAAACCCGAATACACGCCCAAAGCGAGTCTGCTTCTTTCGTCTAACTTAACAGAATAAGACAATGGTACACCAACTTGTGTTACGGTATAACTTCCGTCTCCACTAATATCATTCATAACTATTATACCAGTATTGAAGTAGTTATTCTTGTTCTTAGTACCTATCAATTTCGATTCGAATGAAAAAGAAAAAGTTTGCAACGGCGTGCTAGATAATGTCATGTATTGGTTGCGATAATTTGCAAATAAGCGCATATTCCCATCTAGATGCCCAACAGCACCCGGATTGAACTGTAATGAGCTCTCCTGCCACATGCTAAAGTTTCGCCCTTGCTGTGCAACAAGCATCTGCGCAAATAATAAGAATACCCATGTGACAACTCTCATCAATAACTATCTTATAAGCGTAATATTTCCCGTAAGAGAACCGTTAATACCATTAAATAAAGTGTACTCCAAGGTGTATACAAAGACGCCTTGATTCAAATCATTTCCATTCATTTTACCATCCCAACCAATAGACTGATCTGTAGAAGTAAAAACAAGTTGACCATATCTATTGAAAACTCGAAAAACCATTGTTTGTATACCTTCTCCTTTTACAAAAAGTATGTCGTTAAAATTGTCTCCGTTCGGAGAAAAGGCAGATGGAACACCTATATTTTCCTCAAAATCAATGTTAACAAAAACACTATCTGAATTACTGCAGCCATTGGCATCTGTAATGGTGACTGTGTAAATCGTTGGTAAAGTGGGACTGGCATCAACGATAGCACAATCCGAGCAATCCAAACCATCTAATGGGCTCCATGATAATGTCCCAACACTAGTGGTAAAAACTTGTAAATTAGCCGAGCCTCCTGCAGCTATAGTTGTATCTGAAAAAACCGTAATGGAAGGCAAAGCATTAATTTGAATAACTTCATTCACAGTTTGAGACCCAAATTCATTAGACACTGTTAAACTAACATTGTAATTTCCTGGTGCATCAAAACAAATATTTTGAGGATGCTGAGAATTGGAAAAACTAGGATTTCCTCCTTCAAAAGTCCACTCCCATGATGTTGGAAAATTTAGAGAGTTATCTAAAAAATCGATACATTCTCCTGAGCATGTCAGGCCGTCAATGCCAAAAGCTGCAACTGGTGTAACTCCATTAGGTAAACAATCCTCTACAATAATCGTTTGTGCCGTTTGATCTGAACCATTTTCATCTGTTACAGTAAGTGATATTAAAAAGTTACCAGGTGAATCGAAACAAACATTACTCGGATTAGCATTACTGGTCGTGTCCGGCACTGCTCCACCTCCAAAATCCCATAGCCATGAAGAAATATTGTTACCAACTGAATTATCCTGAAAGTTAATACAATCTCCAATACAAACTGTATCAGCAGGAAGAGAAAATTGTGCTGTTGGTCCACTAGCACATGAAATGACATCAATCACTTGAACGATGTTATCTGTGCCGTTATCATCGGCGACTGTTAATTCCACATTGAAATTACCTAATGTAGTAAAGCAAATATTACTTGGATTTTGCGCATTTGAAGTGTTTGGGACAGCTCCTCCACCAAAATTCCATGACCAATTTGAAAGGTTGACACCTGTGGAGTTATCTGTAAAATCAATACAATCCCCTTCACAAATTGTTGTGTTCATTACCGAAAAATCAGCGGTAGGACCACTTTTTAAAGTAAATAACCGCAAGTCATCTACCGCGAAAGAAGGGTCTGAGCCAATACCATCATTATTATTTCGCCATCGGAAAGCAAAACGCAAATCCGACTGATTCTCAGCACTTACAGGAAGACTTATTACCTGCTCTATCCATTGACCTTGGCCACCAAGACATGTAGCTCCAGGGCTTTGAGTCCAAATCACATTCCAAGTTGTCCCACCATCTATACTATATTCCGCCACAGCAAAATCTAGATTTGCTTGCCCCACTCCTATCCAATTGAAGCGATACTCAAGGTTTGTGTGGCCAATTGTGGATATCGGGCTAGAATATGCCGATCTAACATCAGTGGTTACATCACCTATTCCACCAGCATTGTAAACAGCGCCAGAAGCACCAAGCAGGTTACAAATTAACCCTTGACATGTTACGTGTAAGGTGTTGTTTCCATTGTTAGCGACGCCGCAACCTGGCGGGACAACTCCACCTTCGTTGTCATTAATAACCCAAATATTCGGATCATCTGCCCCATTAAATCCAGAAAGGATATTCATGTTCCAATTAACTGTTCCGCCAGAAAAATCCTCACTCCAAATTAAATTTTGAGCATTGGAAAAGTTGAAAAAAAAATAAAATGAACAAAATGCTAAAATAATCCTCACAAAGTATTTTTTCAAATATAACAAAAAAAATTAAAATAAAAATGCTATCGTTTATCATCTATTGAATTGATTTTTGAACAATAATAATCTCGCTAAGAACATCCGATCTATCAATAATTAGAAGTAAATCAATTATTTCAATATGTCGTCAAATGAAATCTTTTGGTATGATGTTTAGATTTAATGCAAAAGGAGCAGAGTTTATAAATTAATCGCTCTTTTATTTATTTAAAAAATCAATGTAATAATTCATTGATTTGCTGTTCTTGTATAACTTCGCGTTTGAATAAAATGGCCAAAATCAGTGCAGCACAGTGGGAACAATTCATGGATGAATTAGCCACACAGGAATATGTCGTTATAGACAACTTTTTAGATGCAAAAGAACTACAATTGTTATTGGAGTTATTTGAACAAAGAAAAAGGCAAAATCTTTTTGAAAAAGCTGCTATCGGAGCCAGTGGAAACGAAAAAATAATTAACGAAATTCGTGGCGACTACACCTTATGGTTAAATAGAAAAACAGACACGCTTTTTGAGGCAATATTCCTGAGAATTGATGAAATTAAATGCGTTTTGAATCGTTTATGCATGTTGAGTATTTCTGATTTTGAATTTCATCTTGCAGTTTATCCAAAAGGTAGTTTTTACCAAAAACATTACGATCAATTCAACAATAGAAATAACCGCTTAATTTCCGTGGTACTCTATTTAAATGAAAACTGGATACAAGGAAATGGCGGAGAACTGCGTATCCATAAGGATACAGGGCATATCGACATAGCTCCTTTAATGAACAGACTTGTCTTGTTTCGCAGTGACGTGGTTCTTCATGAAGTGCTTGTTTCTAACACAGAAAGAAACAGTTTAACAGGCTGGATGCTTCATCAACCATCTATTCTAGCAAATTTATACTAAATAAGATCTTAACACAAATAAAATCTTATTAGCACACGCTCTCTATCTTACCAGCGTCACGTTACCTGTAACCATGTGCTGTTCATTATGCTCATCCAAATAAATTAATTGATAAACATAAGCTCCTGCTCCTACTGGCTGTCCTCTAAAAGTACCATCCCAACATTCATCTGGTGAAGTCGTAAAGAATATGCGCTCTCCCCACCTATTGAAAATGCTAAATTGCGCACTAACATGACAATTACCTAGAATACAAAATACATCATGCTTTCCATCATCATTTGGAGAGAAAATATTTGGGAAGTTTACTTCTATACATGGAGGTATCACAATAATTTTAATGCTATCCATTCCTGTACATCCTGCTTCATCTTCCACCCATAGAAAGTAGGTAGTTGTTTCTTCTGGCGAAGCAATAGGATTAGGGCAGTCGCTGCAACTTAAGCCCTCTTCTGGTGTCCAAGTATAATTGTAATTAAATCCAGAACCACTTACCAAAGTATTGATATTCAGTTCATTACCCAGTCTAATGGTTGCATCATTTGGGTTTACATTAACAGTCAAAGAACCAATCTGGTTTATTTCAAAGGCATCTGACAAACTACAGCCATTTCCATCCACTACCTCAACACTGTATAAGCCTGGGGCTAAATTAGAAGGTGACGGTCCGCTCAAATTAGATGGAGACCAATTAAAAGTGTAGTTTCCAGTTCCGCCATTAACATTCAAGGAAATAGTACCGTCATTATCGTTACAAAATGCATCTGCCGTTGAGCTAGTCATGGTAAGTGCTGTTGCCGCTTGAATAGTAAAAGTTTGAACCGTCACACAATTGGCTGCATCTGTTATGGTCAACTGATAAGTTCCTGGATTGAGGTTTTGTAGGTTGTTTCCAGTACCTACATTTGGCGCCCATATTAACTGATAAGGAGGGGTTCCTTGACCTATTGTAACATTAATAGCCCCATCATTCGTTTGAAAGCAGGACTCGTGCGTTATTGTTTGATTAACAACCTGAGGGCCATTAAGGGCACTAATTGAAGTATTCACCACATTTGAGCTACAACCATTGGCGTCTGTAATAACAACAGCGTAATTCCCAGGAGGCAGCTGATTAACTATAAAATTCCCATTTGCATCAGCGGTAAAATTAACTGCTGGCGCATTATTGATCTGGGCACTGTAATTAGCATTTGGTATTAAACCAGACAATGTTATTGTTCCGTCATTTATAGTACAACTTGTTACATTTGTAGCAGTTAAATTGAATGTTGGAGTTGAAATTATATTCACAGTTATATCATCTGTCGCCTGACAACCATTCAAAGTAGCAGTAACTGTGTAGGTAATATTGCCTGTGGTATTTGGAACAAACGAAACACCATTTTGAACGCCATTAGACCAAAGTATATTTGCCCCACCCGGATTGTTTGCAGTTAAAGTAATTCCTGCACCTTGACAAGCCGTAAAATCAGCTCCAGCAGAAATACTTGGCAGTGCATTCACAGTAACTGTAACTTGATCTGTGTTAACACAATTATTAAGCTCTGCTGTAACAGTATAAGTATTTACACCAACTGAAGGCGTAAAGGGAACACCATTTTGAATACCACCGCTCCAAGATACATTTGCATTTTGTGGATTAATAGCAGTAAGTATTACTTGATCACCATCACATACTGTTTGGTTTTGCCCAGCGTCAATCGTTGGAGCATTAGGCTCAATCAAGTTTATCACCGTGTTGACCGTTGTAGCGCAGCCATTAATCCCAACTTGAAAATCAGTAAAAGTTCCTTGACCGAGGTTAGAAATAGTTGCATTTCCATTTACGTCAGTTGTAAGATTAGTTGCCGCACCGCCATTATAAGAAACATTATATGTTTGGTTTGGTAATAGACCTGATATTACAATTTGACCGTTATTAGCTGCACATGCTGTAGGATTAACACCTGTTACAGTAAAGTTTGGGAAATCATTAACCACAACCATTACATCATCAGTAAGAATACACCCTGCAGTCTCCGTAGTTAAAGAATATAGACCTGCATTCACCAAAGAAGCATTTGGGATCGTTGGGTTTTGAACATTACTTGTAAAACCGTTCGGACCAGTCCAATTATATGTATTTGCTCCTGCTTGAGCGAATAGTTCAATTAAATCACCAACACAATATGGGCCTGAAGATGTCGCAGTAGCGTTTCCAACACCTAAAGTGTAGGTAATTGCCAATGAACCATTACCAGTATTATTACCTTGCGTACAATTAGCACCAGCTGGAATCAAACTTGAACCGCCACCGCCGCCGCCACCGCCAACACTTCCGCCAGAAAAGCAGTCACTTCCGCCACCACCACCGCCAAATAGTCCACCGCCACCACCGCCACCGGGAGCAATATTATGACATGGATCTGTGGCTCCAGCCCCTCCTAACCCAGAAGAACCAGGAGCTCCAGCGTTACCATTAGCTATCCATGGCGGACCTCCATTTCCGCCAGCTGTTTGGGTTGCGCCACCACCACCCTGCCCAAATGGACTAGTACCCGCAGCACCTGTTAAGCACCCCCCAGCACCACCAGTTGCATTCGTGTTCCCACCACCTGTACCTCCACCACCTGCAGCAATAATTACTGGCGTACCATTTAAAAGCACATTAGTTGCTCCTCCACCACCGCAAGCTGTGTTAGCTGCGGAATTTGCCGTTCCTCCATTAGCCCCGCCATTAAATCCAGCAGCAGGACACGCTCCTTGACCTCCAATAGTAAATGTAAGGACATCACCAGGATTGACTGGAATAGTAGCAGTAATTGTAGCTCCTTGTCCTCCTGCGCTCCCTCCTCCTCTAGCACCTCGCGCTACAACCTGAATTTCATAAACGCAATTAGGAACTATCCATGTTTGAGTACTACCTGTAAAAGTAAAGTTCTCTGTAGTTTGAGAGTTCACCAATAATGAACAAAATACAACTAATAAGGAAACTAATCCATTAAGTGAAGTTAAAGTGAAAGATCTCATGTTGTTGTTTATTAAATACCCTAAAATTTACTTAGAGTTATGTGAAATTAATACTTTTTTTCTATACAGAAAAATTATTTTAAAAAAAAGAATTATGGAAGATTCAACCAGCAAATGCGACATTACCGTCAACTAAGTTATAGAATAAATT
>JAFIEX010000100.1 GCA_020832365.1 Crocinitomicaceae bacterium
GCAGTTTCAATTCCATTCATTGCCCCTTTTAGCATAATATCCATCAATACAATATCAGGCATGCATTCTCCTATTTTAATCAATGAACTTTCCCCAGAACTAGCAGACCCAACAACATCATACCCCAACCTCTTAAGACTATACTGTATATCTTTCGAAACTATTGACTCATCTTCTACAACGAAAACTTTAACTTTACTCATAATCGATTTTGAATGGTTGACATAATTCATTTCAAAGTTAAAGTTTATAGCTTAATGAAGTAATATAATTTAAAAAAAAAGAAATTTTAAGAAAAAGATTTATTATTACTATTAAGCTGTTAATAACGTTTAAAAAAAGTAGTACAAATACTTGTTTAAATAACTTCTCACTGTTTTTAGTAAAGATATTAATAGTGAAACAATATTTAATAAACTTATAATCAATTAAATATATTGGTTATTAACATTTTGTTTGTATGTAGGTTTGTTAATTTCTTTTTCTGTATTTAACAGGTATTCTTTGTTAATTACTTGCTCATTTATTTAGTAAAATAAATTATAACTTATAGGGTAAAATTGTAATTTTTGACTAACGGATTATTTTTTGACAAAAACAAATAAAAGTTATTGAAAGTTATTCAACCCTATTAACAATATTTTAAAAAATCATGTTAAATAGATAACTAATAAAACTCAGTAAATTCAATGCATTGGTTGAATATATATTTTTGGTTTGTCAATAAGTAAGAGTGAATGTTTATAATTTTAAACAGCAATACTTAAGATTTATGGTTTTAATTCTGCTTGAATTTATCCTACTTTTGTAAAGAATTAAAAAGATTATGATGAATAAAATTATTCCTATTGGTGCAGATCATGCCGGTTATGAGTTAAAAGAAGCAATTAAGAAAGTTTTTGAGCGTAAAGGTTATCAATTTAAAGATTTTGGTACCAATAGTAAAGATAGTATTGATTATCCAGATTATGCACACCCTGTTGCAAATTATATTGAAGACCATCCAGATACATTAGGAATAGTTATTTGTGGTAGCGGAAATGGAATAAATATGACTGTTAATAAACACCAAGGTGTTAGAAGTGCATTATGTTGGACAGTGGAAATTTCAGAATTAGCAAGACAACATAATGATGCAAATATTATTGCTTTACCAGCTAGATTTGTATCTCAGGATCTAGCAGTTGAAATGGTTGAAAAGTTTTTTACGACTTCTTTTGAAGGAGGAAGACACGCAAATAGGGTTAATAAGATAGCTTGTAATTAAGTTTACTTGCAGTTATCAAATAAGTGTTAGCACTTATTAAATAACTGAATTATTGAAGATATTCTTTCTGTAATTTAGCCTTGTTAGGTAGTTAGCTTGTTTAAGCTATGTAGTAAGTAGGTTCGCTATCGGCGTGGTAACCGATAGCAAAATGTGATTTATATGGAAAATGAGCCTCCCAGGCTCATTTTTCATTTTATATTGTTATTAGTAGGCTGCTTTCACCACATACCACAAAATAGGTTTATTTTCTCTAGAATAACCTAATATTGGATGAACCAGCCTAGCATTACCTCTACGATTGGATTTTATTGTAGTATGATTAACAAATTCCCCGGTTAAAAAATCAAAATAAAACAAATCCAATTCAGTCTTTGGTGCCAAGCCTTGAATGCGCATAGCATTAGGTTTAAAATCTATAATTCTTGATGTTGTAAATGCTGTATTGTTGTAAAAGCACCTGTCGTTTTCAGAGAAGTTTTGATTTTCTGAGGCAATAGTGTGTAAATTAAAAGTCAAATTAGCTACATAACCAACACCATTCAAACCATTATCTGATAATATATATTGATGATTTTTTAAATACTGGTTTGTTCCTCTTATTCTTTGTCTTTCTCTGCCTTGTACAAAAGCTTGATTATGTATAATAGGACTTAAATGCTCCTTGTAGAAATCTTTCGCTTGTATAATATGTGGCCAAGACAATCTTTCATCTATTTTGGTAATAGGTGGATTTGGCTGATGACTAAAAGCTGCCCAAATAAAGTGGCCCGCCACACCAGTTAATGGTACTTGCATAATATCTATTCTATGACCTAATAAGTCGGAGCATGTGTGTGTACCGTCACCAAAATCTGATTCCGCTATGAAAATAGGTTTTTGATAGGCATTAAATAGTTTTTCTACTGCACAAGCAAATGCGTTTTCTCCGACTTCACAAATATTGTTGTTTTTACCTCTCTTTGAGATAATCATTTTATCTGGATGGTTAGCATAGTAAGAAATAGCGATGTAATCAATATTGGGATCCATCCAAGTAGAGTCGTTTTGTTCATAACCCTCACCAATAGGGTGCGAAAAAATATTTACTTCATCTCTTGGTAACCTACCAACAGCCCCTATCAATTGAGGTGCTTTAAGCTCATTTTTGAAATAATTTGCCATCAAACGATGGTAATTTTTTAATGTTGACCTTGTAATATCACCAAGTTCACCAGGTTCATCATAAGGCACCTCTTTTTCATACCAGTTTTCATTTAAGTGCCAAGGTTCACAAAGTATTTCATAAGAATGAATAGCAGTTGAATAGCCCCATCTTGCGTGAACATATCGCATTCTCTGTTTCAGAAAGTCGAGAGCTTTTAAATCAGTAAACATATCCGATGGTGTTCGTGAATTCAGCAGCGTAGAGTATCCATACACAGGATTAATATCTTTGTGTGGCCATACGTTTTCATCGTGCCAGTAGTCGGCAAAATCCCAACGAAACTGCCAATAGTCGGCTAGTTTCATGATACTTGTATGAAACATTAAATTGAAATGTATCATGGCTTGGTTTTCTTCGCAAAGGGCAATAAGCGTATCAATTTCTTGCGCTAAGTGCATTCTATTAAGATAGTTTCCAATGATTTCAAACTCAATATCTGATGCAGAAGGATGTAAAAAGAATCTAAAAAACTCACCGCCTTCTTGAATGTATCTGCGCACATCTCCCATGTATTGTGTCCATGCAATTGGTTCTAAAGTTTCTCTGGGTCTCTGACTATAAGTCATATTGTTTTTAACTGTTGGAAAGGGAAGATTGATACCAATTGGAAAAACAGGCTCTCCATCTCTTTCGAAATAGCGTTTGTTTTGTTGAACTGTTACGTAACCAGGATGCTCACTTTCGTTCACGCTAAAGTTCATTGTAGGAATATAAATTGCGTGGCGTTCTCTTACACTTGCTTGAAAAGAAACATTCCAATTCCCACTTTTTGGTGGGCTAAACCGAACAACAAAAGGATGTTTTGTAGGCTCATCTATGTATCGATTGTTTGGCAAGTCTCTTTTTTTATTGATTTTAAAAAAAGCATCGCGAACATATACTTCTTCAGTGCTATCGTTTTGAAAAACAGCTTGAATTGCGATTTCCCAAGCTAAGAAAGGGTTGATAGAGTGGTTGGCATTGATCCGCTTACCTTCCACAAAATTAGTTATGAGCTCATTGATAAGACTGTCTAACTCAATACCTATCTCTAGTAAACGAAACTTTTGAATATTTTGTGGTGAAGTTAAAATGGTTGCATTGCCTGTAAATTGAGAAAAACTGATTTTTACAAAAAGACAAATAAATAGCAAAAGACGTATATTCATATTATTCTTTTAAGAAAGGGAAAATAACAGGTCTGCTAGGAGATGCGTCGTTTTCAAAGGGAGCAACCTGTAGGTTTAGCAAATATATATCATCTGTTACATGATCAGGAACAAATATAAATTCAGTAATTGTTTTATGAAATTGCGGATTATCTGGCACTTGCCAAAAACCATGGTGGAAGGCCAATTTACCATCATCTTTTTCTCGATCTACGCTTGGTAAGTCAATTAGTAAGTGGGCTATATTTTTTTCTTCTAAAATAGCCAAACATTCTGTGCTGAAATAAGGAGGATTACTATCTGAATAGTTTTTTGACAGTTTGGAGTTATCATTCGGTAAAGTTCTAACTATAAGCGCTTCTATGTTATCATCTAGTACTGGAAAACAAGCTGGTGTTATCACCAAATCATTGTTGATTTGAATGGGTTTAATAGAAATGACTTGTGCCTTAAAGAACCAGTTTTGTAAGTGCTCATTAATACTATGTATTTCTTTTGTAATATGTCCTAAACACTCAGTGTGCGTGCCATGCCCGTGAGGGTTGAAAAAAATAGCTCTAAAATTAACACTTCCACCTTCAGCAACTGCACCGATCCACCCATTCGAACGAACAGGTTCAAATTTGGGAGCGTTCACATACCAAGCCCTTGGGTTTCGCTCATCATTACTTAAAGGAATGGATAAATCAAAGCCATTGTTGAAATCAACTTTATTACCTTTATTGTCTTGAAAAATCATGGTAGTGTTTTTAGGAAAGTTTGATAGCGTTCGCGATATTCGTTGTTTCCTGAACAGCTATGCGCAGTGCTTTGATTATGAAAATGTTCTATTCTGTTGGTTGGATTTGGGTGTGTACTTAAAAATTCTGGCATTCGAGCTCCTCCAAGTGCTTGAATTTTTTCAAAAAATTTTGCTCCTCCTGTTGCATCATAGTTGGTAGGACATAAGTAGTGTACAGAACTACCATCTGCTTCCGTTTCATGGTCTCTTGAAAAACGAAGACCGATTATGCCATTTAGAACCTGCGCGGGCAAACTCTCTTCGCTAGTTACGATTCTAGTTAGTGTTTGTAACCCATACATTCTAGTTATTTGCCTGGTGCTATGCCGTAAATCTGCATGTGCAATTTCATGCCCTAGAACCCCAGCTAATTGGTCTTCTGCATCTAAAAACTTCAAAATACCTGTGTAAAAATAAATATAACCCCCCGGAGAGCAAAAGGCATTCAAAGTCGAGTCATTATGTATAATAAATAATTCCCAGTCAAACTCATTTTTGAATCGTACATTGCCTGCATTGAGTATTTTATCTCTTATTCCGTATAAATAATCATAAGCTGCCGCATATTTTGTTCTATCCAAAATTGGAAATTCTTCTGGTTTTGATGCAATATCTGCTGCCACTTGCCTGCCCAGTGTTTTATCATCTTCAATGGTAAATAGGTTGATGTTTTTTCCAAAATTTCCACAAGTTGAGAGAAGAAGAAGATTTGATAAAATAAATATATTTCGAAAAAAAATATTTTTCATCGTGCTGTAATTAAGGGTGAAAAAATACAACTAAAGCTTGTGTACAAAATCCAACGCTAAAACCTAGGAGTACTTCAAAACTACTATGTTTGTTGAGAAATAACCTGGCACTTAATGTGATTCCTGCAAGGAAAATTGCTACTAATAATACAATTAGATTATATTTTTCCAGTAGCGCGAAATACATGAATAAAAACCCTACAAAAGCACCCATTCCAACCCCATGCAAGCTTATTTTCTCCCATTTATTCCAAAAATAAGCTATTACAGAGGATATAAAACCACCTAAAACCATGGCTTTTAATATTCTTGGAACATAAGTGCTTTCTTGTTGATAGAGCAAGAAAACATAAAGGATTGCAGTATAGAAAATCATGATACTTATTGGCATAAACCTTTCTTCTCGTTGGTCTAAGCTTAAAGAAGAGATACTTTTGTTTAGTTTTAATACAATCAAGGAAAACCCAGGAGCAACAACAATGAAAACACCAAATAAAAGCAAATACAAAAGTTTTGCTTCCTGTGGATAGTGGTAAAGTGCATCTAATAGATAAAAAGATTTTGGAAGTGCTGGTACATAAAAAACAGCAATTAACGCATAGATAGGCACAAATAGTGGCAAGAAAATAAAGGAAATTGTTTTTGCCAGTGACTTCATAATATTACAATTCTTTACGTAATCGAGCAACGGGAATATTGAGCTGTTCTCTGTATTTAGCTACTGTTCTACGGGCTATGTTATACCCCTTCTCATTGAGTAACTGTGCCAAACGATCGTCTGTTAATGGTTTTTTCTTGGACTCAGCATCAATGGCATCAGACAAAATCTTTTTTACTTCTCTTGTAGAAACTTCTTCACCAGAGTCTGTGGATAGTGATTCAGAGAAAAAATATTTTAAAGAATAAGTCCCATAAGGTGTTTGAACGTACTTAGAGTTGGCTACACGTGAAACAGTGGAAATATCCAAGTCAATAACCTCTGCGATATCCTTCAAAATCATGGGTTTGAGTTTAGTTTCGTCGCCTGTTAAGAAATATTCCTTTTGGTAATTCATAATGGCGTTCATTGTAAAAAACAAGGTGTTTTGCCTTTGTTTGATGGCGTCAATGAACCATTTTGCAGCATCTAATTTTTGTTTTACAAAGGTAACAGCTTCTTTGTCTCCTTTGTTAAGCTTAGCTCCTTCTGTATAACTGCGCAACATAGTTTCGTAGCTTTTACTCACTTTTAAGTCAGGAGCGTTTCTTCCGTTGATGGTGAGTTGTAATTCCCCGTCTTCTTCTCGAATTTCAAAGTCTGGGATAATTTGTTGTAAGGATTTATTGTTTTCCTTTAGCGAACCACCAGGTTTAGGGTTTAAGCGAATAATTTCACTAACCGCCTCTTTCAAGTCCTCTTCTGAAATTTCTAATTTTTGAATGATTTTTTGGTAGTGCTTCTTTGTAAACTCTTCAAAAAACTCTTCTAAAACTTTTAACGCAGTAAACTTTGAAATACTGCCGTCTTGTTTGCGACGCATTTGGATTACCAGACACTCTTTAAGGTTTCTAGCGCCAATACCTGAAGGATCCAAATCTTGGACGTGCTTTAACACACGCTCAACATCTTCATGATTTACCATAAGGTTTAGAGAGAAAGCTAAATCATCAATGATAGCATCTATTTCACGTTCTAAATATCCAGCATCATCCAAATTTCCGATGAGGTAGGAGGCAATGATTAATTCGTTTTGGTTAAGATCGCGCAATTGCAGTTGCTCCATTAATCTTTCTTGGAAAGACCTACCTGTTGCTAGAGGAATCCCTCTTTCTTCATCGTCTTTGCTAGTGTTGTTTATTGAGGTTTTATAACTTGGTTCGTCATCGTTGAGGTATTCATCGAAGTCAAAATCACGCTCATCACTGTTGACATCACCGTCATCATAATCGTTTGTTTCCCCAAACTCATCTAAGCTCTCCTCTTTTCCTTCCTCTAAAGCAGGGTTTTCCTCTATTTCTTGTTTTATCCGCTGTTCTAATTCAATAGTTGGCACTTGCAGTAATTTCATTAATTGAATTTGCTGCGGTGAGAGTCGCTGCTCTAACTTTTGAGATAAAGACTGTTTTAGTGCCATATTAGCTATACTTAAAGCTTTTCACAAGTTTAATCAAAAATATTTAGATTTCAAATGACTTTGTTCTGTTAAAAAATCCCTAATCGTAAAACAAGTATGATGGGCATAATAAGAGCTTCACAAATTAAAACTCTGCATTTTGAGGTGTTCTTGGGAAAGGTATAACATCTCTGATGTTGCCCATTCCTGTTATGAACATCACCATTCGTTCGAAACCTAAGCCAAATCCTGCGTGCGGAACAGTTCCAAATCTTCTAGTATCTAAATACCACCAGATTTCTTTTTCGTCAATATGAAAGTCTTGGCATTTCTTTTTCAAAACATCTAGTCTTTCCTCTCTTTGCGAACCACCAACAATTTCTCCAATACCCGGGAATAGTACATCCATTGCGGCTACTGTTTTACCATCATCGTTTTGACGCATATAGAAAGCCTTAAATGATGCGGGATAATCCGTGATTATAACCGGTTTTTTAAACTCTTTTTCTACCAAATAGCGCTCGTGCTCTGACTGTAAGTCTGTTCCCCACGCAACAGGATACTTGAACTTTTTCTTTTTATAAGGTTTGGAGTTTTGTAAAATTTCAATTGCTTTTGTGTAAGTGATACGTTCAAAAGGGTTGTTGATCACAAACGCTAATTTATCGATTAAGCCAAACTCGTTTCTTTCTTGTTCTGGTTTTGCTTTTTGTTCTTGCTGATCTCTATCATGTAAGAATGCCAAATCCTCAGCATAGTTATCTATTATGTAACGACAGATATACTTTAAAAAGTCTTCTGTTAAATCCATGTTGTCTTGCAGGTCGTTGAAAGCAACTTCTGGCTCTATCATCCAAAACTCTGCTAAATGACGAGAAGTGTTGGAGTTTTCAGCACGGAAAGTTGGGCCAAAAGTGTACACTTGACCAAGTGCCAGCGCACCAAGTTCTGCTTCTAACTGTCCTGAAACGGTAAGGTTTACTGGTTTTCCGAAGAAGTCTTGACTAAAATCAACACTACCATCTTCATTTTTAGGAAGAGCTGCGAGGTCGAAGTTGGTTACATGAAACATCTCACCAGCTCCTTCTGCATCAGAACCTGTGATTATAGGGCTGTGCAAATAATAAAAACCTTTATCGTTGAAGTATTGATGAATAGCAAAAGCAATGCCGTGTCTAATTCTAAATACAGCCCCGAATGTATTTGTTCTAAAACGTAAGTGTGCCTGTTCCCGTAGAAATTCTAAGCTGTGTTTTTTGGGTTGCATCACTGTTTTTTGTACCTCATCTGGCGCTGCTTCACCGATGATTTCAATGGCTGCTACTTCTACTTCAATGGATTGACCTTTTCCTTGTGATGCTACAATTTGGCCAGAAATACCAATGGCTGCTCCGGTTGTAATTTGCTTTAATAAAGCTTCATCGAATTGTTCAAAATCAACTACAGCTTGAATATTTTGAAGACAAGAGCCATCGTTTAATTGAATAAACCTATTGCTTCGAAAAGCCCTAACCCAACCTTTAAGGGTAACTTTTTCTCCAATTTTTTGTGCCTTTAGCACCTCTGAAATTCGTAATCTTGCCATTTTTATTTTCTTAATAGTACAAAAATAATAGTATTCTAATTAAACGGAATTTTCGAAAGACCCCATTTCAAGAATTAGTGTAATTTTATCAGATAAATACGTTATATTATCATGTTAATAAGGTTTTTATTATTTTTTGTGCTGTTTGCTAGTGCGATTGATGCTTCTGCACAACGTAGAAAAAAAACGAATCCTATTGGTCAAGGTACGTTATATGGTTTCGTTGGTTACAATAGAAGTGCTTACGGATTAAGTGAGTTATCTGTAGCAGCGAACAACTATAATTTTACGATGCATGATGTTCGGTTTTCGGACAATCCAGCAGGTGTTCCGATAAGTGCTTTTTTTAATAGAGAAGGAATAAATAATTTTCAAATAGCAGCGCATTTGGGTTATTTTGTGAAGAAGAATTGGGCGATAGGGTTAGGTTTTGAGCGGTATAACCTTTTTATACCGACAGATCAAAATGTTCGATTTTCTGGCAATTTTGCACCAGGAGCTCATAGTATATTTAGTGGCAATTATGAAAATGCTTCTTTTGCGATAGCTAACAATTATTTAAATTATAGACAGTCACAAGGCGTTTCTTATATTCAAATGAACACGATGCGTTTGGATGATTTATATACGAACAAAAAAGGAACGTTTCAAGCAGCTTCAATTGTAGGAGCTGGCTTGGGATTGTTGGTTGCGGATGCCTTTTATACGTTTGACGGCTTCACGGGAACGAGTGTTGTTAGTTTGAGTGGGTTTGGGTTTAGTGCTTACGGAGGAATAAGGCTAAATTTATGGAAACATGTTTTCCTTCAAACGAGATTTATTTTCGGTGGTTTGAACCAACGAAGCATACAGTTGAGAGAAGCTAACCCTGTTGATGGTAGTCATTTTACTACGTTTTTAGCCCCTGAAATAAGTGTTGGATTCAATATTTTTGTTCGCCCCACTGATTGTGGAACTTGCCCGCAGTGGTAGTTCTTAATTTCGGAAATAGTAGCTCGTCAAAGTGCGGTTTCCCCTTATAAACATTTTGGTTAAAAAGCCTAAACGGAAAATAAACCTTGAGGTATTGGGGCGTATGAAAATACGCCCCAAAATTTTATAGTTTTCTTGCTACTTCTACTTCTTCGTAAGCTTCAATGATGTCTCCCTCCTTAATGTCGTTAAATCGATCAATATTTAAACCACATTCGTAGTTGTTTTTCACCTCTTTAACATCATCTTTAAAACGCTTTAAAGAACCAAGTGTTCCGTCGTGGATAACAATACCGTCACGGATAATTCTAACCTTAGCGTTTCGCTTGATCACACCTGACTGCACAAAGCAACCAGCAATCGTTCCAACTTTGGTAATACTGAAAGTTTCGCGCACTTCTGCTGTTCCAGTAATTTGTTCTTCGATATCTGGAGACAACATTCCCTCCATAGCTGACTTCAATTCATCAATCGCTTTGTAGATTACAGAGTATAGTCGAATATCAATTTGTTCTTGCTCTGCTAAATTTCTTGCTTGTTGGGTTGGTCTAACTTGGAAACCAATAATGATAGCATCAGATGCCGATGCAAGGTTTACATCTGCTTCTGTAATTGCTCCCACCCCTTTGTGTACAATATTTACTTGAATTTCTTCCGTTGAAAGCTTCAATAAAGAGTCAGAAAGGGCCTCAATTGAACCATCTACGTCACCTTTAATAATGATGTTTAACTCTTTAAAGTCTCCTATAGCTAATCGTCTTCCGATTTCGTCTAGTGTAATGTGTTTTTGAGTACGTAAGCCTTGTTCTCTGTATAACTGCTCTCTTCTTGTAGCAATGGAACGCGCTTCTTTTTCGTCATCCATTACATGGAATTTATCACCT
>JAFIEX010000101.1 GCA_020832365.1 Crocinitomicaceae bacterium
TTAGCTCTTCTTCCGTGTACCAGTCTTTTTTCTTTCCTTTAGGGATATCTTCGAAGTCTGCTTTTTTAACTTTAATCTCCTTTGCGAAATAAACCACTCCACCGTCTTCAACTGCCAAGCCCAATATGATTCCGGGTAAACCATTGAACGTTTCGGGGCCGAAAGAAGGAATTAATTCTTCTGCGTACCATGCATATATTCTGGTTGAATCATTTGCCTCCCATACAGCTTGTCTGCAATCATAGCCTGCAATATTTCGCTTGGATTCTGTCATTCTCCAGTCTCGAGCACGAATGACATCTTCTAATAACACCGTTGTTCCGAAAAACGAAAAAGATTGCTTCCTAATTCCTTGGTTTTTGTTTTGGAATGAAGTGTTTTTCATGGTCAACCAATCACTCATTCCACTAGGAGCATCTTCAAGAATTGGACGGAACAATGCCGCGGTATCATTAAAAATAAGTTCGAACTTATCGATTTGAGGTTTACTCAAATCTGTATTTCGCATCCACCTCTTCTTATCTTCCTCCGAAAAACGTTTTTCCAAGTTGGTTCGGCGCTCGAAAATAACGCGTCCTTCCTGAATAAACTCTTGGCTCCACCCAATATTAAGGTGCAGTGTAAAAAGCAGTATAATGCTAAAACCAACGACTTCTGCCTTCATCCTCTTTCGTTTTGCTATTATTAAATCTGTATGTCAATCCCCCCATAAAGTAACGGGCAATTACCTGTGTTCTGTAATCAATGATGACGTTATTCAAAATTTGTCTATTGATTCCAATATTTTGGTTGAGTATATCAAAGGCGGACAAGGAAACAACTAAGTTGCCAGTCTTTGTGAATCGCCTGTTGATTTTTGCATTCCAAATAAATGGTGCAATGTCAAATCCATCAGCTCTTCCTCTATTAACAATGTAACGGATATCTGTTTCTACAAAGAGTCTGAAAGGAAGTTCGTAGAAGACATCTAATTTATAGGTTTGTGTGGTAAAAGGTTGATTGGCCACAACAGAAAGACTACTTCTCGGGTCAGAATAAGTAAAGTCCATTCCCAAGGTGATTTCTATTGTATCGTTCCTTACGCTCAAATTCAAACCACCAGTATAGTTGAAGCTTTCAGTGATGTTCATTTGTGGTGTTAACCCTGTTCCTGTTGAGAAGTCAACAATTTCTTGATTGAATCTGGAATAGGTAATATTCGCATTTGGATCCAACCTTAAAAACTTTTTGAACAGAGGGATACCACCACCAACATATAAACCGCCAAAATAATTGCCGTCCACATTAATGGCACGTGAAACGGTTCTTCCATCAGGTAAATAAGTGATGGAGTTTGCAAAGGCATTATTGGTAACTGTCCCAAAAAAGCTAGCCCACACATAGGATTGCTCCAAGGCGTTCCATTTATTATAAAACCCGTTGATGGAGTGTACATAATTCGGAACTAAATCGGGATTACCTACGACTAAATTGTTGGGGTTTGTATTATCGCGCACAGGTTGCAATTGGTTAAGACTTGGCTGATCAGAACGAGTACTATAATTGAATCGAAAACGATGCGCATTGCTAAATTTATAGGTGTATTCTAGGAATGGCAGTACATCGTTAACATTTTGCACGAATAATTCATCGGTAAAGTTATTCAGGTTATCAATGCGCACATTTCTTACCCTTGTACCAGCATTGATTGTTTGTTTTCTCCCTGAATAAATCAAAGAGGCACCTCCTCGATTTTCTAATCTTGACGTACTGAAATCATTGCTGAATTGCGGGGCAAACTGGTCGTATATACCATTAACACCATCAAAAGTATAGTTGCGCTGGTCGCCAATAAAATAATCTGCTCTGTATTGCACATTTAATTTTAGCTTTCGCGATAATGGCTCTGTATAATCAATAATTCCTCTGTGTCCAATTGTTTTATTGTTAATGTCTCTGCGTTGATCAAATGTTGAATCAGGGACAGGAAGGATAAAGTTACTAATTTCAGATAGTAAAAAATTCTCACGGTCATTTTCACTGTAACCATATTGGTATTCCGCAATTAACTTCCTGTTTCTTGTCTTGAAATTCCTAACCAATTTAACGTTAGTATTGGCTTCTAGACCATTAGCAACACTAGTATTGTTAACTTTTGTTTGGTTACTTAACAACCCTGCTGGAGTAAAAAATTCAGTCAATTTTTCATTTTCCAGAAACTCATTGCGCTGTGTGGCATTTGCAACAACTTCTAATCTCGTTAAAGAGTCAATTTTGTATTCATAATTGAAATTAACTGTATGTGAATTTTGCAATTGGTCATTGATACGAGAGTCTAAAGATCTAAAGGTTGTATCTGTTAGAAAATATTCAGAATTTCGATCTTCTTTAACCAATAATCCAGAGCTATTGTAAGTGTAATTTACACCTAGTTTCGATTTTTCGTTCAGCTTTTGGGAATAATAAAATCCGCCTTTATAACTTGTTGGCAACCCTTGTTGTGCATTGTTTTGCCCAGAAATTCTAGACTGCCAACCCGTATTCATTTCATTGGTAAGTCCGAAACGAGACGCATCTTGGTAGCTGAATCCTGTATTTGGTGTGTTTGAGCCTAAGCCAAAAACCGAGACTTTTATATCATTACTGAAATAATTCGCTAGAAATTCTCCTTCATAAAACCCTTGACCATCTGGAAGGCTTTGAAAATATTCAGGGTTTCCTCCTCCAGCGCCGGCTAACTTTCCAAAATAGCCTTTTTTGGCGTCATCTTTCAAGCGGACATCCATCACTTGAATTTTTTCTTCGCTATTCCCACCAGCGGTTTCGTCTTCGGTTTCATAAATTTCAATGGTCTTAACGCCATCAGCCATTAAGTTTCTCGTTGCAATGGTCGGATCAGAACCAAAAAATTCATCACCATCGACTAATACTTTGGTTACTTCCCTTCCTTGTGAGCTAATTCTTCCATCTTTATTAACATCAATGCCGGGCAAATTTTTGAGTAAATCTTCCACAACTGCGTTTTCCTTTCTGGCAAAAGAGTCAGCTACATAAACTAAGGTGTCTCCCCTAAAATAGATGGGTTCTTTATTGGCATACACAACTACTTCTTCTAGTTCAGTTGCTTTATCAGGCATTACAATATTGGGGATCTCAATGCGGTTATTGTCTTCACTACCAATAATGTAATAACGTTTATCATCAAAGTTGGGGTGGGTAATAACTAACTCCATTGTATCAATAGGAACTGATGAAAGCTCAAATCGTCCAAATCTATCCGTACGGGTGAAACCTAATAATCGAGCGTCTGAAAGACGAATGGCCATGACTACGGCATGCTGAACGGGTGCATTAGAAGCCGTGTCGTTTACTGTGCCTGAAAAGTACATGTTTTGTCCGAAAGACCATGTGCTTGGTAAAATTAAAATTAGTAAAAATAAAATCTTAAAGGGGCGCATGCTAATAATTTGGTGCAAAGTTAATTGTTGTTATGAGCATGCAACAAACTATTGGATAAAACGTTCAATTTCTCTGTTGAATGGAAAGATTTTGCTACGAATTTTTGGCTGCCTAAAATTTGATAGGAAGAATAGCTATATGGATAGAATTTTATCTCTTGAAAATAATGCCAAAAAGTAATAATTTCCGAGCAGTGCGCAATAGACCAAAAAATAGCCCTAACTTTGCCGCAGATTTAAGTTATGACACATAAAGCAGGATTCGTAAATATAGTAGGTAGCCCAAATGTTGGGAAATCAACACTAATGAATCAATTATTAGGAGAGAAATTGTCTATTGTTACATCGAAGGCACAAACGACACGACATCGTATTCATGGAATTTTGAACGAAGACGATTATCAAATTGTTTTTTCAGATACACCAGGAGTGGTTAATTCCGCTTATCAATTGCATGATGCCATGATGCATTATGTGGAGACTTCACTTAAAGATGCTGATGTTCTGTTGCTGATTACAGATGTTTTTGAATCTGCAATGAACCATGAGGCTACTTTGGATAAAATTAAAAAATTAAAAGTGCCAGTGCTTTGTTTGGTCAATAAAATCGATCTAAAAGATCAAGCACAAGTGGCTGACCGTTTGGCCTATTGGCAGAATGAATTGCCAACGGCTAAAGTACTCCCTATTTCCGCATTGCACGGCTTTAATGTTCAACCGATTTTAGAAATGATTTTGGAAATGTTGCCTGAATCACCGCCTTACTTTGATAAAGAAAGCCTTTCAGATCGACCAATTCGTTTCTTTGTCTCTGAAATCATCAGAGAAAAAATCTTCCTAAACCTCAAAAAAGAAATTCCATATGCTTGTCAAGTGGAGATAACTGATTTTGTTGAGGAAGAAGAAATTATTAAAATTCGTGCTGAAATTATCGTGGAGAGAGATTCCCAAAAAGCCATTGTTATTGGTAAAGGAGGGAAGCAAATGAAATATATCGGGATAGATGCTCGAAAAGATATAGAGCAGTTCTTAGGAAAAAAAGTGTTTTTAGAAACTTTTGTTAAGGTGGACAAAGATTGGAGAAGCTCTGATGTCAAATTAAAAAAATACGGTTACTAATGAGTAATATAGTTGCAATAGTTGGCCGACCTAATGTCGGTAAATCAACACTATTTAACCGTTTGGTGGAATCCAGACAAGCGATAGTAGAGGAGATGAGTGGGGTTACCAGAGATAGGATTTATGGCAGGGCGACATGGTCAGGTTATGATTTCTCTGTGATTGATACAGGTGGTTATGTCAAAGGATCTGACGATATTTTTGAGGATGAAATAAGAAAGCAAGTTATTATTGCTATTGAAGAAGCGAGTGTTATCGTATTTGTGGTGGATGTCACAACCGGAATAACTGATTTGGATGAGTCGGTTGCGGAATTATTGCGTCAAACGAAAAAGCCAATATTTATTGCGGCTAATAAGGTTGATAACACGCAGAGAGTTGGTCTTTCTTCAGAGTTTTGGGGATTAGGTGTGGGTGAGGTATTGGATATCTCTGCAACGAATGGTTCTGGAACTGGTGATTTGCTAGATGAGATTGTAAAACATTTTCCCAATAAAGCCTTACCAGAGCAAGAGGAACTGCCTCGTTTCGCCATTGTTGGAAAGCCCAACGTTGGAAAGTCAAGCTTGGTGAATGCTTTATTAGGGGAAGAAAGAAACATAGTTACACCGATTTCTGGGACAACTAGAGATGCGGTGGATACTAGATATAATGCATTTGGCTTTGATTTTATTTTAATTGATACGGCAGGTATTCGCAAAAAAGCCAAAGTTCATGAGGATATTGAGTATTATTCCGTTTTACGCTCTGTTCGAACCATTGAAAGCGCTGATGTCTGTATAATGCTTTTGGACGCAACGGAGGGGATACAAAAGCAGGATTTAAGTATTTTTTACATTTGTGAGAAAAATCATAAAGGTGTTGTTGTTTTGGTGAATAAATGGGACTTGATAGAAAAAGACCACCGTTCCATGAAGGAATACGAGGATAAATTGCGAGCACAATTAGCGCCATTTAATGATGTTCCGATTATTTTCACTTCTGCACTTACAAAGCAACGTATTCACAAAGCTTTAGAGGAAGCTATGCGTGTCTACGAAAATCGGATTAAGAAGGTGGCAACATCAAAATTGAATGAGGTAATGCAAGAAATTATTGAATTGAATCCGCCACCATCTGTTAAAGGGAAATATATTCGAATCAAATATGCTATGCAGTTGCCCACGCATGCACCGGCCTTTGCGTTTTTCTGTAATTTACCACAATATATTAGAGAAGACTACAAACGCTTCCTAGAAAACAAACTAAGAGAACATTTCGATTTTGAAGGTGTTCCCGTTCGAATTTTCTTTAGGAAGAAATAGTCTTTAAAGGGTTTTCGTGCTTTAGCTTTGGATGAAACCTCTTCGATGGTTAATGTTTTTGTGTTAGCAAATGGTCAAAATAATTAATGTCTCAAAAAGACTGTGCCCTATTGTTTTGTTGTTTTAAACAATTCTTGCAATGAATAGAATCACCATTTCCAAAAGAGTAGCTGGTCTTTCTATCTTCCCGAAACTTATTATCTTAGCGAAATAAATAAAGAAAATGGCTGAACAAGAAAAGAAGCGATTTGGAAAAATCCCCCCTAAACCAAGGTTTAATTTACTTTGGATGTATCTTATCATCATGGTAATTTTTTTTGGTTGGACTTATTTTTCAGAGTCAGGAAAGACAAAAGAAACAGATTGGCGGACGTTTAAATCAGAAATGTTGTTGAAAGGTCATGTTTCCGAAATAGTGGTGGTAAATAATGAACGCGTTGAAGTACATATCATTTCAGATACACTAGCTAAAGCAGCCATTCACGAAGAAATACGCAATGCAAGAACTGGTCCGCACTATACCTTTACTATTGGCTCTGTAGATTTTTTTCAAAATCAACTAGAAGAAGCGCAGCAAGAAATGCCAAACAATCAAAAAATCAGTCCTAAGTTTGAAACTAGGGTGAATTGGTTTTCAAACATTCTATCTTGGCTTTTACCGATTTTTATAATTGTATTTGTTTGGTTGTTTATATTCAGAAGAATGGCAGGAAGAGCTGGTGGTGCAGGGGGCAATCCTTTCATGAATACAGGTAAAGCATCGCCAAAAATTATAGAGGGTAAGGATAAAATTGATGTCAATTTCAATGATGTAGCAGGTCTCGACGAAGCAAAAGAGGAAATCATGGAGGTAGTGGATTTTTTAAAGCAACCAGAAAAATATAAGAAATTAGGAGCTAAAATCCCTAAAGGAGTTTTGCTTACTGGCCCTCCAGGAACAGGAAAGACACTTATGGCGAAGGCTATGGCCGGAGAAGCAGGTGTAGCATTTTTTAGCATTTCTGGTTCTGATTTTGTTGAAATGTTTGTTGGAGTAGGTGCTGCAAGGGTTCGAGACCTATTCAAAAAAGGAAGGGAGAAAGCTCCTTGCATCATTTTTATTGATGAAATTGAAGCCATTGGTCGTTCGAGAAGTATGTCGAAAACACAAACGAATGATGAGAGAGAAAATACACTGAATCAATTATTAGTTGAGATGGACGGTTTTAATTCGAATGATGGTGAAACGGTTATCATTTTAGCAGCAACTAATAGACCAGATTTATTAGATAAAGCACTTTTAAGGCCGGGACGATTTGATAGGCAAATTTTAATTGATAAACCAGATGTAACAGGTCGTAGGGATATTTTCAAAGTTCACTTGAAAAAATTAACCCTCGCAGAAGGAATTGACCCAGAGGAGTTAGCCCGTCAAACACCTGGTTTTGCTGGAGCAGAAATCGCTAATGTTTGTAATGAAGCGGCAATTCATGCGGCAAGAAAGAAAAAAGAAGTGATTGATATGGATGATTTTATAAGTGCCATTGATCGGGTAATCGGCGGTTTGGAGAAGCGCAATAAGTTAATCTCCCCTAAAGAAAAGAAAATTATTGCCTATCATGAAACTGGTCATGCTGTTTGTGGTTGGTTTTTGGAAAATGCACACCCTTTAGTAAAAGTATCTATCATCCCTAGAGGAGAGGCCGCTTTGGGCTTTGCGCAGTATTTGCCTAAAGAAAAAAATCTTTACACTAAAAATGAATTGTTGGATACGATTTGCATGACGCTAGGAGGAAGGGTTATAGAAGATTTGATTTTTAAAGATATTTCGACAGGGGCGCAGAATGATTTAGAGCGAACAACGCAAATGGCTTATGCTATGATTGCTTTATATGGCATGAATAAAAAGGTTGGACCTTTTTCTTTTAAGGATTTACAAAATGAATACAGCATGAGGCAGCCTTATTCTGAAGAGACAGCCAATATGATCGATGATGAAGCAAGGAAGCTCATGCAAGAGTGTTATGCCAGAACGGTTACATTGTTGAATGAACACATGGATAAAATTCATGAAATTGCAGCAGAATTGATGGAGAAAGAAGTAATGTACAAGGTGGATTTTGATAGAATTTTGGGAGAAAGACCATTTGCAGACGATTGAAAAAGGTAGTACATGGAAAAAATTCAAGAATTAAGTCAGATTTTTAAGGATATAGCAGTAAAAGATATTCATCTGCTGGATAAGTATAGCCGAGATGAAACCGAAGATTTGGTTTTTCCTCCGCAATTGGTTTTACGCCCATCAAAAGTGGAAGAAGTCTCAGCAATTCTTAGATTTTGCAATCAAAACAAGATTCCTGTTACACCTTCAGGAGCGCGAACAGGATTAAGTGGAGGAGCTTTAGCTGTCCATGGAGGCGTAGTGCTAAGTATGGAAAAATTTAACCGCATTATTCATATTGATGAGGATAATTTACAGGTTACCACTGAACCTGGTGTTATAACGCAGGTATTGCAGAACGCCGTTCAAGAAAAAGGACTGTTTTATCCACCAGACCCAGCAAGTAAGGGGAGCTGTTTCATAGGCGGGAATGTCGCTGAAAATAGCGGAGGCCCCAAGGCTGTTAAATATGGTGTGACTGCTGATTTCGTGCTGAATTTGGAAGTTGTTCTGCCCAACGGAGAAATTATATGGACGGGCGCAAATGTGTTGAAGAATGCAACAGGCTATAATCTTACACAATTAATGGTTGGAAGTGAAGGTACTTTAGGGGTCATTACGAAAATTGTTCTAAAATTGATTCCGCATCCAACTCATGATTTGTTGATGCTAGTGCCTTTTGCAAAAGCGGATGAGGCTTGTAAGGCTGTTGCTGAAATTTTCAAGGCCGGAATAACCCCTAGCGGTTTGGAATTTATGGAGCGTGACGCCCTTACTTGGACCTTGAATTTTTTTCCTGACGCCCCTGTTGCTGTCAAAGATAATCATGCAGCTCATTTATTGATAGAAGTGGATGGTTTTCAAGAAGATGTATTGTTGCAAGATTGTCAAAAAATCGTTGAGGTATTGCAAAAGTTCGCGATTGATGACATATTATTTGCCGACAACGCAGCGCAAAAAGACGCACTTTGGTCCATTAGAAGAAAGGTAGGTGAAGCGGTGAAAGCACATTCTATTTATAAAGAAGAAGATACTGTTGTGCCCCGATTTCGACTTCCAGAATTGTTAGCTGGAGTAAAAGAAATTGGAGAACGTTACGGGCTTCAATCAGTGTGCTATGGCCACGCGGGTGATGGCAACTTACATGTCAATATCATTAAAGGTAGTCTTTCTGATGAGGTATGGGAAAACGATTTACCCAAAGCAATAAAAGAAATTTTTGAGTTGACAGTAGGGCTAGGAGGAACTATTTCAGGGGAACATGGTATTGGCTATGTACAAAAAAACTTTATGAAAATTGCTTTTACTCCTGTAGAGTTGGAATTGATGCGAGGAATCAAACAACTTTTTGATCCAAATAATGTGCTAAATCCAGGCAAAATATTAACATGATGAAGAAAATATTAGTGTTGTTTTTTGTGATTATTTCTCTTGCAGCTTGCCGAGATAAATTAACCATGGAACACCCTGAATTCATTGGGTTTTGGGAAGGGTCTGATGATAAAAAGGTTTATTCATTGCGAGTAGATGAGCAGGGGAGTGGTACTTTCGCTTTTGTAGGAGATGGTCAAATGCGATCTTTTAGGGGGATTATAAGAATCAATGGAAACAAAATACGTGTAGGAACTAGAATTTTAGAAATAATAACTTTTCCAATTTTGGAAGATGGTTTTTTTATGGCTAATTTAGATGGTATAGAATTCAGAAGAATAGATTAATGCTTAGAAGTTTTTGGTATTATATAGGAATACTATTCCTGTTTGTTTTTGGACAAATAGATTTAATCGCTCAAGGAAATTGGCAGTATTCTTCGCTTGCTCCTATGCCAATGCCCCTTGCGCATAATGCCATTGTGGAAGGAGCTTTAGGCAATCAAAAGTTGGTTTACAGCTTTGGAGGTTGCACAGATAGCTTGAAAGCTGCTGATTGTTCTAAAAAAGTATTCCGTTATCAAGTAAATACGAATCAATGGTCAGAAACTGAAGAAATACCTGACTCCCTTCCTGTTGTTGGTCATCGTGCTAGTTATGTTCAAAATAGAATTTTTGTTATTGGAGGAGAGACAGTCGAACAAAATATGGGGGGGGTAAAGCAGGATGTGCGCATCTACAATATTTTCTTGGATACTTTTGAAAGTAATGGAGCGAATATGCCTTATCCTGTTGCAGAGCATGTTCAAAGTGTTTGGCGGGATAGCTTAATTTTCGTTTTTGGTGGATGGAATGGAACTGAAATTTCTAATAAAATACAAGTTTACAATCCATTTTTTAATGCATGGAGCGTTGTTGGTGAAATGCCTAGCGGCAACGCTTTTAATGTGTACGGAGCTGGTGGGTATATTTCTGGTGATACCATTTGCATTATTGGGGGGATTTCAAGTCAAGTAGGTTTTCAGCCCAATGTTGTGCGCAAAGGAAGAATTTTGTTTGAAGGAGGGCTAGATATTAATTGGGGAACACCCTTCACAACTTTCGAAGGGACCCAATATAGACCTGTAGCATCGGGTCATGGTAATACAGTGTTTACATTCGCAGGGAATGAAGAAGAGTATGATATAGCTGG
>JAFIEX010000102.1 GCA_020832365.1 Crocinitomicaceae bacterium
TTAACTATTATATTTAGCTGCTCTGCTTGTTTCAAGTAATCGTAAGCCAAATCTAAATTACCCTCTACAATGTACATATTTCCTAAATTTGCTAAAAGCAAACACCTATCCTCAAAATTATTGAAAAAGTTAATATTTACAATTTCCAAGGCTGCTTCACAATAGTATAAAGCCTTTTCTTTATTATTTATTTCAAAATACAACCCCCCCAATGAGTTTTTAATAACCGCCTCTTCCCTGGTTTTATTTAAGAAAAGCGTAAGTTCCAAAGCATTTTCATATGCTTCTATGGCTAGAATATAACTACCTCTCTTCCGATATAAATTACCTAAATCTATTAACCAACTAAGCGTTTGATCATCACTCAAATGTGAATGATTCCTTATCATACTATCTAGCCTCTCTATTTCAAGGTTAATTTCATCCTCTCCTAAAGAAGAATTTAAGCTCTCTTTTTGTGCCAATGAATCTTCTTGTAAAAGAAAACTAAAAACAATTAAAACCAGAAATCTTCGAAATATCATTATAACACTAGATATTATTAGCCAAATATTTATTGATTCTTCTTACCAAAGAAGGTCCTTCGTAAACGAAGCCAGTGTAGAGTTGAATCAGATTAGCACCAGCTTCAATTTTTTCTGCGGCAGTAAATTCATCATCTATTCCGCCAACGCCAATTATTGTAACTTCCGTACCCATCTTACTTCGTAAATACCTAATAATTTCAGTCGATTTATTGCGCACTGGCCTACCCGAAACTCCTCCGGCACCAATCAGTTCTATTTCTTCGGAAGAAATTGTCAATCCTGTTCTATCAATTGTGGTATTTGTTGCTATAACTCCAGCAAGTTTAGTTTCTTTAATTATCTCAATTACATCATCCAATTGTTCCAACGTTAAATCGGGAGCAATCTTAAGCAATATAGGTTTTTGTTGGGGTTTCGATTTATTAAGGTGCATTAAGTGCAATAACAATGCCTTTAATGGTTCTTTTTCTTGAAGAGCTCTTAGGTTTGGTGTGTTTGGTGAGCTAACATTAACAACAAAATAATCAACAAAGTCAAATAGTTCATTAAAACATATCTCATAATCTTTATATGCTTCCTCATTAGGTGTGGACTTGTTTTTGCCAATATTTCCGCCTATAATGACACCTTTGTTTTTTCTTTTTTTAAGCCTTTTTACTACCACATCAACTCCTGCATTATTAAAGCCCATGCGATTGATTAGTGCTGAATCTTGTTTTATACGAAATAATCTTTTTTTAGGGTTCCCCTCCTGAGGCTTAGGAGTGACAGTTCCAATTTCAATAAAAGAAAATCCAAACCTTGGGAGTTCATTGAACAACTTGGCATCTTTATCAAAACCAGCGGCTAATCCAACAGGATTTTTAAAATTTAAACCCAAAACTGTTCTATTCAAACTAGGAGAATCTACTCGATAATAGCTTTCAACAAAATGCTTGACAATAGGAGTGTTTAGCATTATTTTTAGAAAAAGAAAAGTAAAGTGGTGCACTTTCTCGGGGTCAAATTGAAAGAGCATCTTACGAATTAGTTTATACATAAATTATACGAAATGAATGGAAAGCGAAGGTAGTAATAATATAATTCAGAAAAAAGAGCGAGATCATTATCTCGCTCTAAATATCATTTGGATATAATAAATTTTAGAATTTAGTTCTTCCCTTCCACTTAACAGTTTTACCTCTTTTAGAAGCTGGATATGTTATGTTCCTTGTAAGTGTAATATTTGCGAAAAAGTAGGCGTCATTATCATCCGGATTACCACGTTGCTGACCTGGCCCAAACCAAGCGTGATTTGCAATTGCTGGATTAGCAGCTATTGCAGACTCAGGACCGAATTGTGCTGCTAGAATCTCTGGATCATAATAATTCGTGCTTACATCATCCAAATAATCTGTAAAAGTAATTTGATAAGAAAGTTCCATTCCTATTCTCCATAATGCACTAATTCCGTATGTAAAGCCAATACCTAAAGGAACCGATGCAGTAAACCTGCTGTATTCAGATGGGCCGCCTGGCAATCCCTGCCCTTCAGTTCTTAAAGGATGTAAATTTGTCCATGACCCATTAACTCTGCTCTGAGGATTAAAAAATAGTCCGCCAACACCTGCAAATAAATAAACCCTATCCGCCTTAGGACGCGCACCTTGAACCCCTGACATTCTATATCTTGCACCAGCACGCTCATTTGCTAACACAATAAATTCCATTCTCTGAGATAGCTCAACAACATGTGTGCGAACACTCAAATTTCTACTATTACGAATGATTTCTCCTGTATGCGCATCATCACCTGACAACAAGCCATATTGTAATTTCGTACTAGTGGCCCATCTAGGGTGAAACCTGTAACGATAGCCAGCAGCCACACCATATCGAATAGCTGCCCAATCCCAATCGACTATGGAGTTTTGAGTACCTATTCGATCACGACCACCGAGGTCACCAAGCATTTGCGTGGCCCCTGCAGCGAAGAAAACCTCCTTTTTGTGCATCGACCAGTTTTTGGAAGAGTTGAAATTAGATGAGGGTTGTGCAAAAAGTATAGCTGACAAACCAACAAATAATGATAAAGTTAGATATCTCATTTTAATTAAAATTCATATAATTTTGGGTAAAAGTAACAACGATTGACCAATTGACAAAATATTACTCCAAGTTTTTATTAATTCTTGATAAATTTTCTTGTTGAAAACTAGTGCATTGCGAGTTTTTTCTCTAGCTCACTTAAGTACGATTTAAATTTCTTATCCGTTTCAGCCAAGTTATTAACCGTCTTGCAAGCATGAAGAACTGTAGCATGATCTTTACCTCCACAATGCGCTCCAATATTGGCTAAAGATGACTTGGTCATCTTTTTAGAGAAATACATGGCGATTTGTCGAGCCTGCACAACTTCACGCTTTCGAGTTTTTGACTTCATCACTTCAATTGGTAAATCAAAATAGTCACAAACAACTTTTTGAATGTATTCAATAGAGACCTCTTTCGCAGTGTTTTTAACAAATTTATCAATCATACTCTTTGCTAAATCCATATCAATAGATTTTTTATTCAAGGATGACTGCGCCAATAATGAAGTTAATGCTCCTTCTAATTCGCGAATATTGGTATTTATACTATATGCCAAATATTGCACCACCTCTTGCGGAAGTTCAATGCCACTACCATAGAGTTTCTTTTCCAAAATAGCAATCCGCGTTTCCAAATCAGGATTTTGAAGATCAGCTGAAAGCCCCCATTTAAAACGGCTTAGTAACCTTTGCTCCATTCCAACAATATCAACTGGCGCTTTATCTGAAGTCAATATTATCTGTTTACCATTTTGATGCAAATGATTAAAAATATGAAAGAACACATCTTGCGTTTTCTCTTTTCCACTAAAGAATTGTACATCATCTAAAATTAGTACATCCATCATTTGGTAGAAATGTATAAAATCATTTATTGAACCGTTCTTCAGCGCATCAATAAATTGATGTGCGAACTTTTCAGATGCAACATACAAAACAGTTTTATTAGGGAACTGCTCTTTGATTGAAATACCTATAGCATGAGCTAAGTGCGATTTACCTAAACCGATACCACCATATATTAATAAAGGATTAAATGCTGTTCCACCAGGATTATTTGCTACAGCAAAACCAGCAGAGCGAGCCAACCGATTACATTCTCCCTCAACAAAATTATCAAAATTAAATACTGGATTCAAGTTTGATTCAACATTAACCTTCTTCAAACCTGGCAAAACAAATGGATTGCGAATTGTTGAAGCATCCTTATTAATTGGAATAGAAACAGGTTCATTTCTTAGCGTACCTTTGTCAGATGCTGGAATTTTCACAGTGCGAGGGGCGTTATTTTGACCGTTACCATTCTCCATAACGATATTGTACTCTAATTTACCTTCTGAGCCTAACTCTTTTTTGATGACTTTTTTCAACAGCCCAATGTAGTGTTCTTCTAGCCACTCATAAAAAAAATGAGATGGGACTTGAATTGTCATTACATTGTTTTCCAATTTTATTGGCTTAATTGGAGTAAACCAAGTTTTGAACGCTTGTAAAGAAATATTATCTTTAATCACCTTCAAGCAATTCTCCCATTTGGCTTCATGTAATGTACTCATAACGCTATAATATTTATGTCAAATTCACAAAATTCAATATTTGGGGTTTGCGGTTGATTTCACAAGATGCAATGCCCTCAATTATTTGAGGAAACAAATATTGACAGAAAAAAGTTAAAAAAAAAATGATTTTGCTATTGACTTTTTAAAAAGTTTTACTTCAAAAAATTTTAACAAGATAAAACGATGGGAAAACAAATTTAATGAATTCTATTTAGAAAATCAACTAATTAGCCAATCAAGATATCATTCAATTCGTAAAGTTAATACCCGCAGAAATCAAAACCAAATGCGAATTTTGATGATTTTCCACATCAATTGGATTTATAATTTTTAATTTTACCATAAAAAGAAAATGAGTAACAAACCATTAATATTAATCACCAACGATGACGGCATTCAGGCAAAAGGAATTAGGTCTTTAATTGAAGCTGCTACTGCTTTCGGCGATGTCGTAATCGTTGCCCCTGACAAGCCGCAATCAGGTATGGGGCATGCTATAACTGTAAACAACGTACTTCGTTTAGACAAATCCCCCCTTTTCCCAGATTTAGAAGCATATACATGCTCTGGCACACCTGTAGACTGCGTTAAACTAGCCATTTCAGAGGTGATAAAAGGGAAGCCAGACCTTCTTTTGTCAGGAATTAACCATGGAGAGAACAGCGCATCAAACGTATTGTATTCTGGAACTATGTCAGCAGCAGTAGAAGGGGCAATGGAAGATATACCATCTATTGGGTTTTCGCTGTTAGATTTTGACCCAAATGCTGATTTTACTGGTGCTAAGTGGGCGGTAAAAGAAATTCTTTCCAATATGGCTAACAAGGAATTTCCGAAATCAATTTGTTTAAATGTCAACATACCTAGTATTTCTACAAGTGAAATTAAAGGCATTAAGATATGTCGTCAAGCTAGAGCTTATTGGAAAGATAATTTTGATAAGCGTTACGATCAATTCGGAAAACCATACTATTGGTTAACCGGTGACTTTAACAGATCAGATCGCAGCGAAGATACTGATATTTGGGCTCTAGATAATGGTTATGTAAGTATAGTTCCAACACAATTTGATATGACGGCCTATCATGCCATTAGCCAAATTAACGAATGGGGATTATGAGTAACTGGAAAAACAAAGTTGACAAGAAAGCTGTTGGCATATTCGTTGGAGCAATCTTACCAGTGGTTGCATTTATTGCTTATTGGCAATGGAAACTTTCCGATAGAGATTGGGAGCAATTAATGTATTTTATTAAACTTAGCAGTGACAATAGAAATGATATTCTAGTATTTTCTTTAGTCCCAAATCTTATCCTATTTTATTTTAGCAATTTTCAACTTCGTCTTGATCAATTTACAATGGGACTTGTGGGAACGACATTAGCCTTGGCTATACCAATAGTAATCTCTTTAGTGATTTAAGCAAGAAAAATTTTAAAAAAAAATATATTATTGCTGGACAAGCATCAGGATACTAACACGCCTCCAATCTCATGAAAGAATTACTCTTGATTGACAGTAATTATTCATTTAGATACTGGGGGGGAGAAAATATGAAAAATGTACAAGGCAAACCCGTAAAACACATAAAAGAATTAGCTTTCATGGGATTTATCGAAGTACTTTTAAATATTCGAACTATTTTAAAAAACATTAGTTTTTGTAAAAAAGATATTTCAAAATTCCAACCAGATGCTCTAATTTTAGTAGATTACCCTGGTTTTAATCTGCGTATTGCAGAGTGGGCCAAGCAAAATGGAATTAAAACCTACTATTACATATCTCCTCAAGTTTGGGCTTGGAAAGAAAATCGAGTACGTAAAATCAAAGAATCTGTTGACCAACTTTTCGTTATTTTACCCTTTGAAAAGGACTTCTATCGAAAGCATCAAATGGAAGTTACTTTTATTGGTCACCCGCTCGTTGATGCTATTCAACAGTTTAAAACAAACAAAGCACTTGATCTGCGCTTAGGAAAGTTACAATTAAATGCGTCTATCCCAATAATTGCATTATTACCAGGGAGCAGAAAACAAGAAATTATGCGGAAACTCCCAGTAATGTTAGAGGCAACAAAATTAATAGACGGTTATCAATTTGTTATTGCTGGCGCACCATCACTTACAGAAGAGTTCTATCAAAATTTTACGCAAAACTTCCCCAACGTAAAAATTATTTTTGACGCAACTTATACACTTTTATCAGTAGCAGAGGGTGCTTTTGTTACTTCTGGAACAGCAACATTAGAAACAGCCTTATTTCGAGTACCTCAAGTTGTTTGCTATAAAGGCGCTTACATCTCCTACTGGATAGCCAAACAGTTAATCAAAGTTAAATACATCAGCCTAGTCAATTTGATTTTAGATAAAATGGCCGTAGAAGAGTTCATCCAGCAAGATTGCACTCCAGAAAAGATCGCTAATGGCTTGAAAAGAGTTTTACCAAGCGGAGATAATCATTGCGAATTATTAAATCAGTATGATTTACTTATTCAGTTATTAGGAGATGGTGGCGCAAGCAGAACAATTGCGAGGCAAATTGATGATTTGCTGAATAAGGGCTAAGTTTTCAAGTTTATCGAGCTAGGCTATTCTAATAATTCTTTCAGTATTTTTACCGTTTCTGACCATACGTATTTTTTTTGAACAAACGACCTTCCGTTATTAGCTATTTGATTGTAAAACAACTCGTCTGTCAGTAGTTTTTGAATAAGAGACACATATTCGTCAGCAGTTTCAGCAATGAGCACCTCTTTTCCAGGGGCTGCACCAAGTGCATTATTGGCTAAAGAAGTCGTTATACAAGGAAGTCCAATGGCCATCGCTTCTAATAACTTATTTTGTAAACCCGTCCCAATAAACATTGGAGCAACGAAAATTTTTCCAGCGGCATAGCTTAACCGAATATCTTCAACCCATCCCGTAACTTCAATTTGAGAACTTGCAAGCTGCAAAACATCTTGACTAGGACTTGCACCAGAAATTAAGCCTTTGAAGTTACTGTCAAGTTTTGGAAGGATATCCTGTGCCAAAAACTTACAAGACAAAATATTAGGTGCATAACTCATATTGCCCGTAAAAACAAGCTCATATTTTTTTTTCACATCCAAAACCTCAAAAAAAGAAGCGCTTACCCCATTTGGAACAACCTTTATTTTTTTTTGAAACGGATGAATAATAGCAGCCTTATCTTGCTCAGATATCATAGTATGGTGTTCAAAATAGTCAAACACATAAGACTCATACCTTTGTAATTTGAAGGCCTCCCATTTAACAAAAGGTTTCTTCCACCATGATTCTGTTGCAATTCTTCTTTCCATTCCTAAAGAAAGTGCATCCATATAATCAATTGTTTTGGGGCAATTATGATAGTGCTTGACATATTCAGATGTGCGCAATAGCTGACAAAAAATATGATCCGGATCAACATCCTTAATGGCCTTTAGCACTTTTATTTGAATCGATCGATGATGGAAGTAGTTTACTTGAAATGGTTGATCATTCCACAATCCTAAAAACACCCCAAAATACTTCTGCCATGTTTTAATTTCAAAAACCACAATTTTAGAACAGTAGTTGATTAATTTATTGCAGTCGGCTTGAGAAACTTTCTTTTCTGATAAAGCCAGCAGTGTAATTTCGAAATCGGTTGAGAGATGTTTAATTTGATAGAATGCTCGCAACTTATCCCCTTTTTCTAATGGATAGGGAAATCTCGAAGTGATAAACACCAATTTCTTTTTCTTAGAGGAATGATTTAAGGAACTCAATTAATTTAGGGTTTATTTTTTTTTCACTGTAATTATCTTCAATAAACTGCTTAGCATTTTCTCCGAGCTGTTTTCTTTTACTTTCATCCGTGCAAAGGTAGTTAATTGCACTAGCAAATTGCGCTGGAGTATCAGCAATTAAAACCTCTTTATTGTGTTGCACTTGAATACCCTGTAGCCCTTTAGTTGTAGTAATAATTGGTTTTCCATGTGCTAGATTCTCCAATAATTTAATTTTTATCCCGCCACCGGAATGAATAGGAATTAAACAAGTTCCATGTGATTGAATGAATTTCTCAGCATCAATAATCTCACCATGACACACCAAGCCATTTTCATTGGCAAACGACTTACAATCTAATTTTCGTCCAGCTAAATGCACCTGCGTATCCGCTTTTAATAACGGAAGCACATCTCTACAGAGCCATTTTACCCCCTCTATATTGGGAATCCAGTCCATTGCACCAAGGAAATAAGCGTCTTCTGAACGGTAATTGTTTTCAGCTTGAGAAGGGTTAACAACAGTTGGAATTACCACAGATTGGATTGAAACACCTTGTGCTTCAAACTTTTGCAAGTCTTCCTGAGATATACTGATTATACCATCCACTGAAGACAATATTTCCTTTTCTGCATCAGCTAATTGCATAGCTAATTTTTTATAATACCACCTTCTAACAGGGTTTTTGGCGGATAAGGACAATGATTGCCATATCTCAGCTTCCACATTATGCGTTCTTATTAGAACAGGGATATTAAAGTGTTTAAAAACCGGAATAAACGCAGCCAAGTAGATGCTTTCTAATATCACCAAATCATATAAGTCCTCAACAATTTTCTTTCTTAACTTTAACTCGAGAGACTTGCTTTCAAACCTTGATAAATTGTATGATTTGTTTTTTATTAAATGTATTAAAGCATCTAAAATATTAGTTTTTGTATCGACAAAATGCGATTCAATTGGTATATTTTCCGTCCAACTTTTAGGGTAATTTGATAATTCAAAAGGGTGTTTTTGCGTACTTAATGCCAAGTGAAAAACTTCAAACTCTTCCTCCTTTAGTAATGCTTTTAAAATGGCGTGTATTGCCAGACATCCTCCATCGAGAATAGGAAATACTGGCTTGTTTGAAAAATGGAGTATCCTTTTCATTTGCGTTTCCACTTTTTAAAGCGTCTTCTTAAAGATCCGATTTCAGTTATACTCCTATCATTAGCCGCAGAAATCATTAATATAGAAGCAAATGGAATCAAAACAAAGTTAGGCCCCCACATTCCCCAAAACGGTGAAATAACGTTCTGTTTTGCCATTCCATCACCAAGTGTTATCAATACAAAATAGACCATGAATAATAGGGCGGCAATAACAACAGGAGCACCAAAGCCTCCTTTTTTGACAATTGCCCCTAAAGGCGCGCCAATAAAAAACAATATAATTATCGAGAAGGATAAAGAGAATTTTCGATGGAACTCAATTTCAAATTTCCTCAAACTCATTTTTTTATTTTCCTCCACCATTAATTGATTATTCAAGGATGTAATATTTGCATTCAATTGCGTTTTTAATTGTTCTAGAATTTGCTTTCTATTTCCCTCATGTATAGAATCTGCCGTGTATATAAATCTATCCGAAATAGTTTTGACAATAGCATTTCCCTGAAAAACACTATCATTCACTATCGAATCATCCAAAACTGAGTCATCAATGATGTTATGCATAAAATTGTTCCCATGTGCTTTTTCAGTTTCTCCATCATTATTTTCTTCATCCTTCTTTGGTTTCGCTCTATCATAAGCGATAGCCTGAAAATATTCATGTTTATTTTTGGTGTTGCTAACGAAGTTATCTGTTAGTTCCCTGTAATTCGCGCGCAGTGAATCAACCGTTTGATTAATTTGGAAAACATTAAGCATCTCAAAATCATTTTTGAAAAGCTCGTCTTGTGTTCGATTGAGTTCAAAACCTGTTAGATTCATTTTATAAGTTGCCGTCCTGAACGTAGCCTTTCTTCCAGGAAAAGTTTTACCACTAGGCTTTTTACCAGGTTCTTCTGCATAGCTTGGAGACTTAGAAAGCTCTTCGATAACTCTACCATCGTACAACTTAAAAAAAAGAAAATCTCCAGTTTCCGATCTGTAAAACTCTCCACTTTGCGCGGTTATGGTTTTTAAAGAGCTCAAATCTGTCCTGTCGTGGATAACAATACGCCCAAATTTATTGCCTTTACCTTCGCTAATTTTTATGCTATAGCCATCAATATCTCTTGTATAAGACCCTGGACGCAAAAAAGATGTCAACTTAGTTTCTTGGATGTCCCAAATAATGGAGTGCCATTTGAAATTGGCAATAGGAATAACATAGTTAGCGAAATAAAAAGTAGCAATAGCAATTCCAACAACAACAAATGAAAGTGGCCTGAGGATGCGGTAAATCGACATACCACTAGCCTTGAGTGCAGTGAGCTCATTGTACTCTCCCAAATTTCCCATAACAATTAGGGAAGACAACAAAATCGCTAACGGCAGTGCCAAGGGTATTAAACTTGCTGAAACATAAAAAAGCAGCTCCAAAATAATAGAC
>JAFIEX010000103.1 GCA_020832365.1 Crocinitomicaceae bacterium
CTGAAAACTCCTGCAATAATTTAATTTGGTTACGATAAAGCAGCAACTTTTTCTCGTTTTCTAGTTTTTTTAAAAGGCGCGAAATGACCACACGTGAGGTCGCTAAATCTTTTGCTATTTGTTCGTGGGATAAATTAATTAAACGAGACCCAGATGTTTCTGCTTGTAATTTTAAATAGTTGACAAGTCTATCATCTAACTTGTGGAAAGCAATTTGGTCGATGGTTTGCAACATTTCATTAAAGCGATTGCGTATGGTGGTCATCACAAAACTTTTCCAAGTAGGATAAGTCATTAGCCATTCATCCATCACACTAATCGGTACGGTAATCATTTCTACATCATCTTCGGCAACAGCTCTTATTTCACTTGGAAATTGTTCCATACAACAGGTAAATGTCATGGCACAGCTTTCAGAGGAGTTTACGTAATAAAGCAATATCTCTCTGCCTTGATCATCTAAACGGGAAACCTTAACAATGCCACTAACAATGATGGGCATCACACGTACGATTTGTCCAATATCTAATATCGTTTCTCCTGCTCTTACGCTTAAAGGTTTCCCTTTTGCTCTCAACTCATTGAGTAATTCTGGCTCAAATGTTTGACTAAAATGATTAACTAAATCCATTGTATTTTTTTCGCTTGCTAAGTTAGTGAAAAGTTTTGTTTTGGAAGGTTAGCATCGACATTATGCGGTTAAGTTGATTCGAATAAATTCAAATCTTCTGCTGAAATAATTTTCCATAGCGGATGATTGCGGTGTCGTTCGGCAAGATACAACTGCTCGTGCTGACCTTTAGTAGGAATTAAAATGGCGGATTTTTGGTGAATTTGTAAATCCATTAAGGTGGTATATCCAGTTCTGCTTATGATTTTTTCCGCAGCATGAAACAATGTGTTGAATGTCTTAGGGTCAGGGTCTCGCAATTCTCTAATATTAGAAAATGTTTCAAGAACTTCCCTTTTCAAATTACTTGGTGCAATAATCACACTTTCAACATGCTGCTTTTTCAAAAACCTTAGAACAGCATCATACAAATCTTCTCGATACGGTGCTGGGCCGCTAATGATAGCAAGAAAAGCTATTTTTTTATTGCTTTCTTCTTTGTTGATGTTTGACTGCAGACCTATCCAATATTTTTCAGGATGTTCACCATTGGTTAAGTCGCCTGCTAACTGTAAGGATGGACTATCAGGTATCCAAATTTCGTCAAAGGATTTCCAGCGTTGTTTGTTCCACCATTGAGCCAGTTGAAAATACCAAGGAAGCGCCAATTGAAGCTGATGCGTAATTAAAATAGAACGAGTTGATTTAGATCGAAAACCAAATCTTTGGTCGGATAGCACTAAACTTATATTTTTTTCTTTGATGAGTTGCTCAACCGCTTTGCGTTCGCGTATCATGTGGGATAGAAATGAGGGCATATTTCGCAGTATTTCAACTGCCCAATTTCCATTTCCCTTAAAGGCTAAAGGGTAACCTGCAAAATCAATAAAAGTGACGTTGTTTAAGTTGTTGGAAAAATACTTTTTTTGTGTTGCGTCACAAGCAATGAAGAGTTCGTTGCTTTGTTTTTGTAATTGTTTTAAAAGCGGTAGGCTGCGCATGACATGACCTAATCCCCAATTAAGCGCACTAAATAAAATGCGTTCTTCTCGATATTCCTTAATCCTGCTATGGGTCATGCCTTTGGATAATGTTACTATTTTTGCGGCAAGTTATAAAAATATGGCAAAAAATAAACTCCGCAGATTTGATGAGATGAAAGAAATGTCTCATGTTTTTGAGCCAACTATTGCATTTACCAAAACAGAAAAGTGGCCATTAAAAGGAAAATGGGCTGCTGAATTTTTTAAAAATGACCACCCGATAGTTTTGGAGTTAGGCTGCGGAAAAGGAGAGTACACGGTTGGTCTGGCACGGAAATACCCAGAAAAAAATTTTATTGGTGTTGATATCAAAGGGGCCAGGATGTGGGTTGGCGCAAAATCTGCTCAGGAAGAAGGATTAAAAAATGTAGTCTTTCTAAGAACTAAAATAGACTTTATCGAAGCATTTTTTGGGGCTGGAGAAATTGCTGAGATTTGGTTAACCTTTTCTGACCCTCAACCGCAAAAGCCAAGAAAAAGACTTACGTCAGCCTATTTTATTCAAAAATACCGCGAAATTTTAGTAACGGGTGGTATCGTGCATTTAAAAACAGATAGTGATTTATTGTTCGAATTTACAGAGGAAGAAATAAAAACACATGGTTACAAAGTGAATCATCTCACTTGGGATGTTTACCGAGATTTATCAACCTTTGATGAAGATACCCAAGCCGTTTTAGCCATAAAAACACATTATGAGTCTTTATTTTCAGAAAAAGGGGCGGTGATTAAATATACGCAATTTAATATTCATTAACTTTGTATAAGAATCTGCTCGCTCGATGCGGCGGAAAATGCAAAAACAAAATATTAAGCTAAAAATTGGAAGCGAAGAATATGGAAAAAAATTTACGGGACATCAAGAAGTTATTGTTAATTATTATTGTCCCATTTGTGTTGTACTTACTCAGCGTATTGTCCATTATTTTTATTCCATTGTTTTTTGCCCTTTTTGCAGCGCTACTATTTATGCCTTTGATGAGGTGGTTCCAGCGACGGAGCATTCCAAATGTACTCGGTATTGTGGTTGTAATTATTTTTATTGCTGGCGGACTGAAAATTGGCAGTGAGGTAGTGAAGTTATCTAGTCGAGAAATAGCCAATTCAAATAAAGATTTTTATGAGAAATTTGACAGAAAATTAAACGATGTCATAGAGCCTTTGATGGATTGGACCGGCGTTCATCCCGTTGAGGGCCAAAGCAACTTGGAGGCATTGTTGAATAGCGAACGATTTTCGGAAGGACTATTTGGCAACGTTAGCAATACCTTGAACTTTACAAGAAAGTTTATCAGTATGCTTTTAATGACCATCTTTTTCACAATTTTACTACTTGCAGGGTCTCTGAACATGCAGAAAGTGATGGAATTATTAATTTTTAAGCAGCGCTATTCTTCCATAAAAACGTTCCGACAAATTGAGAAAGATATTCTAAAGTTTATCATAGTTAAGTTTGCTATGAGTCTTTTCACAGGTGTTGGTTTTGGCTTAGCTTGTTACTTTTTCGGGGTTAGTTTCCCCTTTTTCTGGGGCTTGTTTGCGTTTTTGATCAACTTTGTACAAATGGTTGGTTCTATTATATCGGTAATAGTGCTTTTGGCTTTTGCTTTGGTAGAATTAGATCAAACAGGTTCTTTATTGGGATTTGTTTTGGTAATTGCAGGGATACAAGTATTATTCGGTGCCATCCTAGAACCGATTTTAATGGGTAAATCCTTTGCAATAAATACCGTCACCGTATTGATTATGTTGGCTTTATGGGGCTTTATCTGGGGAATCCCTGGATTAGTGTTAGCAATTCCCATTACGGCATTAATCAAAAAAATCATGGAGCAATTCCCACAAACAGCGGTCTATGCCCGTATTATGGGGCAGGAAGCTTAGTATTTTATTTGGGTAGTTTAGATTATTATCATCCAATCGGCCAGAAATAGCGTTATTTTAAGGACAAGTAGCAGGCGTGAAATATTCAGCACGAAGTTTACAGTTAATTATAAAAAAAAATGTCTTAAATTAGCCAATATAAATAAACCTGTTATATTTCATTGGTTGCGAAATAGTTATGCTACGCATTTACACGAAAACGGGACTGATCTGCGGTTCATTCAAGAAATACTAGGTCACAAAAGCAGTAACACCACTGACCACGAAGTAGAATCGAAGATAAATCTACACGCATCTGAGCACTCAAGGCTTACAGAACATAAAAAGTCCGTTTGATGATTTGTAATTTTTGCCTATATTTGATTCAACAATAAAAATCAATAAAACTGTACATATCAAATAACGGTTGGGGATATATACAGTTTTTTTGAATAGATAAATGAGTTATGGAACAGCTGAAAACACCTTACTCGGTTGAAGCGATTTTCGGGAGATTTTTCTTTTTTTAGTGTTGGTATCCTGCTCAACTTGACGGGTTGAAACTGCGGTTTTGCCTTGAAGTCCTGGTTTGGCATGGACACAAACCACGGCGTGGTTGCTTCGGGTTGCCCACGGAGGACGGCTGACGAATTACGGTCATCTCAGTCAACTCAATTTTGGACATGGACAGCGTGAAAGTTGACCAAAACCAGTTTTCTGCTTCGTAGCAAGTGGAACGGCAGGAAAACAAGCTGACGGAAATCTGTTAACGCTCGGGAAAGCGTGGACAGGGCGTGGACAAAAAACCGCAAAATCTGCATAGAAAATTGGTGTTTAAGTGAATAAAACAAATTATTGATCATTGTTTAGCAGGTGTTTGGAGGGAAGACAAAACAAGCGTGAAAATCGCTCCAACCGTAGCGTGGAATCGCGGACGGAAAATTGGTGTTTAATGAAGAGATGTGAGAACTTCGCAGTGATTGGTTTCAGCCGATTCCATAACACAGGGCTAGCAAAAAAAGCACGAGATTGTGGTAAATTGCAAATTTTATGTAATTTAGCAAGTGTATCGGGATGGGAAAGTGATGAGCGTTTAAGTTTGCTTCTTTGCCAGCCCTGAAACCGTTGTGCGTCATGATCACCGAAAAAAACACTCAATAATCAACAAAAATCACTATCTTTGATTAAACTCTAAAACGATGAAAAGTTATAAAAAGATCATAAAAATCAGACCAGATGTACGATTTGGCAAACCTTGTATACGTGAAACAAGAATTTCTGTTTATGATGTTCTAAGCTGGTTGGCCTCTGGTATGACTCAAAAAGAAATTATTGAAGATTACCCTGAATTAACATCTGAGGATATTCAAGCATGTTTAGCTTATGCAGCTGACAGAGAACAACGTATCAGGGTTGCGTAATGAAATTACTTTTTGACCAAAACATATCCTTTAGAATTGTTTCTAAACTCAAAGATACATTTCCAGAGGCTCAACAAGTGCGTGAATTAGGATTAGAGAACTCAACTGACTGTGAAATTTGGGAGTACGCAAAACGCAATGACTATACTGTGGTTACCTTTGACGCAGACTTTTATGATATGTCAAATTTATACGGCCACCCACCAAGAATCATTTGGCTTAGAACAGGTAACCGACGAACATCAGATCTTGCTAAACTTTTAATAGACAGAAGTGTGATTATTCAAGAGTTTTTAACGGATAAATCATATAAAGACATTGCGTGCATAGAGATTGATGAGTAACCGCACGAACGCACAACACAGGTCTAGCAAAAAAGCACAGGTTTATCGTAAATTGCAAATTTTGTTTAATGTAGCTGGTGTATTGGGTTGGGGAAGTGATGGGTGCTTAAATGTGCTTCTTTGCCAGCCCTGAGAACGTTATGAGCAATAGGAATAAGACTAAAAAGTGTAAATGACCATAAAAAAAGAATAATGAATACGAACAACAAACCTATAAAAACAGAATACAAAAAACAAGTCTTGCGTATTCTAACCAAGTCTTTTGGTGACAATATTTCAACAAACTTTGTTATTAAACAAGACCAAAAGAAATCAAAAAGACTTAGCGTACTAATGGAATACTCCATTTTCTACGGTGAAAGATTTGGAGAGGTTTTTCTATCGAAAGATAAGTCAGCATGCTATATAATCATAGATCCAACTAAGAAAAAGCTAACTTTCCAAACGTTAATTTGGGATATGCGTTTAGTTTTTCATTGTATAGGACTTAGAAATTTAAAGAAGGTTATGCAACGAGAGAGTCTAATAAAAAAAGAGCACCCAAAAGAGGGGTTTATTCATCTATGGTATATTGGGGTTGAACCAGAAATGCAAGGAAAAGGAAGAGGAACAGAATTAATGACACAAATAATTGCAAAAGCCAAAAATGATAATAAACACATCTATTTAGAAACTTCGACCGAAAGAAACTTTAAATTTTATACATCCTTAGGTTTCAAAGAAAAATCAACCATTACAAAATTAGGATATCCATTAAAAATGTTTGTGTTATGATTAATCAACCTGTGTTTGGAACAGAAATGGTTTTACTCACATTTATTGTTTTGATTATCCAGTTTGTATTTGTACTTATTCATTTTGGAGTGATTATATCAAGGCCTTTCAGTAAATCAAACTGGAGGTTTTTGCTTTTGATTTTATTGTTCATCAACTATAGTATAAGTAGCGGATTATTACCAGACGAAAACATAAAGTATTTCAGCTTATTCGTTCAAAATATTTTAGCTTTTGGGTCTGGTATTTTTTTGGCAATTTACTATTATTATTTTTTGGTAAAAGAAATAGAAATTGAGCAACGAAAATTTTTTAATGTTAAGATTCTATTGTTGTCATTAATTATTTCTTTTGGTACATTATACATAACGACTTATATATTATATAAAGACTTTAATTTAGCACGTAATATTTTTATTGTTGCACCAGTAATCATTGCATTATACTTTTGCTACAACACCATTCTTGAAGTAAAGAAACTATCATCAAAAAGTTCGGTTAAATCTTCCTATAAGTGTTTAAACTTTGCAGGTAAGCTAGGCATTACTTTTATGGCTACTATGCCAATTATTGTTGCAATAGGAGATTATCAGCTTATAAATATTGGATTAGTAAATATTAGTTTTATATTAATCGTAATATCATATTATACACTTATTTTACTTCAAGCTAAAAACGAGAGAGATCTCAACGCTAATTTTAAGGATGAACAGAGTTTAGAGTATTATAATTTAACCCCAAGAGAACTTGAAGTTGCAAGTTTCATTTTAAAAGGAGAAAAATACATAGAAATAGCACAACAAATGTTTATTAGTGACAAAACAGTTTCAAAACATGCCTCAAATATCTTTAAAAAAGTGGAGTGTACCAGTAAAGAAGATTTTGTAATTAAATTTATAAAAAATTGATAATGTGCATCTTGTTACATATACGCAATTACGTACTTTAAGAATACGTACAAAATACGTAATATATTTATTTAAATTGATTCAAAGGTCAAATACTTTTATCCCTCTAACAGTTATCAGCAACGTGAACACTTTTGGAAACAGTAAAGTAAAGCCAATTTTTGGCATGAAAAAAAAGAGACACTGATGAAAATAGCAAGAGGAACAATGCTTGATACTTTAGAAATTTGGCGATATTGCAAGTTTTTGATAACATTAATTTATTAAAAGCGTGTTCATCTAAAAAATAATGAAAAGATGAAAAAAATGATTTATGGAGGTTTATTCCTTGCCTTAGTAGGAATTGGTTTTGTTGGGTGTGAGAAAGAGAACAATCATAACCGAATACAAAATACTCAATACGATGGTGTAACAACCGATGGTGAATTATTGATTTTTGAAAGTTCAGAAGTATTCGAAAAACTATCAAGTACTAATGATGAAGAATCTAATTTAGATGAACTAGAAAAGTTTGACGCTTATGCTAAAAACATTCCATTTCCACATATTAAAAACAATGGAAAAGCTGAGGCATCTTTTTTAGCAAAAATAGATGATCAGTTTGACGAGGATGATGAGCTACCTGATTTCATTCAAGCAATCTTGAATGAAAATAGAGCCGTACAAATAGGAGAATATATTTATTGTCTTGATTTTGAAAATGCTTTAGTATATGTGTTACCGTCTAAATTAAGAGACGATTATTATCAGGATTTAATTAAGGGAAATATTCAAAACAATAACATTCTTGTTTACAGATTTGATGAGAATGTGGTTGAAATGATTGAGGCTGGCGAATCATCTGAACTAAAGGGGAAATCAGAGCCTAACCAAAGTAATAATCACCCACAAAAGCTAAGTCATGGTGGAATTAATTTAATAGCTAATTGGGAGGAGCAATTTCCTGACTTCGATGTTGATGAACCCACATTAGTTCAAGGGGCATTAACATTAGCTCTTACAACAAATGTTCACCGAACAGTACTAAGAGCAAGATATCAGAGGTTTGGAGTTCATAATACTTTAAAGATTAAAGCTAGGAATGGAATAACGGAATACGATTTAAATGGTGCAGTTGACCCGAACCAAGTTTCAGCAGGATTTGGATGGAGCTGGACTGAAAGCTCCTTAAATTATAGGATTATTTGGGATAGAAGATGGAAAAGAAGAGGAAGAAGGTATCGTAACGATCCTGGAACTTGGTGGTGTAACAGAGTAACAGTTGGGTCGGGCTCCTTTAAAGCTCAATCTTACAGAGGAATGAGAGGTTTATCCCATTACACAATAACTGGTAAAGAACAAGTGAGACAGGGTAATCAATGGTTCGATATGAACTTTGCTTTTGGTATTAGTGGTTGCGGAAATGGCAACCATCAAGTTGGGGTAAGCTCAAGAAATTGGTAAAATGATAAATTTAAAAAAACTAACAACAATCATTCTTATTTTTGGGAGTAGCTTAAGCTACTCCCAAAATTGGGTGTTTCGATGGACTTCAACTTTTAAGCCTACTTCAGTAGGGTTTACTCATTCTTCTTATGAGTCTGTTTCGAATGAATTTTTCTTCTTTAGCCCTGAACAAAATTCAGCATTTTCTGGTGCTGTTACAGATGTATGGTCTACGTTTGATCATTTTATAGATATCTATGAGCTTAACGAAAAGTGGCTATTTGGTTTTGGCTTCGGGAGAAATGTGTATTTTACAGATGTTTATGCAAGCGTCATTAGTTATAATTTGAATCAAGGTAGTCAAATTAACCAATCTTTGAACTTTGTTGGACGTGGTGAAGGAGATGGTCGATTTGTAGCTCCTTTAAAGTTTAGCCTTTCTGCTAAACGTGAATTAAAAGCCTTTCGCTCACGTATAAATCAAAGCATAGCTTTTCACCTCGATTTTTTATATAATAATACTTACGGAGAATATTTAGGTCCACAAAGTCAAGTTATACCGGTTGCTGATTGGTATTACATCGAAATAACAACTGATTCTTATGCAAAGGGCTTATTTGGTGGTCGACTTTCATCAGGTGTATCGTTAAGGTACGAGATAGAGTTTCTTACCAAAAAGCGGAAAAATCTCCTTAACTTAAATTTCACCTATGCTCAAGGATTTAATAGGGATTATGCAAGTATTCGTTTTGATGCTTATGGTTTAGATGGGTATGGAGCAACAGACAACGAAGAAATCCCTTACATGTTAACAGAGAGCTTTTCGAGAGGCAGTAATTTTAGCATAGGAATTAGCAAATCAATCTCTTTCAACCTATTTAAAATTAAACAAAATAAAATAGACGTTCAGGATGTTAACAAATAATTTCACGAAAAACAAAATTTGTTTGGGAAAGAGATATAGGAACAATAGAAAAAAGATGCTTTTAATCTTATTTTCCTGTTTTTTAATTACCACAATCAAAGCTCAAGGCTGGGAATTTAATTTACGGTTAAATTTTCGACCTATACAACTGCAACTTTACAAAAATGATTTTATAGAAAACAACAATGAAAATCAATTTTTAAATTATCCATTTGTTAAAATAACTCCTTTTTATGCATATGTGGAAAAGAACATTTATGTGATGCTATCAAACGGCATTGTTTCCGAGGTGGTTGATATACCCAATCAAAAATATAGCAGAAAAATTCATCCTCGTTTTTTTGAAGGAGAGATTATGTTAGACGTTTACCGATATTCTCCCAAGTTATTATTCGGGTTTGGATGGGCTTCAAATCAAGGTTCTATTTACGCAGGTGTTTTATCGAATGGCACAGTGGAACAAGACCCAAATAATGATTATTATTCAATATATTTTGATGGCTTTTCATTCAAAAGCAATCAGTTGTATGTATATGTCAACAGGCAGTTGGGTAAAGAAGATGGTTGGTTACGCCATCATTTTATTGGTGGTTTAGGTATTGATATTGCTTCTGGTTTAAATAGGCAAGCAGTTGAATTTTTAGTGCCTTCTGTTCAACAAAACCATGAGGGTTACAAATTGATTTCCAATCCATTGATTCTAAATAGTTGGCCGTCTTTAATCGCTAAATACGAATTAGAATTTAGAACAAAATCAGGCAAAAATATATTGGGACTAAATGTCACCTATAATCAGGGGCTATTAAACGTTTACGAACATTCAGTAACCGCATCTATGTCTAATGGATCATTTTTAACTTCGAGAAGTACCTCAAGAGGTTCGGGATTTAGAATTGGGATATCGAAAAAGTTTCAATTTAATGGGAATTATTAGCCTTGAAAAGTTGATGAAAATGCTCATAACAACAAACTAGCCCAAGCGGCAAACGTTCATACGTGGTAGCCGCCTGTGCCAGTTTGCCAACCGTTATGAGCAACGTGAACACACGAACCCACAGCAACGTAAAGCCAACTTATGGCG
>JAFIEX010000104.1 GCA_020832365.1 Crocinitomicaceae bacterium
GAGTGGAAACTACCATTTGGGCTACGGGTGCGAAATACATCTGTTTAAAAGGTGGCGTGTGGCTTCCAATAGCGAAAATTAAAGAGGTGATTATCTTGTAAAATGAGTTTTTTCAATATGAAGTCGTTGTGCAATAACTGATTCGCACAGCGACTTTTTTTGTTTTGACAGTTTAGTTAACCCAATACAATTGTAACCAAATTATTTTATACTGGAAAAGAATTTGACAGTCAGGTTTTCAATAATAATTTAATTTATTGATGTGCCAATCTCCTTCAATTAGGTATCTTTGGGTCATGAAACATTTTTTTCGTACAACTTTTATCTTATTGTTTCTTTGCAGTTCCCAACTTGGACTATTTGCGCAAGACAAGATTCATTGGAGTTTTGGCGTATCGGAAGGTTTCGTTTATGCCAAAGCAAAATTAGACGAGGGTTGGTATATTTACAGCATGGATTTAGATGAAAACATCGGTCCGGTGCCAACAGAAGTTGTTTTTGAGCCGGGAGATAATTACCAATTGCATGGAAACGTTACTGAGTCACCAACCATTGAAAAAGAAGACAAAGCTTTTGGTGTAGTTATTCCAATTCATTTAGCGCAAGTGACTTTCAAGCAAGCTATTGAATATAATGGTTTACCCACGATAAGCGGAAATATTTTATACATGATGTGCGACGAACATGGCTGCTTGCCGCCTGAATATTTTACTTTTAACATCGAAATTGAAGAATAGACATGATAAATAAATTGAGATTACTATTTACTTTATTTTTCACGCTCAACTTTGTACTTTTCTCATTTAGTCAAGGAGGAGCAAATCAACATACCAAATGGAAAACATCTGTCAAGCAAAAAGCAGGTTCCGATAGGGCAACTTTAGTAATTCAAGCTACCGTTGGTCCTGAATGGCATGGTTATTCTATTTATCCTGCTGCGCCAGATGATGGGCCGCTTCCTACAGAGTTTACTTTTGAGGAAAGTGCAAGTTATACTTTGGATGGAGATATGTCTGAAAAAGGCATGAAAAAAGCTTTTGATGAGGTTTTTGAATTAGATGTGTTAGAGTTTTATCCAACAGCCACTTGGGAACAAGGTATCAAAGTAGCATCACAAGAAGATTTTGTGCTTAAAGCAAGTGTTTTTTATCAGGTTTGTAAGGAAGGGATGTGTATCATGGATACCAAAAACCTTGTTTTTCAAATTAAAGGATCTAAATCGGCAGCGTCAACATCTTCTGTAACCAATGAAGTAGACCAAACGAATAATGCCCAAGTTGATGAAGAAGATGCCAATGAGTTGCTCGTGGACAGCGAATTGGAATGGGAATACATCCTCACACAACTTGATAAAAAAGGAAATTATAGCTTAGTCGTAACGCCAATGTTACCGAATGGCGTTCGTTTAGTTGCAATGCCTATGACAGAAATGTTCGTTTTTAGAGATCAAAATGGGGTAGCTTTCGATGGGTTCAATGTAAGAGCAGGCACAAAAACTACAGCAGGTTATTTCTCGGAAAACCCAAGTTTTAGAACAAATATTACTTATAATGGTGATGAAGAACCGGTCATCCCCATTGAGCTGAATTATAAGTGGGATATTGATGGAGCGCAATTTGAAAGTGGCTCAACGCTATTAATTAACTTTAGTGATGCGAATCTTTTTGTAGAAGAAGGATGTGTACCTAAAAAGTTTGATGGAGAAAATGAAAAAGCTGGTTTTTCCTATTGGGATTTAATGATTGAAGCATTTCTTTGGGGAATCGCATCTTTACTCACACCATGCGTTTTTCCTATGATTCCTATGACGGTTACATTCTTTTTAAAAGGAGCAGAAGAAAATTCAAGGGCAGCAGGTATTCGGAAAGCTACCGGTTACGGTTTGTCTATTATTGGGATTTATACTTTAATTGGAACGATTGTGGCGGTTACATTGGGTGCAGCTTTTGCTAACTGGCTGGCAACGCACTGGCTGCCAAACGTGTTGTTCTTTTTGATATTCATCTTTTTTGCAGCCTCTTTCTTGGGGATGTTCGAAATTCGCTTACCCTCATGGATGATTAATAAATCTGATGCGCAGGCTGATAAAGGTGGCTTCTTGGGAACGTTTTTTATGGCCCTGACTTTGGTACTCGTTTCTTTTTCTTGTACGGGACCAATTGTTGGTATAATTTTAATCAAAGCCTCTCAGGGGGCAGTGATTGAACCGATGTTAGGTATGTTCGCATTCTCATTGGCATTTGCACTTCCGTTTACGCTGTTTGCGATTTTCCCTTCATGGTTGAGTAAATTACCTCAATCTGGGGGGTGGCTAAATACCGTTAAAGTAGTACTAGGATTCCTAGAAATTGCCCTTGGTTTAAAATTCTTGAGTGTTGCAGATCAAACTTACCACTGGGGACTTTTAGATAGAGAGGTGTATATTGGACTTTGGATTGTGATTTTTGGTTTGATGGGAATGTATCTATTGGGTAAATTGAAATTTGCTCACGACAGTGACTTACCTTATTTACGTGTGCCAAGATTTTTCCTCGCACTATGCACTTTCGCCTTTGTAGTGTATTTAATTCCTGGTTTAATTGGCCACCCTTTAAAAGCCTTATCGGGTTATTTACCGCCAATGTCCTCCCACGATTTCGATTTGCTGGGAGAAATAAGAGGTGTTGATGAAAATCAATGTGGCGATGTGCCAAAATACAGTGATTTTTTACATTTACCCCACGGTATTTCTGGCTATTTTGATTACGAAGAGGCATTGTCTTGTGCAAGAGCTCAAAATAAACCATTATTTATTGATTTTACCGGTCATGGATGTGTGAATTGTAGGGAAATGGAAGCGAAAGTGTGGTCTGATCCTACTATTCTAAAAATGCTGAAAGAGGACTTCGTTGTTGTGGCAATTTATGTCGATGACAAAACGATGTTGCCAGAATCGGAGTGGATAACTTCCCAAGTGGATGGTAAAGTAAAAAAGACAATTGGGGATATTAATTTAGACTTCCAAATCTGTCATTTTGGAGAAAGTGCACAGCCGTTATATGCTACACTTGATAATAAAGAAAATTTGGTAGCAAACCCAGTTGGGTATGTTTCTTTAAACGAGTTTAAAGCATTTTTGGAGAGGTCACTCATCGAGTTTAACAGGCAGCAACGAGGAGTTTCGCCGATTTAAACATTAATTATTTGCGGTTTCAATCCATTCCACTTCTACGATAATCTCATTCTTGCGATTGACAACATCATATGGTGGATTGTATCCCAGATAGGCGAAATTGTTGAAATGTACAATACCTTCTGCTGCGAGTAATTCAGTAAGCTTTTCTTGGTATCGTTTGATTTTTTCATCATTTGCCCAACCGCCAAAACGCACAGCTGCAACTATTCTTTCAGGAGCTTCCTCAAAGGTAATCTCTTCATTATTCGGGCGAGGTAAATCTGCTTTATTCAAATGACTTGGCACAAGAAACATCATTTTTGCGTTTTCTTGAAACTCCATAGTTACTGGTGAGGTCATTGCAATTTGCTCTCCAGTGGCATTGTCACCAAAAATATATCCAGCCAAAGTTCGAAAACCACTGCTGGAAACTTGCTTGTAAGAGTTACTGCTGAAAGAGACAGAAGAATACAAAGCTGGCGCATATTTTCTAATTTCGAATTCATCAAAACTATGCAAGACTTCATAAGCATGTGTCTCTGTATCACCCAAGTTCTTTTTGATAAATCCCATCAATATAAATGCTGTTGTAGAAAGCGCGAGTATTATTCCAAGTGTCATTTTCATTTTTGTTGTTTTACATTAAACAAGGAAATGAGGGTTTAGTTGTAGCGAGATTTTAAAAATACTTGATTAGAAGTGTTCAGATCAATTAACAGGTATAGCAAAAGTTCTTGAAAAAAAACTAACTTTACAAGATGCTTGGCGGTGGTGCAGGACATATAGCAGATATGATAGCTCGAATGAAAGCGAATCAGGCTTTATCGAAAAAAAGAGGAAAAGCATATAATAAAAACCGCTCTAAAAGTATAGGGTGTAACAAACCATTGCAGTTTCGAACTATTTCAGCAACACAACTCGTCAAAGTTCGAGAGAAGTACAGAAAAAAGCAACAAGCAGAATGGAGGGCTATAGCTTTAATGGCTTTATTCTTCGTCTTAATGCTCAGTTATTTTTTCCTTAAATGGAAAGTTTAGTATTTTTACTTTCAAATTCGTGACATGAGTAAAATCCGTATCATTTTAGCAGTGGTTTTTCTTTTATTGGCCGCTTGGTACACCTGGGACTTTATAAATTCGCGTGAATGGTCCGCATTGATTTTGGTGAGTTTAAACCTTTTACTTGGTTTATACCATGGAATGATCTATTTAGATAAACTCCCCAAACGTTGGCACTAAATGCTTTTTGCCTGACTAATTGATATGTAGATCCACAGCAGCAAAGATGCTAAAGTTTTATGATAAGATAATTGAATAGAACTACCAACGTTTTTATAAGGGATATAAACATACATTGTTATAAATTGTTAATGAAAAAAGTGTAATTCATGCAACAGAATAAAATTGTAATCATAGGAGCGGGATTAACAGGACTGATAGTAGCAAAAGAGTTGAAAAATAATGGTTTAGATGTTGTTTTATTGGAGAAGCTTGATCAGCCAGGAGGTCGAATTAGAACAATTGAAAAAAACGGTTGGAGCTTAGATGTTGGGTTCCAAGTTTTACTCACGGCATATCCTTATTTAAATAAGCACGTTCCTTTAAACCGCTTAGAATTGCAAAATTTAGATGCCGGAGCAACAATTTTTTATAAAAAAAGAACAATTGCTATAGGTGACCCATTGAGAACCAAAGGAGTGCTGCTTTCAACAATTTTCTCTAACGTTGGGACTTTAAATGATAAATTGTTGATTTTCAAATTACAGCGAACAGTCAAGAAATGGTCGGTGGATGAAATTTTTGAATACCCAAATTGTTCTACAATGGAATATTTGACCAACTATGGGTTTTCAGATAATATTATTCAAAAGTTTTTTAAACCCTTTTTTACTGGGATTTTTTTAGAAGATAAATTAGAGACATCGGCTCGTATGTTTCTTTTTGTTTTTAAAATGTTTGCTGAAGGAAATGCAGCAATCCCTCATGGAGGAATAGGCTCTTTACCTCAGTTTCTTGTAAAAGAGTATGGCATCAAAATTCATTACAATAGACCAGTTGCTGCGTTGGGTAAAGGTTTTGTTGTGACTTCCGATGGAGAAAAAATTTCAGCGGATTTAATCGTAGATACCAGACCAGAATTTTCAGCTGATCATGAAGAATTGAATTGGAATGGATGTCATAATTTTTATTTTGAACACCCAAGTCCTAGACTCATTAAAAGCCCTAGAATTGGATTAAATGCGAACCCGCAGAAATTAGTCAATAATATTTTTTATCCTAGTAGCATTCTTGTTCCACATTCGAAAAAAGGCATGGAGTTATTATCCGTTACTGTTGTGAACAGTCACCGCCTCGGAAAGTCTGAGTTAGAGAAAGTAGTAATTAAGGAATTAATAGAGGACTTTCAGCTTAGTAACTTAAACTTAGTCCATTACTTTTTTATTCCCAAAGCAATTCCAGTTGTAAACCCCTCTCTCAATCAATTCACTGTAATTGAAGAGGACGGTGTGATTAAAGCGGGGGATTATTTAATGAATGGCTCTCAAAATGCAGCCTGTAAGGCAGGAGAATATATTGCTGCTTTCATTTTAGACAAAGAGAAAATCTTGGACGGACTGACTAAATAAAAAGTTAATTGCCCGAAGAGCTAGCCTTGAGCTTGTTGCAAATTGTTTTGAATATCTTAAGGTTTTGAATCAAAAACACTGTTTTTTTGAAGACACTTATAAAAAAAATATGTAGGTTTGAATGAACTTCCAAAAAGTTGTAAGAAATGGGAAAAATATTGATTGTCGATGATGAAAGAGCTATTCGCAGGGCATTGCGAGAGATATTGGAATTCGAATCTTTTGAAGTGGACGAAGCAGAGGATGGTGCTGCTGGCTTATCAATGATAGAGACCAATGAGTATGACATTATTTTTTCAGACATCAAAATGCCAAAAATGGATGGCCTGGAGCTTTTGGAAGAAGTGCAAAAGAGAAACATTGACTGTCCAATCATTATGATTTCTGGTCACGGTAACATAGAAACTGCTGTAGATGCAATCAAAAAAGGTGCTTTTGATTTTATTGAGAAACCACTTGATTTAAATAGAATTTTAGTAACTGTTCGCAATGCTAAGGAAAAATCGAGTTTGGTGGAAACCACCAAAACACTCAAAAAAACAGTGCAGCGACTGAAGGGCTCTTCCATAATTGGCGAGACTTTAGAAATCATACAAATTAAAGAAATGATTGCTAAAGTTGCTCCTTCAGATGCGAGGGTGCTGATTACAGGAGAGAATGGAACAGGTAAGGAACTTGTCGCGAGGGCACTACATGAGAACAGTAACAGAAAGAGTGGGCCATTTATAGAGGTGAATTGTGCGGCCATTCCTGCTGAATTAATAGAAAGTGAACTTTTTGGCCATGAAAAAGGGGCTTTTACTTCAGCTGTTAAGCAGAAAAAAGGAAAGTTTGAATTAGCAAGTGAAGGCACGCTTTTTTTGGATGAAATTGGCGACATGAGCGCTTCTGCGCAGGCGAAGGTTCTCCGCGCTCTGCAAGAAAATGTTATTCAGAGAGTCGGCGGAGAAAAAAATATTAGTGTTACGCCTAGAGTTGTTGCTGCAACTAACAAAAACTTAAGAAAAGAGATTGAAGAGGGTAATTTCAGAGAAGACTTATTTCATAGACTAAGTGTTATTTTAATTCATGTGCCAAGTTTGAATGATAGAAAAGAGGATATTCCGCTAATTGCTGAACACTTTTTATCCGTAATTTGCCAAGAACACGGTATTCCTAAAAAGACTTTTACACCAGACGCTTTAGAGGCCATGAAAAACACCAATTGGACTGGGAATATTCGAGAACTGCGCAATATTGTAGAGCGAATGGTAATTCTTTGTGATCAAGAAATTACTGGTTTTGACGTTAATACGTTTTCAAACCCAAGAGCTTAGTGAAGATGGCAAAAATATTATTAATAGAGGATGAGGAGAGTTTGAATCATGTGGTGGCCATGAACTTAGAAATGGAAGGATTTGAAGTGACCTCTGTTTTTGATGGCAATGAAGCATTAAAATATCAAGATCACTTGAAAGATTTCCAGCTCGTTATTTTGGATGTGATGTTGCCACATGTAAGCGGATGGGACCTTTGCCAAGCATTTAAAGCTAAATCGGAAACACCCATATTATTTGTTTCTGCAAAAGGAACCTCTCATGACAAAATCAAAGGATTGAAAATGGGAGCAGATGATTATCTAGCAAAACCTTTCGATTTAGAGGAGCTTCTTTTGCGTGTTCGTATTTTGTTGCAAAGAACCAATCCTAAGGCTACAAAATCATCTGAGTTGAGAATAGGAGATAAGGTAATTAATAAAAACACCTTTGAAGTAGAGAATACCCAAGGTGAGTTTATTGCGAATCTATCCAAAAGAGAAATGGAATTGTTGACACTTTTTCAAGAGCGTGAAGGTGAGGTTGTAGCTAGAGACTTTATTTTAGACGAGTTATGGGGAAAAGATGCATTTCCAACAACCAGAACTATCGACAATTATATTCTTACTTTTCGTAAAATCTTTGAAGATGACCCTAAGGAACCAAAATATTTTCATTCCATTAGAGGAGTTGGCTATAAATTTACAAATTTGTTAAAAGATAATGAATAGCGAAAAGCAGTTACGTTACGACAAAGCCTACCTGAGAATGGCAAAACAATGGGCAAAATTATCCCATTGCAAGCGTAAACAGGTGGGCGCAATTATCGTTAAAGATGGTATGATTATTTCCGACGGGTATAATGGTACACCAACCGGTTTTGATAATTGCTGTGAAGATGAAAACGGATTGACGCATTGGTATGTGCTCCATGCCGAAGCGAATGCTATATTAAAAGTTGCTAAGTCAACGAACAATGCTCGCGGCGCAACGTTATATTTGACACATTCCCCTTGCAAAGATTGCAGTAAATTAGTTTTACAAGCAGGAATAAAGAGACTTGTGTTTGAAGAAAAATATAAGGATGAATCAGGCTTAGATTTTCTTCGTGAAGCAGGGTTGGAGATTGTGCAATTAGAAGCGGTAACGTATGAATAATAATTCGAATCAGTATTTATTACCAATTATTGCGAGTATCGCCATGATTATTGGTATAATTATGGGCATTACCTTATCCCCAACTACGAGCGTTAGTACATCGGGTTCCGCACATGCCAAAAAACTACTCGACATCTTCGATATTTTAGAAAAAGAGTATGTTGATGAGGTGGATAAAGAAAATTTAATGGAGGAAACTATTTCTAATATGCTCCATCAATTAGACCCACACTCTAATTACATTCCAGCCACAGAATTAGCACGAATGAAGGAATCTATCGAAGGAACTTTTGATGGAATTGGTATTCGTTTTGCCATTTTGAGAGATACCCTGCACGTCACCAATGTGGTTAGCTATTCTCCTTCGGAAATGGCGGGGCTCAAAGTTTATGATCAAATTATCATGGTGGATCAGGATACTATTGCTGGTGTGCAGCTTAATAATCGTAGGGTTCAAGAATTATTGAAAGGACCGAGAGGAACAAAGGTAAAGCTCGGAATAAAAAGAGGTGGTGAAATAAAAAATATCACCATTCAAAGAGGTCCAATTCCCCTTCCATCAATTAGTGCGTATTTTATGCTGGACGATAAAACAGGGTATATTCGTTTAGACCAATTCAGTATGCAGTCAGGTAAAGAATTTTTAGAAGCTGCTTTAAAACTAAAAAACAAGGGGATGCAAAGACTTATTTTTGATTTGCGTTATAATTCTGGTGGTGTAATGGGTGCTGCCATTGATATAGCCGACGCATTCTTAGAGCCTGGTTTGCCAATAGTTTCCACAAAAAGTAAAAATAAGGGTGAAGAGATAGAGTATTCTCGAAACAGTCCAATTTTAGGGGCGGTTGATTTGGTAATCATGATCAATCAAGCATCAGCCTCTGCTAGCGAAATTGTAGCTGGTGCTATTCAAGACAACGACAGGGGTACTATTGTTGGGAGACGCTCTTTTGGCAAAGGTCTTGTGCAGCAAGACATCAATTTAAAAGACGGTAGTAATCTAAGATTGACTACTTCCCGCTACTATACACCAACAGGAAGAAGTATTCAAAGACCGTACACTGGGGATTACGAAGCCTACCTCATGGATGAAATAACACGATACGAATCTGGGGAACTCTATGAGGTCGATAGTAGTTTGTTTGTAGATTCTTTGAAGTTTGTGACACCTGGTGGAAAAGTAGTTTTTGGCGGGGGTGGCATTATGCCAGATGTCTTTATACCCATAGATACAACGAATATCACCCATTATTTCCGACACCTACAATATGCAAGTGCATTTTCTAATTTTGCATACGAATATGCAAGAAACGGAAAGGTGACTAGGCCTACTTCTCTGGAGGAATTTGGTCAAAGATTCAAGGTTACAGAGGCTATTTTAAATGATTTCCGCCTATATGCTAAGGAAAATCATCTATTCAAAGCATCTGAACCAGAATGGGAACTCAGTAAAGAACGTATTCGTCAAGAAATTCATGCAGAAATAGCCCGTCATTTCTTCCTCGAAAACGGACTGTTATTTATTCGTAGTCGATTTGATCATGAGGTTTTAAGAGCTATTCAAGAATTTTCCAATTAGGGTGCTGTAATAGGATAAAATACGCTTCATCTGTTGTTGTGTTTCGTCTTCTTGATTACTCTTTGAAAAAATTATATTTAAAACCCATTGAAATTGATTTCCAATTCCCACAGCGAGTGCGCATAAGTGTTAACAGTTTTCCCTTAGTTCCCTTCTGATTGTAATCTATTATCTTGTTAGGTGCTCGCAGCTTTTAGAATCTCTTGTGAGATGAACTGTGGTTTTCTGTTTTATATTTTTCCCTTAGCACTGACTTTGATTATAAATTTGGAGTCAATACAATCTGAAACTAAATCTTTTTTTTCATTGTTTTCAACTTTTTGATGAACTGTTTAAAATTCGTTTTGAATACTGAGAATAATCAGGTAAAACAATATTCCTTATTGATTTAAGAATCAATTTTTTTGACTGTACTCGCGGTTTAAAAAGTATGTGTTTGTTTTTCCTTATTAAATGCCTGCAACTGCTGTAAATACTCTCTCATAAATGTTAGAATTAAGCCTTTAATCATTATTTTCGCAGTAGATTAAACTAATTAGATGGGGCATTA
>JAFIEX010000105.1 GCA_020832365.1 Crocinitomicaceae bacterium
AGCCAGCCTTCGGGCTACAGAATAATATGAACGTGGGTCAGTCGGTTCTACATTTGTTGGGCAAACAACAACTTCTGCACCAACAGCTCGAAGAATGTCCATTTTCTCCTTACTCTGTTTGTCATTTAACACACAAATCAGTTTATATCCTTTTGCTATACAAGCCAATGCCAATCCCATTCCAGTATTACCCGATGTTCCTTCAATTACTGTTCCTCCAGGTTTAATTAAACCAGCAGCTTCAGCATCTTCAACCATTTTAACAGCCATTCTGTCCTTAACAGAATTACCAGGATTGGTGGTCTCTACTTTCGCTAAAATCAAACCAGACACATCTTTGGTCAGTTTATTGATTTTTACTAGTGGGGTATTTCCAATGGTTTCTAATACGTTATTGAAGTATTTCATGCGTCATTTTTATACAAAATTAGTAAGAGTTTGACGAGAAACAAGCTAAACCTTAAAGAATCCGCAAATTTAGAAGCGAAAAAACAAAAAAACTATCTAATCCTATAAAATGCAATGAGTGCTGTGCTCAGAAATACGATGGTTATAGAGCTTAAAGGCATTAATATTGCAGCAAAAAGTGGTGTAACATATCCTAACAACGCGAATGTCATACCAACAGTATTATACAAAATTGAAAAGCCAAAACAAATTTTTAATGCTTTATCTGCCTGTTGGCCAAAGCGTAAGAACGCAGGCAATTTTTGTAAACTATCGCCTTTGATAATGGCATCACTGGAAGGTGTAAAGCGAAACACATCATCTGTTACGCTGACTCCAAGCGTAGCGGTTTTTAAAGCATCTGAGTCATTCAGACCATCTCCAAAATAGGCTACTTGTTTACCATTGTGCTGCCATTCTTCAATATGCTGCTGCTTGGCTTGCGGTGATTGCTGGAAAAACATTTGTAGCTTATTAATTGATTTGAATTTTTCCGCATCTGTATCTTGGTCACCTGAAAGCAAAGCTAGTTCATAAGCTTTTTCCAATTCAGGCAATAATTCCATGGTACCATCTCTTAATTGCGTTTCAAACGAAAAACCACCAATCAAAATATCATTAATGGTGAATATTGGTCCAGAAAAAGCATCTTCTATATCCGTAAATGCTTCATTTCCTAGCTTTAAGCACTCCCCTTCTTCATTTATAGCTTGAATACCTTTGCCTCTCTGTTCTTCAAATTCATAAATGTTGGTGCCATTCTTCACCATTGGTTTTAACCATTGATTTATGCTGCGTGAATAGGGGTGCACTGACTGTTTGGTTAATGCGAATAATTCATCAATTTGTTTTTGAGTCAATTCTGATGAAAAAATGACACCATCAGTTTTATCTTTTGTCAAAGTGCCTGTCTTGTCAAATGCTAAATAATCAATAACCTTGAGTTTTTCAACTTCATAAGCATTTTTGAAGTAAAATCCATTCTTCCCAAGTTTTCTCATGGCATTGCCATAGACGAAGGGAAACGAAAGTGCTAAAGCACAAGGACAAGCAACAACCAGAATTGCGATCACAACATCCACTACCCTTGTTGCATCGATGAAAAACCAACTAATCCCACCAGCAGTGGCTATGATAAAAACTATGGTTAAAAAATATTTGGTTAGTTTATTTTCACGGTTAAGTGCTAAAGAATTTGGTTTATCTTGTTGGTGATTGTTCCAAATGGAAGCAAATTTACTTCTATCCGTTGTGCGTTTAACTTCAACTTCTACAGAAGAGCCTATAATTCTGCTTCCTGCATAGATTTTATCGCCTGTTTTTAATTGCACAAGTTCTGATTCTCCGGTTATAAAGCTCGTGTTAATAACTGCCTTAGGGCTCAACAGCGTGACATCGCAAGGAATCACTTCTTCATTATAAATTTCTAGTCTATCTCCTTCTTTCAATTGGTCAATAAGGACGATTTCTTCACCATCTTCAGTTTTCTTGTGCACACCAAGTGGAAAATAGGCTTTCGGGTCGTTATCAAAACTCATACTACGATAAGACTTAGATTGAAACCATTTGCCTATGAGTAAAAAGAAAACAAATCCAGTGAAAGAATCCATGTAGCCAGGTCCATCTAACATTAATATGGAAACCGCACTGTTCACAAATAAAACAAAAATACCAATTGCAATAGGAATGTCTAAGTTGAGGCTTCTCGAACGAATTCCTTTAAACGCTGATTTAAAATAGTCTTGTGCAGAATAGAAAAAAACAGGGATGGCTACCAATAAAGTCAAAAAAGAGGATAGATTTCTGAAAGGCAAAAATGTTTCATCAAGTCCAAGATACTCTGGGAATGTCCAAAGCATTACACTACCAAAGGCAAATCCTGCTAGGCCTAGTTTTAAGAGTAATTTCTTATCGTAGCTAACAGATTGCGCTAGTTTATCTTTTGGTCGTAATTCTGGAGCGTAGCCTATGTTGTTCAATAATTGCGCTAACTGAGATAGCTTAAAATCTTGATTAGCAGTTACTTGAATAGTTCTAGCAGTGAAATTAGCCATAGAACTGACAACTTCAGGAGTAATTTTTTGAAGATTTTCCAACAGGTAAATACAGGAGCTACAATGAATTGCAGGTAAAAATAAAGTCACTTGATAAATGGAATCATTTTCAAATTGAATAAAACCCTCTCTGATTTCTGGAACATCTAAGACAGCATATTTATGATCGACGGCCTCTGTTGGTTTAACACCACTCCCCTCGTTAAAAGCATAAAAATTATTTAAATCATTAGAAGACAGAATTTCATAAACACTTTTACAACCATTACAGCAAAACTGTTTTTCGTCAAAAACTACTGGTTTTCCAACCACACTATCCCCACAATGGAAACATTTTTCAGACATTTTATATTGATTGACTAAAACGATTACTTAATGCTTTCCTCCGATTATAAGGGTCAAGTTGCATACAAACATTTCGGACGAAAGGTTTTCCAGCTTGGGTGATTTGTAACTTATTATTTTCCCAAGCTAAAATTCCGTCATCCACTAGCTCTTGACAATCATTTTTGAGTTGTTGTTCTTGCTTTGCTAATATAGAATGCTCGCAATATTCTGTTTCAAAATTGCACATCAAGGACTTTATATGTCGCTTCATTACATGATCCTCAGGAGAATGGATGTGTCCTTTAAATACTGGTAATTGATTATTACTCAATGCTTGTAAATAATCTTTGATAGATTTCAGGTTTTGTGCGTAACCAAATTGATATTCAGAAATTGCAGAAGCTCCTAGTCCTATTAATCGTTCTGATTTAGCAGTGGTGTACCCCATAAAATTTCTGTTCAATTGAGCATTTTGCATTGCAATGGCTAATTCCTCTGTAGGTAACCCAAAATGATCCATGCCAATTTCTAAGTACCCCGCTTTCAAAAGTGCTGCTTTCGCCATTTCATACAATGCTCGTTTTTCGGTTCCTTTAGGAATATCCTCTTCAGAAAAACCACGCTGACCTGTCCCTTTTACCCAAGGAACGTGCGCATAGCTGTATAAAGAAATGTTATCTGGTTTTAACGCAATAGTTTTTTCAACGGAATCCTTTAAACCAGTCATAGACTGAAAAGGAAGTCCAAAAACTAAGTCGTGACTGATTGCTGTGAAACCAATTTTTCTCGCTGTATCAGTAACATATTTTACTTGCTCAAAGGACTGAATTCTATTGATGGCTTTTTGAACGGTAGCATCATAATCTTGGACGCCAAAACTAATTCTTCTGAACCCATATTGATAGAATAAGCTCATTTGTTCTTCAGAAGTATGGTTGGGATGCCCCTCAACGGAAAAGTTTTTTTGCTGAGCTGTGTTTTCGGTTATCACATTTAATAGTCTTTCCAATTCTCCTGCACTAAAAAATGTAGGTGTCCCTCCCCCTAAGTGCAATTCAGCAACTTGAAAATTCCGATTATTATTCATTGCTTTATAGAGCTTCCATTCCCTGATAAGGGCATCTATATATGGGGTTTCAACTAAATGATTTTTGGTAATATGCTTGTGACAACCACAAAAAGTACATAAACTTTCACAATATGGGAGATGGATATAAACGCTCACCGCTTGGCTTTCTGGGAGATTCTGAAATTCTTTCTGCCATTCTTGCTTAAACTCTTTTAAATCAAAAGACGTTCTGTTCCAATCTAAAATCGTTGGATAGGATGTATACCTAGGACTTGGGACATTATATTTTTCTATAACTTCTTTGCGCAGCATATTTTCATTTCAAAACACAAGAATACTTAATAAAACTAGTGCGCAAAATGACATTCATCAGTTTTTGAATAATTAAATTGTTAATAAAAATAAGGTGTTTTCAATAAGACAATTTCAACTCTCGCTCTCCCAAAACAGCTGCAATTTCATTTATCATTTGTTGATTTTGCTTAACGAAATCTTTTCCATCTTCGGTAAGTGCGGTGATATTGTCCTCAGAGGTGTTATCCATAGTAAAATCAGCCCTTTTCAACTTTGGCTGAAACCTAATATACTTGAAATCTTTAGATTTTTTTTGTAATTCAGTCAAGATTAAATGTGTTTTTAGTGCTTTTTGTTCTATTTCATCCATATCTGTTTTAGGCGGCTTTCCTGTCCCAATACTGATTAAAATAATTAAATCATCAGGAAAATACATTTTACTATAATCCAATGCAATTGATGCTGGGTTTTTATTAAATATATAGCCGTCCGATAGCAGATATGGCCCTAGCTCAACAGGGTCAAAATGAGGTTTAACAGCACTACAAGCCATTAAAACCTTACTAATTGGTACATTGCGAAAATGAGATTGTGTATTGGTAAAAGTGAATGGCGCATTTGTTTTTTCATCATAGCTCAAGAATACAAAACGCTTATCTAATTGACTTACTGTTAAATGGGAAAAGTTTTTTTGCAAAATAAAAGGTAGCGATTGTTGATTAGTTTTATCCCTATTAGGATTAAAAATTTGAGATCCACGGTTTTGGTATAATTTCAATAAATCTGATGGTTGATAACTAAATTTATGGTTGTCTTTTAATAACAAGGCTGCTGAAATAATTGCTCCAGTTGAAGTACCAGCCATTAAGTCAAAACCCTGATTAACAGAAATACCGTAGACTCTCTGAAGTCTTTGATTCAATGCGTTCAATATTGTTAAAGGAAGCACTCCGCGAATGCCTCCACCATCAATACTTAATATGCATCTTATCTTTCGCATGTTCCAATTTACAAAATTGTAACGAATAAAACAAATTTATAGGTTTATTTAACAACTGGAGAGACTGAATTCACCTCTTTGTACTGGATTTTTCCTTATCAAAAAATGGATTTTTTAAATCTTCTAACCGAATTTTCGCAAGGTTTTCAAAGGGTGTATTATTTTTGCAAATCAAACAAAAACAAATCATGACAAAGGATTTTATTTCAGAATTGCGTTGGAGGGGAATGATCCACGACAGCATGCCGGGTATTTCTGAACACCTGGACGAAGGAACGAGGGCAGCATATGTTGGAATAGATCCCACAGCAGATTCTTTGCATATTGGTCATTTGGTGAGCGTGATGATGCTCAAACATTTTCAGCAATGCGGGCATCAACCTGTTGCCTTAATAGGTGGTGCGACGGGTATGATAGGCGATCCTTCTGGAAAGTCGGAAGAAAGGAATCTTTTAGATGAAAAAACGCTGCGGCATAATCAACATTGTTTAAAACAGCAGTTATCGAAATTTTTAAATTTTGATAACGACCTTCCAAATAAAGCCTTGCTCGTAAATAATTTTGATTGGATGCAATCCTTTTCATTTTTAGACTTTATTCGAGATATTGGTAAGCACATTACCGTAAATTACATGATGTCGAAAGACTCTGTGAAAAAAAGAATCACTGGAGAAAGCAATGAAGGCATGTCTTTTACCGAGTTTTCTTACCAATTAGTTCAGGGCTATGATTTTTTACATTTGTTTCAATCTAATGGATGCACGATTCAAATGGGTGGGTCTGATCAGTGGGGAAATATCACTACTGGCACTGAATTGATTCGAAGAATTGGTAACGGAAAGGCTTTCGCTGTTACCTGTCCGCTTATCACAAAGGCCGATGGTACTAAATTTGGGAAAACAGAAGGTGGTAATGTTTGGTTAGATCCTGAAAAAACAACCCCTTATCAATTTTATCAATACTGGTTGAATACATCAGATGAAGATGCTGAAAAGTACATCAAAATTTTTACAATGCTGGACTTTGAGACAATTCAGCAATTGATTCAAGAGCACCAAGATGCACCACATTTGAGAACTTTACAGAAAAAACTTGCAGAAGAAATAACTACAATGGTTCACGGAGAGGAGGCATTGAATCAAGCAATCGCAGCGAGTAATATTCTATTTGGTAAACCAACAAAATCAGATTTAGAAAGTTTACCAGCTCAAAATATACTTGAAGTTTTCGAAGGTGTTCCCAAAGCTTACTTTCCCGCTTCTGATTTTATAAATGGTATTGGCATCATTGATGCTTTAGGCGCCAAGACAAATTTCTTAAAATCAAATGGAGAAGCACGAAGAGAATTAAAAAGCAACGCCATTAGTGTGAATAAAGAAAAGGTAGATGAAAATTATACGATTAGCGAAAAAGATTTAATCAATGATACTTTTGTACTCTTGGGAAAAGGAAAGAAAAATAACTATTTAATCATTAATCAAGATATCACAGCTTAAAGATTGATTATAAAAATCATGACATGAAAAAACTTCCATTTTTATTTTTATTGGTATTCGTCAATACGATTTTTGCACAAGACGAGGAGGAAAAAAACACTGATTCTATCGCAGCACCAAACTGGCGATATCAAGTTCAATCTAGCTTAAATATTACCCAAACAAGTTTTACTAATTGGGCTGCTGGTGGTCAAAGTAATTTATCAGGATTAATTAATATCAATGGAGAGGCAAATTACCAAAAGGATAACTTAAAGTGGAATAATATTCTTGTTTTTAGCTTAGGAGGTATTCAAAATTTTGGAGAGGCATTGCGAAAGACAGATGATATTATTGATGCGCAAAGTACACTTTCACGACAAATAAAGCAAGACTTGTTCTTTTCTGGTCTGGGTGGGTTTCGCACGCAGACATTGGATGGATTCAATCAGCCAACCGATAGTTTAAGGTCATCTGCATTTATGGCTCCTGGTTATGCCAACTCATCTCTTGGTTTAGAATATGTTAAAGGAGATGCTTTTAGGGTTATGCTCTCTCCCCTTTCGGGCAAATTTACTTTTGTGAGAGATGAGTTTCTATCATCGCAAGGCGCTTTCGGTGTTGAGGCTGGAAGAACTGCTAGGGCCGAATTTGGATCCTTCTTCCGCATCATGTACACGAGTAATATTATGGAAAATGTTTCACTAAGAACGAGATGGGAGTTTTTCTCAAATTACATTGAAAACCCTCAAAATATAGATGTTAATGGAGAATTAATCATGAATTTCAAAGTAAATAAATGGTTGTCGGCTACATTGCAAGCCAACCTTATTTACGATGATGATATAAAAATAACAGACAGCGCCGGAAATGTTGGACCGAGAACGCAATTTAGGCAAGTAATTGGGCTTGGTTTAGCCTATAAGTTGGGCAATCGAGAATAGGTATCGTTTATCATTCTTGAAAAAAAATACTAAGGTTGAGTATGAAAGATTCCCAACCCTTGTAATTTCTCTGATGAACCATATCCAACATTACAACATTATTTTAAGCTTATATATTCTTAGATCAACAGATCTTCTAAAATCAATTTTTTTAATGAATCGCACACTGATAAATTTTATACCCATCCTCATTACTTACATTAATTTCCGAAGCAGACATGGCGTTTTTTATTCGCTCGCATTTAAAGCTCGTCGAATTTAATTCCGCTAAAACAAGTATTTTGGATAAAGCCCTAAAAGAGTCCAAATAAAGACAGGGAATAGGAAAAATGAAATAATGGTTAAATAGAGGTTGCTTATGATATCTGTTATTTTCTGCTCAATATTTTTCGAAATAAGCACTAATTTATGCCTTTCTTGAAAAAGAGTAAACATATCTATTCGCTTTGCGAATCTATTATCCGTAAAAGATATTTTGTTTTGTATTAGGAAGTCCCTGTGTTTGGTAATTAAATGCTGATTCAACCTAAAGGAACCTCTTGCAAACATAAATCCATGATATACAAAACCATAACCCATCCAAATAATTGGTAAAAAAGACCTATTTTCAACCTTAAGAAAAAAGCTTAATAGCAACAATACTAAAATTGAAAGGATATAAACAGTAATTTTCATAAGACTCAAAAATAGTGGTTTAAACGTCCTAAATCACACTGCCACCCAATAACTATGTTCCTCTTCAATGATTTGAATCTTTACCTCTTTTGAAAACTGGGAAAAGTTATTGGCTTCTTTTGGATGAAATAATTGAACTGTTTTTTCTTTCCAAGATTCTTCCTTGTAGATGATTTCATTGTAGGCATTAAAGTAAAACAAGTCGTCGAGGTTAGTAATTGTTGGATCTTCATGCTGTATTATTTGCTTTACCAAAAACGGTCGTAAATCTGTGGGTAGGTATAAAGTCAGATCTTTTCGAATATTATTAGTTGTATCCTTTATAAAAAGTGTCACCGCTAGCACCCGCGCATCCATTTTTCTACTGGCAATATCATAGAAATAATCCTTTTTCAAACCAATTCCGAGCAATTCAAAATTTTGTGTAGCTATTTCTTCGGTATCTTCATAAAACTTGCTAAACTGATCATTTTTATAAACGGTGACTATGCGCTTTGAGGACAAATCCTCTTGCAGCTCAAACCGATTCAACAACCCCAACCAATCGAAAGCATAAAAGTTTTCGTTGTTTTCAACAGGAAAATAACTCCATACTCTTTTTGACCAAACAACATCTCCCTCGGAAATATGCTGATAAACATATTTACCAATGCTATCTCTATGCAATCGAAATCTCGGTTGATTCAATAATTTAATCACTTCGTCGTCGGCAGTTTTGGGGACGATAATCTTTACATGACCAAGACTATCGTAAAAACGATGTACCAATAATTTTCCAAACTCATCAAACACTTTCCAATCCCCTATTCTTCTGTTGAAATAGAAATTCCCTTTGGCCTTTGTATTTCCATTGTCGTGAAAAGATTCATACGCTCCATGGAAGCATCCTGCGTATTCCTGAATAATTGGATTTTTCTGCCCAAATACAGCCAATGTAAACACCAAAATCGGTAAAAACAATAATTTATTCATAATCGTAAAGCCTTAATATATCTAAAAATATAGTGCTATCATCTTCATTCGGAATCTCATTTTTTATCATTCGAAACCCAACATAATGATAACCTTTAAACTGATGAAAAGATAGAAAGTCGTTAATGAATACGTTTTTACGTTTAAAATGAAAATTATTGCCGAGAATTTCTTTTCGTTTCATGGCTGGCTGATCTTTTTCTTCTCCTAAGTAAATATAGTTCAAAAAGCTAATATTTATTTTTCTTCTCACGGCAAACTCCAATAAAGTCTCATCTTTAGAAACCATTGACCATTCCGAATAATCCTCATGAATCAAATTCAGCTCAGATTTCAAGCTGTCCATTTTTCGAATTGCAGCATACTCCGTGAAGTTGGGTAATTGATAGTAAAAACCTTGTTGTACTATTCCGTCTTGTCGTGAGCGCCAAATACAATAACTCATCGCGTTTTCCCATGAAACACCCAGCACAGGATATTTTTCGTAAATCGTATCTGTTAGATAAGCAGTATAGTCTTCAAAAGCTAGACAAATACTAGAATCAGGAGAGTAAGGAATAGCTTTGTTTTCATCGTATGCTTGTGCTAAAAAAGTGAGAAATTCTTTGTACGCTCCAAGTGTTATGAATTGCGTTACCTCAAAACTTTTTTGCTCAACTATAGTGTCTCTTTTTATCTTCGGAACTATCTCCGAAAGTGCAATTTTTGTAATTGGAATTTTGAACCGTTTTGCTTCTTGCGCTTTTAGACAGGAAAAACTCAACACAAAAACCGAAATTATTATAAGGCGATAAAACTGCATAATGTTGTAACGCTAAATAATTGGTTTGGTTACTTTGACAATGATAAAGCACTTAGAGGATTATAAAAAATGAATTTATCACATATCCTCCAACGAAAATCCTTTAAACATCACTTTGTAATCACCGAAATTAACCAATAGGTTTTCAGATTTATTTTTGAGGGTTTCAATATTAACCTTTTTGATGTTACGTTTGACTTCTGCAATTAGTAAAGTTTTCTTCAAATCGTTTACGGCAACAATATCAA
>JAFIEX010000106.1 GCA_020832365.1 Crocinitomicaceae bacterium
TAAAATATAGATAACAAACCAAAGTGTGTAACTATCTGTATCGTAAATTGAAGCACCTAAAAAAGCATACGCTGTAATTAGTGACATTACAATTAAGTAAATCCCGAGAATGGCAATGTCAATAAGTAAAGCTAAAAGTCTCTGACTTATTGTATCTAGTTCAAACTCGAAAGGGACATACTGATCAGTAAAAACTGTTATTTTATTTGATGCAGCCATTTATACCACTAAGTTAATATTTTTGTTAATTAAAGCACTTTTTTTAACCACATAGCAGTTATAAATTGATCTTTAATTCATCATCAAGTCAAATACGACGAATGGAAGTTCTTTTTTATTGCATCTTTTTAGGTTTTCCATCTTTGCAGAATTCATCCCAGTTTAATCCTTATGATAGGATACAATTCTATAAACTAAGTGTGTATCGTAGAGCTCACAAATATTCGATAGACTATTCACTGATGCCATTGAAGTCATTGTGACCGCTTATACGGTTTGGTGAGCCTACGTATGGCGTGCAGTGAATAGTATTAAATGTTAAGGGAGTAAAACAAAGCAAACAAACAGAAAAACAATTACACGTAAAAAAAGTCGCCAAAAGAGCGACTTTAATTCATTTCATCAAAATTGGAATCAACTTGTAAACAGTCGAATAGAGTGTGAAACTTCTTTTTTCAAGTTATGCCTTTCTACAATGTAATCCAGAAAGCCATGTTCCAAAAGAAACTCTGATTTTTGGAAGCCATCCGGCAAATCTCTTCCGATCGTTTCTTTAACAACGCGCGGACCTGCAAAACCAATTAAGGCATCAGGTTCTGCAATATTAATATCACCAAGCATAGCAAAAGAAGCAGTCACTCCACCTGTTGTAGGATCAGTTAAGAAGGAAATATAGGGCAATTTAGCTTCTGACAATAAGTTTAGTTTTGCACTAACTTTAGCCATCTGCATCAATGATAAACCTGCCTCCATCATTCTGGCACCTCCAGACTTGGAGATAATCATAAATGCTGAATTTGTCTTTATAGCTTTATCAATTGCTCTTGCAATTTTTTCACCCATAACGGAACCCAAAGAACCTCCAATGAATTTAAAATCCATTGCAGCAATAACTAAGTCTTGTCCATCACATTTGCCGTAGGCTGTTCGAATAGCATCTGTTAAATTGGTTTTAGCTTGTGATTCCTTGATTCTATCGACGTATTTTTTGGTATCTTCAAATTTCAACGGGTCACTTGACGCGAGTCCTTTGTCTAATTCCTTGTATGCTCCATCATCAAATAAAATCTGAAAGTACTCCTCAGAACCAATTCTTTCGTGGTAACTACATCTTTCACAAACAAAAAAGTTACTTGCATGATCTTCAGATGTCACAACAGTTTGACATTTAGGGCATTTATACCAAAGCCCCTCAGGAGTTTCTTTTTTATCCTTAGTAGAAGTCGTTATCCCCTCTGTTTTTCTTTTAAACCATCCCATATTTCAAAGTTAAGTAATATTTTGTATAAGGCAATAGCTTAGAGTGTTTGAACATTATTTAAATCAGAAAAAGCTTGCTCTAATCTCTTCACAAATGCCTCCTCACCTTTTCTCATCCATTTCCTCGGATCGTAATATTTTTTATTTGGTTCATCAGGATTATTAGGGTTTCCAATTTGAGTTCTAAGAAATTCCATGTTTTCATCAATATAAGCCCTAACACCAGAAGTGAAAGCAAATTGTAAATCTGTATCGATATTCATTTTCACTACACCATAACTAATTGCTTCTCTAATTTCTTCAACAGAAGAACCTGAGCCACCATGAAAAACAAAATCAACAGGATTATGACCTGTATTAAACTTCTTTTGAATATATGTTTGAGAGTTTTTCAAAATTACCGGAGTTAAAACAACATTTCCGGGCTTATAAACGCCATGAACATTTCCAAAAGCTGCTGCAACTGTAAAGCGCTTACTTATCTTAGATAATTCTTCATATGCATAAGCAACTTCCTCTGGCTGAGTGTAAAGCTTCGATGAATCAATACCTGTATTATCCACGCCGTCTTCTTCTCCACCAGTAATACCTAGTTCTATTTCTAACGTCATACCTATTTTATCCATTCTGTTAAGGTACTCTTTGCAGATCGCAATATTTTCCTCTATTGGTTCCTCAGATAAGTCAATCATGTGAGAACTGAATAATGGTTTTCCGGTTTGCGCAAAATGTTTTTCGCTAGCGTCTAATAAACCATCTATCCATGGCAACAATTTTTTAGCGCAATGGTCCGTATGTAAAATTACTGTTGCGCCGTATAACTCTGCAAGTGTATGCACGTGAAGCGCTCCTGCAATAGAACCAGCAATAGCAGCTTTTTCATTTTCATTAGATAATGATTTACCCGCATTATATAATCCTCCTCCATTAGAAAATTGAATAATAATTGGGGCATTCATCCTTGCAGCAGCTTCTATAGCAGCATTTACAGAACTTGACCCTACCACATTAACAGCAGGTAGCGCAAAACCTTTTTCTTTGGCATACCTAAAAATCTCCTGAACTTGGTCACCTGAGGCAACTCCTGGTAAAATATGATGTGACATGTTGATTAATTTTCCTGCAAAAGTAACAATTTTATCATGTAATACATTTATCAATTCGAAAATAGGCTAAAACAAAAAAGTGGTTGCCAAATTGACAACCACCTTCTTCAATAATGATTATAAATGAGGTTAGTGACTAACCACGACGTTTAATGTTGTAAACAAACCATTGCTCAAGTTCACACGGAATAAATACAACCCGTTTTCCAAACCGTTAACGTCAATTGTTTTTTGCATTTGACCTTTCTCTACAGAAGCAGATCTTACTAACTGACCAGTCAAACTTCTAACTTCAATTGAAGCAACATCATGACCTTGGAAATCAACAGTAACATAGCTATCGGCAGGAGAAGGATAAGCCTTCATTTTGATTGCTTTTTGCTCGTTTTGTAAGCTCAGCTCTGCAATATCAAATAAATTAATACCAAAGGCGGGAGCAGCATCGTCACCAAAACCTCTTAGGAAGAAATTAGCGGTACTAACATTGTCTCCTGAAACAACAGGAAATAGGGGCTGTCTAAAAGTGTTGCTAATATTCTGTCCATAATCCACCGCTCTATCAAATCCAAGGAATAGATCATCAAATGGATCAATGTTTACACAGAATAAATAACGTTGGTTATTATTCAAGATTACTGGCTCATCAAAAATTGCAGTTACTTTATCACCATCCTCATAAGGACCAAAAACATATTCCAAGAATGCAATCTCATTGATATTTCCTACACCTAAATTTGGATCGTCCAAGTCAACAAAATTGTCATTCCACTGCTGAACTGTTACAATTACCGGAGTTCCTTCAATTCCAAAATCTTCTAACTCTGATCCAGCTCTTGCATATGCAGAGAAAGTTAATCCGTATGCACCTACTCTTTCGGCATTTGGACTATCAAATACAATGCAAGATTCCATATAAGTACTTCCAGATCTCAAACCACCAGGGCTTAACAAAGATAAGTCGTTTTCATCTAATCTACTGTAAGAGAAATACTCATCACTTACGGCGAAATCAGATCTTACCGTATTGTCAAAATCATAGTCATCTATAGAGTCACTAGCAATTGTATAAGTTACTTTGTAGTAACCAACATCATAGTTGTTCTGACTAAATGTTGGTAGCGTAAAATAATTGCTATCAGCAGCAGTAATATCTACTGCATTAGAAGACTCATTGTATAAAATGTTTCCATCTAGTTCAATTGTAGCAGAAAGGGTAACGTTCGTTTGATTATTAAAACCATAATTGTAAACCCAACCACCCATTTGTACTTCAAAATCTTGATCATCTTGCGTTAATAAATCAAAATTACCAAAAGCCTGAGCGCGAACAATGCTACCTGGTCTTGATCCTACATCATTTGCAAAAAATCCAGTTTTGTTTCCAATAAAAACTTCCACTGGTTCAGTTTCCATAGTAGCGCGAATTAACGCTCCGTCAACATCTGAAATCATCACAACAGGAATAGATACATTTGCACCATTCGCACCAGCAGCCATCCCTAGAGGAGCACCAGAAACATTATTCACAATTACAACAGCAGAAGCTCCTGCATTTTGCGCATTTAATGCTTTTAATCCAAACTCACAGTCTCCACGGTAAACCATTGCTACTTTACCAGTAGTTGTCGCAACTGTAAACACAGCATTTTCATCACCAGCTAAAATGGTAATCTCATCACCTGAAGCATAACCTAAACCTCCTTGGTTTACAGATACCTCCATTACACTTCCAACAGCAACAGCCGTAATTTCAAAAGTTGCATTGCCATCTCCTCCATCAATTGTAATCACATCACCTACTTCATAATCTGCACCACCATCATTGATGATAATGCTTGTAACTTCGCCAGCAGCATCAACTACAATGTCAACTGTTAAACCAGTACCATTGCCACCAGTTGTAGCAACACCGTTAGCTGAAGCATAAGTTTCACCAGCTGTAAGCAAATCAACAGCCAATGCCGCTCCTTCATTCATCAAAAGTGTGATATCAACAGTTAAGCCACTTCCACTTCCATTGGTTGAAGTAGCAATGTCGTTACCGATCACATAAGCTGATCCGGCATTGGACAAGTTTAAGCCTGTAACTAATCCTCCGAGAGGTGTAATTAGACTCGCACATCCAAGCGAGTCAGCAGCTGTAGCATCGCCAGCTCTTACCATCTCCTGAATTACAGCATTATTAGGATCCATTAAATCTACCATCTGCGTCCAATCATTTCCTGATGGTGCAAAGGTCATGTCATAACTTCCTTGAATTGCAGGCGGCGATTCAACGGAAAAAATAACTTGTGCTGAAGCTGAAGCCATAAATGAAAACAGTGCAACTGAGAGTAAAAGTTTTTTCATCGTTATAATTTTAAATTTAGTTCGTGAAATTAAGTATTCTTTTGCGATTTAACAATAACATAATGTATAGGTTTTAATTTTTTTTAAGAAATGGGGCTATTTTATTTGCATCTTTGCGTTCAAGATGCTAGAAAATTCAAGTAAATATATCCTCCATATCGCTGAGTGGTTCCCTAATTCGGAAGACCCTCAGCTAGGAATTTTTATTGTCAAACATATTCAAGCTATTCAAGCTATTCATCAGTGTTTAACTATTGTTATTGAGGCAGATAAGGACTTAAATCAAGCATTTATTATAGAAAAACACAATCATCTTGGTTTAGATATTTTAAAAGGAACCTACAAACAATACACTAAATGGCAAAAAATCAGAAATCGTTGGAATTATTGGAGGCTACTTTTTCATATTATGAAAAAATTGGAAACCTCCCCCTCCGCAATTCATGTCCACGTACCTAGAAGAAGCACACTCTTAGTAAGTTATTTCTCTAAAATATGGAACTGCCCCTATATCATTTCGGAACATTGGCATGGCTGGTTAAATAAATCTTATCGTCCTTCTATTGTTAGAAAATCTTTTTTCAAAAGAGCCAACCGCATTACTGCTGTATCTAAAACCTTGGCCATATCCATTCAGGAAAAGACAACGGCCAACGTAAAGATTGTACCTAATATTGTTCCGGAAATCAAAGTAAAAGAACAAAAAGTCACCAAAAAGAAAATTATAGTTGTAGCTGATTTAGTTGATAACACAAAGAATATTACTGGAATACTTACAGCTTTCAAAACTTTTCAAATTGATCATAAGGATTGGCAATTAGACATTATTGGTGACGGTCCGGATGGCTATAAAATTAAGGGTTTCGTTATCGATAACGAAATAAAAGGTGTGCAATTTTTGGGTAGATTACCAAACGATTCTGTGTTAGCACTTTATGAGGGTTACGATTTCCTAATCTCATTTAGTAATTTTGAAACATTCGGTCTAACACTCGCAGAAGCCTTAGCAGCAGGAATACCTGTTATTGCAACAAAATGTGGAGGGCCTGAGGCATTTATCAATGAAAACAATGGTATTTTGGTAAACCCAGGAGATGAAAAAGCACTCACCGCAGCAATGAAAGCCATGACGCGTAAAAAAGACAGTTATACAGTACAAAGTTTGCAGAGAAGTGTTGCCCAATTTCAAGCTCCCGCCGTACAAAATGCTTTCAGAAATTTGTATAGCGATCTAGTGGATATCGAATAAATTGTGAACACCAAAAGTTTTATAGCTTATAAATCCTTCTGCAAACGGAACATGAATACAGCGCCCCATTTCTATCATTCGTGCTTCAAGAAAAGCTAGAAAATCTTTACCTGATATGGGTGTTGCTGGACCATCTATTTCTGGATTAAAAAACTGGGTTTTATACTGCAAAATAGCCTCCATTTTTCGTTCCTTAAAAGGCGTTACTTCAACCACAAAATCAGGCTTTAAGTGATTATCTTGAATGTAAAAAAACAATTGTTTTGGTCTCCAATGTGCTTGCGCTTGTCCATCCCATTCCGTTTGAATCTTCAATAAACCTGATAGGAAACATGCTCTTTCAACTAGCCTTGAAGCTCTTGCATGATCAGGATGTCTATCACTTGGCGCGTTAGCTAAGACAATCTCTGGTTGAAATCTTCGAATTTGAGTAATGAGTTTCTTCAAGGTTTCTTCATCCTCATTAAAAAAACCATCCTGAAGTTTTAAATTACTTCTATACTGAACTCCCAGAACTTTAGCAGCATTCGCAGCCTCTAGATATCTTTCTTGCACAGAACCTCTAGAACCCAGTTGCCCTTCTGTTAAGTCTAATAAGGCCACTGTTTTACCTAGCGAGACATGTTTCAATATTGTGCCTGCAGCTGAGAGCTCTACATCATCCGGGTGAGCACCAATCGCTAAAATATCCACTTTATTTACCATTCAACCAAGTTAAGATTTGATCATCTACTGGAGAAACGGTTGGCGCTAAACATTTTACAAAAGCACCTTGCTCGTCAAATAGAAACTTTTGGAAGTTCCACTGAATTTCTTCATCTTGACCATGTTTACCTGACTCAGATAAAATCCATTCATAAATTGGGTGCTTTTTCGCTCCCTTCACTGTTACTTTTTCTAATATCGGAAAAGTAACGCCATAGTTTTTAGTGCAAAAAGAAGCTATTTCACTCTCAGAGCCAGGCTCTTGCGCACCAAAATCATTACAGGGAAAACCAACAACTGTGAAGTCATTATCCTTATTTTGCTCATAAAGCTCTTGTAATTGGGTATATTGGGGAGTTAAGCCACATTCAGATGCCGTATTCACCACCATCACTTTTTTACCTTTTAATTCAGCAAAATCAAAATCGTTTCCCTTTAAATCCTTTACTTTAAAATCGTGAAGTACCATATTATCTTTGTTTTGTTATAACGTATCGAACAGCCGACGCAATAGTAAACAAGAAAAACACAAAAATTGTTGTCCAAACCCATAAAGGTGTTTCTGCGACACCGTCTCCCTGAGCATAAGAGTGTAATCCGACTAATTTGAAATTCACACCAAAGAAGGTAAATAAAATAGCGGAATAGCCCCAAAGAGCAAAAACATTGAAGATAAACTTATCACCCAATTTAGGGATAAATCGCAGGTGTAAAATAATAGCATACGTCAATACTGAAACTAAAGCCCAAGTCTCTTTAGGATCCCAACCCCAATAGCGTCCCCAAGATTCATTTGCCCAAACACCACCTAGGAAAGTTCCAATTGTCAACATAAATAAGCCAATAGTCATAGACATTTCAGAAACAGCCGTTAATTCATTGGCATTCATGTTTAATCTGCGCTTATTATTTTTATTTCTAAATAAGTACAACGTCATATTGACGATGGCCAATATGGCTGAGAGTCCAAGAAACCCGTAGGAAGATGTGATAATTGCGACATGAATCATCAGCCAGTATGATTTCAATACAGGCTGCAAAGGTGTGATTTCTGGATCTAATAAATTTAGCTCTGTCACAAATAGCATCATACCAGCTAATAAAGCTGTAGCTGGCAATACCGCTGGGTTTTTGCGCGTAAATAAAAAACCAGATAGAACGGTTGTCCATGCAATAAAGATAACCGCTTCATAACCATTACTCCAAGGAGCATGACCTGAAATATACCAACGATATCCTAGACCAAGTCCATGCAATATAAAAACAACCACCACGAGAATCACAAAAGGAATAGTGATTCGCTTGAACATCGTTTTCATCCTATCATTTTGTTTAACTAATGCTTGAATAAAAAAGACGATCAACATTAAGAAACCAAGAATGAAATAAATGTTCTGAATTCTATTGAAAGCATTCAGTTCATTATAAAATATTTCCGCATCAATTTTACTTTGGTCGGGTAATTCAGCACTCGGATTAATATTGCGATATATTTCAAGCAAAGACCATTGATGCTCTATTAAATCATCTAAGGCAGCTTTAGCTACAGCATATTTTTCTTGGCCTTGCGTAACCATAAACATAGCTCTTAAAAAATCACCAGCTAACTTGTTTCCTGTTTGATCTAGTTCTCTTAAATCAATAGAAAATGGCCAAACCCATAATCCATTCAAATCACCAGGAACTGGAACAATTCGCAAATGTTGATATGTAAACACCTCTTTTAAAACTTGGTAACGTTCACCGAGCTTCATGATTTGCTTGTCAAATTCCGTTCTTTTCGACTCAGGCTTTTCAAAGGCATTCTGGTATTCTTCTAGCCACCTAAAATTCCCATCCTCTTCTTCTAATTCTAGCATGGAAGCATGTTTCCCTAGACCTATGCCGTCTCTAATTTTCGCAGAAACATATACAATAGGTTTATCCCACCAATAATCGGGAAATAGATGAAAACTAAAGACCACCTGCACTGCATTTTTTCCATCGAATTGATTGTCTTGATATACCTTTCTTAACACCCTATCACTCAAGGTATGAAAAGGAATAATTCTACCGTCGTAGTCCTGCACCAATAAACTAGCTAAATCCTTTGATTGCTCTTTTGTAATGTATGCAAAACTGAATTTTGGCGTTTCTACCTCTTCCAAATTTCGGGGTTCCTGAGCTTCTTCATGATGGTGGTCATGGTCGTGATTATGGTCGTGGTCATGATCTCCATGTGCAAACACCAAACTTGAACTTAATAAAGCCAAAATCAAAACATTCATCTTCGCCCTATTTTCTCTAGATTTTTTAATTAAATTATTTAACAACATAAACCTGCCCTTGGGAGCGAACAAAGAAAGCATCATGCCAACAGTCATTAGCAAATAACCGAGGTATGTTACATTTGTACCCCACCAATCGTAATTAACACTTAATACAGTACCTGACTCATCTGGAAAATAACTGGATTGGAAAAATCTAAAACCATTATAATCCATTACATTATTCATGAATATCCTTTTATCAAAAGTAACGCCATTATCTTCATCAATCACAGTAACTTCAGAAGCAAAAGAACTTGCCATATTAGAGCCTGGGTATCTATCCAATTGAAAATCTCGACATTTAACATAAAACGGCAAGAAAATTGGTTTTGCGCCATATCCTATTTCAAAATTAATGCCTTCAAATTGAAAGTATACAGGATCCATAATTCTGTCATGATTAGCTGGCAATTCAACCAGTTGCGAATTACTTTCAGAAGAAACACGAATAGTTAAGTAATGTGTTCCTTCATCTCTTTGTTTGGCTTTTATTCTTGTTTGAGCGATATTGTTACGAATCTCCCGAAACATGATGCTTTCATTTTCGAAAACATACAACCGACCATTGTAAAAACGAATGGTGCTATCGCTGGGAATAATAGTTACAGCTGCACTATCTAACCTATTATTTACTTGATCTTCTTTGTTGAGCATCATCATGTCAACAATTTGAAAAGGAACAACAGCACTCATCCACAAGTCTCCTCCTTCTTCCCAAATGTTCACGCCAGGACCGGGATTAGCTTTATTAAACGAAAAGTTTAGGCCACCTATTACGCGCTGAGCGTTATCAAACAAAAACTCTGTTTCCCCTTTAACTACGAAATCTAATGCTCTACCTTGAATAGAATCAGCTATTATTACAGTGTCCAAAAAGTTTTCTAAATAAGAAACATATTCAATATTAATTTTGGGTTGATTAGGAAGTTGGAAATTTAGTTTAAAAGGATTTTGAACACCTTCTGATAACCAATGCTGCTTTTTATATTCAAACTGATGCTTAAGGTCATTTGCATTAACAGAAATGTATGGATCAGCACTGAAGATGACATTGGATGACTCGCCCTCCTTAATTGGCATAGA
>JAFIEX010000107.1 GCA_020832365.1 Crocinitomicaceae bacterium
TAAAACTTTCATTATAATCTCCTCCCATAAACCAAATGTCCCGGCTTCTGAAATGAGAGCCATTCATGTTGGCATAAGCAACATTTTGTATGACCGCCATTTCACCATTGTCATACATCTCTTTAGAGGCAATCATATCTGGATGTAAACCAACCTGTTTAGCATCTGGAAGATTTGGGTCTAATTGAATATACTTTCTATTTCCAGTTTCAGGAATAGCAACATTTGGTCTATGATGATAGTAGTGTCCGTAATTTTCAATGGGTATGACTGTGTTAAGCCCATCATTTCCTCCATGGAGTTGAATAAGCACTAATATTTTATCATTCGTACTCGATTTCGCTAAATCATTTAGAAAGAAATTGTTTTCCATCGCGTGGACCTTTACTCCTTTCATATTCATTAACAATGTTCCACCAAATAAAGAGGAAATTTTCAAAAAATCTTTTCTGTTCATAGTTCGCAGGTTAATAAAGTTGATATTCCGGCGATTGCATCATTGCAATAGCTAGTGTTTCTAACTGAACCCTAACGTTTGAGTCATCATTCGTAGCAATGTAAGTATTCCATTCTATCATCCAGTTTACTTCAGATAACTGATCTAATAAAATAGCATCCTTAAAATAGTTCATTCTATCAGGGTCTAAGGTTATGGGAAATAACCATTCACAAAGTTCCGAAATTAAAACAGTAGCGTTATCTGGTAAGGAACAATTGTTTTTAACGAAGGCCACAATGTCAAGTTGTAAAACGGTATCACCCATTACCATATAACCATTTATTATATTTTCTATGAACTTATAGCGATTAGCTAAGTAGTTGGCAGAAATCCAATAACGATGAAAATCAGGAACTTGAAAATAAGCATCATAACCAGCCACATCGTAAGGTTCTAAGAAGTATAATCCTTGCGACTCTAAATGGTTATCGAGTTGACTATATAGCGCGTAATGACTTGTTAAATTACTTATGTTTTCTGGGATGTCAAGTTCAAAAAGGCGTATGGTGCCAATGACCAAATCCATTGGTGATTTGATAATAGCTCCTTGCACGTCGTCCTCGGTAATATTATTGTCTTCGTCATAAAAATGCTCACTTTTTAAAAGTGTTTCTAAGACAGCACTGATTTCGTAATCGTTATCTCTTAAAACTTGAGCTAATGGCAATATGATGTTTTGTTCAACGCTCGGTGTTATTTTGAAATAGACTAGCTGCCTATATAAACGTTTGCAAATATTAATAGCTGTATATGGAGCGTCAAAAATCATGTCAATAAAGTCATCTAATTCATCATATACAGCTTGCACTGTAGCATTATTATTGACAATCTCATTGGTTGAAATAACTGTATTGTTAAACGCGCTTGAAAATTGCTTGGCGCTTATATCGTGTTGGGTAGCCATGCTACCGTTTGATTTTACTTTTCCAGTTGGAATTCCAGTTTCATTATCTATGGTAGCAAAATCTAAATCAATTCCCCAGCCAGTTAGCACTTTTGTAGCCATTACAACGTCTTGCTCAGTGAATGTGGTGTAATTACCAGGTCCAATTTCGGGTCCTTTACCAACCGTAAACAACTCTAAAAATTCCCGTGCAAAATTCTCCTGTGGTACGCTCTTAATATTCAAATGACCATCTAAATGCACCAACATTGCGTTATCAATACAGATTGCTTTACAAAGCTTTTTGAAATTACCAAGTGCATAATGTCTAAGTAATCGAATATAATCGTAAGCAAATTGAGGTCTATTATCTATTCTGGAATGTATCATTGGAAAGTGCGCGTGGTAAATCCAAGTCATTCTTTCAGTTAAATTTGTGTCGGAGGTGCGCATACTTTCCATCCACCAGGCTTTGGTATAGTCTGCTAAATCGCCATTGGAGCCATTTGCAGCAGGTGTATTCGGGTGAATCCAATCTGTCCCAGATAAAGGATCAATTGGGGCTGGAGGAACAACTGAAGGCGACAATAACTGATTTAAAGCATCCTCAGCGCCTAAGGTTGCAAAAGCATCAATTTGAGCTATATTGGGTCCAAAAGTTGTTCTGCGAAGCAAATGGGCAGCTCTTTTCTTTCCTAATGCTCCAGAAATTGGGGATAAGTTAGACATACAAAGTGTTTCTTCAAATATAAAAAAAAGTTAAATTTTTCAACCTTATTTTATAAAAAAATATTGAAAGAATTCAATTTATATGTTTTTCAAAACATGTAAAATCAATGTTTCCATTCTATTGGAATAATTTTCAGCGAAGGTGCCTAGCCTTCTATTGGCTAACCCCAAGCAAATGGCTGTGGATTGATGTCCTAGTGCCTGGCTAAGTGCAAACAGGGCAGAACACTCCATTTCTAAATTTTGTAAACCTTGTCCTTCGAATTCAAAATCATGCAATGCCTCTATAAGTTCGTTGGTTTTAATTTGGAGTCGCAGCGCCCTTCCTTGAGGCCCGTAGAATCCAGAACTAGTTACTGTAATTCCCTCATAGACATCAGCATTTTTTAGTCGTTGATTCAAGTCCTTAGAGGCTTCCGCCATGTATGGTACTATTTTGTTGGGAAGAGGAAGTTCGTTAGTTAAGGCAGTTAAAATATTTGTAATTGATTTATTTTCATGGATTTCATAAAAATGTCCTACATTGTCTAAACCTACTGCTGCAGTAGATAATAGAAAAGAACCAACCGGAATTTCATCTTCCAGAATACCGCATGTTCCAATGCGAACAAAGTCTATTTGTGTTAAATTTTCTTTGGGTTTTCTGGTGGTAAAATCAATATTGAATACAGCATCTATTTCTTGAACAACAATATCTATATTGTCTGTCCCGATTCCAGTAGAAACGATAGAAACTGCTTTATTTTTATAAAGCCCTGTTATTGTAGCAAATTCTCTGTTTTGCACGGTGAAGGTAACTTCATCTAGAAAATCACCTATTTTCTTAACCCGATCTTGGTCACCAACGATTATGATCTTTTTAGCGAGATCCCCTGGTTTTAAGTGCAGATGATAAATAGAACCATCTGGATTAATAATAAGTTCTGAGGGGGCTAATGATTCTGTCATATTGTATTATCCGTTTACGCTACCAAAAACCCTTGATAGTAAGTCTGTTACTCTCGCGGCTGGGTCTTGTCTAATTTTATTTTCTTCTCTTTCTACCATTACAAAAACCCCATCTATTGCTCTTTCTGTTACATAAGCATTAAGGTCTGTTTCCACTCTTTGCCCCCCGGTAATAAGCATCGCTTGGTTGTATCTTGTCATAACTGGCTCCCAATGCTCTGTCAATCTTACTTTTTCTATAGAAGTCTGCACTTTAGGAGAAAAGGCAGTGATTAATTCTGGTGTAGTTGCATTTCTTAAAAAAGTCGTTGCAGCACCATTACCCCCATTTAAAATTTGAAACCCGTCTTGAATACTCATGTTTCTAATGGCATTGACAAATATTGGGGCAGCTTCTTTGGAGGCATCTTCAGCAGCTCTATTCAAAGTTTCAACAATTCTATTCACTTGACCTTCTAGACCCCATTGAATCGCTCTTTCTCTCATTTGCAACGCACTTGGAGGGAATGGTAAAGCAATAGCACTATTTCCTAAAAAGCCGTCAGTTACAGAGGTTAAATCCACAGCATTTCTAACACCTATTGTTAACGCTTCTTTCAAACCAGATACAACTTCTTGATTGGTCAAACTGCGAGTCCCTCCTCCGTTATCTGATATAACAGCGCCTGCGACGTCTCCCAAAACATCACAAGAGGGCATTAACCAAATTGTTGCGCTTAAAAAAGCGACTATTGTAATTTTTTTCATTAATTTCAATTTTGATTTCAAACTTACAAATATTTTTGTTGAAATTGTTTAATTTAGTAAAAAATGAATGTAGATATCATTACCATAGGAGATGAATTACTAATTGGTCAGACAGTAAACACAAATGCTGCTTGGATTGGCCAACAATTATCCTTAAATGGAATGAATATCGCAAGATCGACAACTATTTCTGACTCAAAAGAAGAAATTTTAGCTGCAATTACAGAGGCCTTTGAGCGAAGTCAATTAATTATTGTGACGGGGGGATTAGGGCCGACTAAAGATGATATTACCAAAGAAACTTTATGTGATTTTTTTGATTCAGAACTTGAGTTAAAACAAGATGTGCTCAAAAGAATAGAAAGTTATTTTGCTGCAAAAGGAAGAGATATGCTGCCGGCGAATATCAAACAAGCTGAACTTCCAAAGGATTGTATTGTATTGGACAATCATCTAGGTACAGCATCTGGTATGTGGTTTAAAAGAAATGGTAAAGTTTTGGTTTCCATGCCTGGCGTTCCATACGAAATGAAAGCCTTAATGGAAAACGAGGTGATTCCTCGTGCAGTGGACTATTTTGGTGTTAAAGGGATGTACCACCAAACATTAATGACGACCGGGATAGGGGAGTCTGCTCTGGCAGCTAAAATAGCAAGCTGGGAGGATAGGATTTATAAAGATGGATTAAGCTTAGCATATTTACCTTCTCCGGGTATTGTGAAATTGCGATTAACCTCCAAAAGAGGAGCACAGGACAAGCAATTAATCGATGATTACTTTGAGGAGTTGGAAAAAGAACTTCCCCATTATGTTTATGGCAAAAACGGCGTTACAATTTATGAAGCCGTAAGTTCAATATTACGCAAAAATAATGCTACGCTGTCAACCGTAGAAAGTTGCACAGGAGGTCTACTAGCGCATAGTTTTGTCCAATTTCAAGGTGCCTCCGATTTTTTTCAAGGTGGATTATTGACTTATTCCAATGCTTTGAAAATAGCATTGGCAAGTGTGGCCCCCTTAACACTGGAAAATCATGGTGCGGTAAGTGAACCTGTAGTAAAAGCAATGGCACTAGGAGGACAAAAAAAACTACAAACAACTTTTTGTATAGCCATTTCCGGGATTGCCGGACCAGATGGAGGTACAGCCGATAAGCCAGTTGGTACTGTTTGGATCGCTTTGGCAACACCGAAAGAAGTCATTGCTGAACGTTTTCAAATTGGAAATAATCGCACTAGAAACATAGAGATAGCCTGTTTATTGGCTGCTAATATGTTAAGAAAATATTTAAACAAATAACATTAATACCTTGATTATAAGAATTCTGTGTTTTTTATTTTCCCTATTGCTTCTACAAAGTTGCAATACAGAAAATAAAACAACAGCCCCATTTACAGCTTCACAAAAAGACAGCCTAGCAATTGTAATGGGAGCTCATTTGTTTTTTGATAAAAGATTGTCGTACAATGAAACAATGGCCTGTGCTAGCTGCCACCTTCCAGAAAAAGCATTTACGGACGGCAAACCCAAATCCATTGGTATTCATGGGTTTACAACGGATAGGAATTCACCAATGCTATTGAACCTTGTTGATCATCCTTATTTCATGCGTGATGGAGCAATCGCTACTTTAGAAATTCAAGCGCTTGCACCAATCAGAGACACTATTGAATTGGCTAACTCAGATTTACAAGCGTTAATTGATAGACTTTCAAACGATCAGGATTATCGAGTTTGGTCTCAATTGATTTATGGAAGAGACTTTGACATATTCGTGTTAACACGAACATTAGGATCGTTTCAGCGAGCGATGGAGAGTAAAAATGCTGCTTTTGATCAATGGTATTACAACGGTGATGAAAAAGCAGTGTCGGAAGAGGTCAAACGAGGCTTTAACTTATTTGCAAAAGAACTTAATTGTATTCAATGCCACGCATTACCACATTTTTCAGATTTTTCTATGAGGAACAACGGACTTTACGCTCATTATCAAGATCCTGGAAGATTTAGGGTGTCAAAAGATAGTGCGGATATGGGTAAATTTAAAGTCCCTTCATTGAGAAATGTTTCACTCACAGCACCCTATATGCATGATGGTAGCTTGGCAACACTTTCAGATGTCATCCTGCATTATCAAAACGGGGGCGCCAGTCATTTCTTGAAAGATTCACTTCTTCAACCATTTACAATTAACGAAAAAGAGTTAGCAGCGTTAACGGCCTTTTTTGATGCACTTGTAGACACATCTTATATGGAACAATTAAAAAGTATAAAGAACTACAGAAAATTTAAATAGTATAGGTTTATTGTTTCATTAACGCTTCATAAGCCGCTTTAATTGCCATAAAGTGTTTTGCTCTGTCTTCTCTAACACTAGGGTCTTCCTTTTTATTGGCATCGGGATGGTATTTTTTTGCTAATGTCCTGTACTTTTTTTTGATAATGGTTTGGTCAGTTGTGTTTCCAGGGAGCTCCAATATTTCTAAAAGTTGGTGTCTTTTAGCATTGACTATGGGTTGATCTGTGAAGTGATTGAGACGAATGCGAATGGTTGCAAAGAAATGTTTTTCACATAAGTCAAGCTGGGAGTTAAAGTCTCTTAATTGTTGGATCGCATTTTTTGATACACTTTCATTTAAAAATAAGATGTTTATCAGCATTTCTATGAGCTGTTCTTTTTCATCCAAGGTGTATTGCTCATTTATCCAATTACAGATTTCATTTAAGTTATGCAACTTGTGTAGGTCTTGAAGTTCTTTCTGGGCATATTTGCCTTTATCCACAAAATAACGAAACAATTGCAAGCGCAATTGTGCAAAATGCTGAAATACGTTTATGTGATTAGCTCTAATGAAATGACTGCTTAAAACAGCTAAAGTAAATGCTTTGTTGGTTTTGTTCTTTTTGAAGTATTTGGAAAAAGGACCAAATCCAAGCTGCTTACTAAACGTATGAAATAAAAAGTAGCCTAAAAAAGACAGAATAACAAGGGCAATGCACCCAATGATTACCCACATGTAAAGTGGAATTTCTTTTTCCTCTCCTTCACCCGCTAATAGGTAATATCCGCCCCTTGGTATCCTTGTTCCAAAGGTAGCTGTTGCGTTTATTACTAAATTTAGAAGCAATGGCTTATGAAAATGATTAACGCACCTAATTTAATCAATTACTAGATAAAAACGCCCGTTTAACTGAATTAAAATACTTTCCTTGAAGAGCAACTTATAATTTTATTTATTTTCGTTGCTCAGTTCGACGAAACAATGCCGCGGATAAAAATAAATAGGGAAAAATTAGATAAATTAAGTCCAGAAGATGCGCTGCCATTAATAATCCGGTTACGAAAGTGGATACTTGGTAAGCGAAAGCCTGACGGGTTTACTCGTTGGGTGTTTACAATTAATTTGATAGCTTGGTTTCTTTTAATGGTATGGAATTTACTCAGTTATATGGCCATACAAATGTCAGACTTTATCAAGGAACATAAAAACTTCTCCGTAAATGCCATTATACGAAAGCATGGGAGAGAGCTTGGATTTATAGAAGATAATGGTGAATCATTTTTGCAGGCTCTTACGCAGTTTTATTTCATTAATATTTTTCTATGGTTTTTTATACTTCTGGGCTTAGTGATGATGTACCGCAAACTAAAAATATATCCACTGATACTTCTAGGGTCTCTTATGCTACATTTTGTCATTATGCTTTTGATGTTAGGGTTACAATATTTCATTGAAAGTGTTTCCTATTTTGATAAGCTTCTCTACGGATTGCTAGTGATATCTGTCGTTATTCATTCAACTCTAATGAATCATGAACAAATTGATAAAAAGAAGTACAGTTATCCAGAAGAACAAGACGCTGAGCAAAATACCTAATTTTGGAACAAATATGATGAAGTTGATGTTTTTATAGTGTCAATTAATGCGATTAATGAAATCAAGAAATGTTAAGAACTCCCAATAAACTTTAATAGATAATTTATGTTAGTAATTTCGTAAAGTATGGATATAAAAGTCAAGAAATTATTTAGAGTAATATTAGCCTCCATAATCATAGGTGGAACTATTTATGTTAGCTTTAAATATTTGATGAAAGGACCACCCTTTATTAAAGTGGCCGTTCTATTGTTGATAGCCATTGTTGTTTATTTTACGGTGGACATTGTATTAAAAAAAGGAAAAAAAGATAGATATGGAAAATAAATTAACAGTTAAATACATAGCGATTGGAGTGGGAGTGCTCATTGCGCTAATCATTTTTTTTAATTCATGGGTGGATGTAGAGCCCGGAGAGCATGGTTTTGTTTTTGAACCATATAGTTCAGTAAGTATCAAAGAAGATAAAATTTATGATGAGGGTACTTACTTCATTTTGCCATGGAATAGAATGATTACTTACGAAACAGTAAACAAGTCCAAGCAATACAATTCACAAGTTATGGACATTAATGGAACTGATGTAATGTTAGAAGTGGCGGTAAATTATAATATAGAACCACAAAATGTTGCAAAGCTTCACAAAAAGCATCGAGAAAATTATACCACTTTTATAGATGACAAAGCGAAAGGTGCGATAAAAGATGTAATTGGACGATATACTTACGAGCAGGTTTATAGTTCTAAGAGAGAGGCACTTGAAGGAGAGATAGAAGACATTCTAATTCGTGATTTTGATAATAATTTCTTGAACTTAAATTATGTAGAAATATCTGATGTGAATTTGCCACCCAATATTGCCAAACAAATTGAAGAAAAAGAAACGCAAAAACAGCGCAACTTGACGGCAAAAGAAAAGCAGAAAGAAGAGGAGTATTTGGCTAATGCAAAAATTGAGAAGGCAAGGGGAGACTCTGCATTGATTGTTTCTGCAAAATTTAAAGCTGAGGCCATACAGTTGGAAGCGGAACAAATATCTCGTAACCCACAATATATTGAACTTAAAAAATGGGAAAAGTGGGATGGTATCGGCTCTCCTTATGGTGCTAATAATGTTTTTGGAGATAAAGCAGTTTCAATTTTGAAAGCTGGTGGTAATTAGATAGTTATACAAAACTTTTCAAATAACAGAATTTGAAAAGTTTTTTTTTTATTTGTAAATTTTTTATTTACTTTTACAAAAAAAAATACTGATGAGAATTTTTACTGTTTTATTTTTTTCCACTCTAATCTTCATTTTCTCTGATGTTTTCAGTCAAGCTAGAATGGTAATGAGTGATAATGTTTACTTGGTGATGGATGGACCAGGAGCTTTAAACAACACAGCTGATCCTATTTATTTGGTAATTGACAATCCTAATGATAATGCAATTACAACTACAGGTATGGGTGGTAATATTATTTCTGAAAGACAAGCTAACATTGTTCGTTGGAACATCGGCACTACTGCTTCAGGTACTTACACAGTTCCCTTTACAACTCCTTCTAGTGTGAAAGTTCCTTATGAAATGACTATTGATGCAGCGGGTGTTGGAGCAGGACGTGTAGATTTCTCAACTTATTTCACTGCGAATAATGCTGTTTTGCCTACTGGTGTTACGCATTTGTTAGATGCAGCAACAGCTACAACAAATAACAATGGTTGGGTAGTTGATAGATTTTGGATCATCAATGCGGATGGTTATTCAACAAGACCTGATGTGACCATGGCTTTTAATTATTATACAGGGGAGTTTGGATCAAATTTAGTACCAGGAGCATCAAGCTTGGTTGCACAACGATTTAACACTTCTCAAAATGCATGGCAGGGAAGCTCTTCTATGTCAACGTTGTTTTTTGGAGCAGATAACCTATCTGGTACTGTTTCTGGAGCTGTTGTAGAAGAATCAGATTTTTTTCCTTTTTGGACCTTGGTAGAAAATGCCAACCTTTTACCTGTAGAGCTATTGTTTTTCACGGCAGACTGTCGAGATAATTTAACCACTATATCTTGGGCGACTGCAACAGAAATAAATAATAATTATTTTACTGTTCTAAAGTCCATTGATGGTGAATTCTGGGAACCTATAGCTACGGTGCAGGGTAATGGTAATTCAAGCGTAAGAAATGACTACCAAATCACAGATGAAAATCGTGCTGGAGAGAAAGTTTATTATCAGTTAGTACAGGTAGATTTCGATGGTCAGTTTGAAAAATTTGCGCCAATTTCAGCAGCTTGTGGCGAACGTGGTAGATTTGAAATTAATATTTTCCCTAACCCTGCCAAAAGTTTGGTTAATCTTGGTATTCAACTTTCGGATAATGTTAGAGGTGAAATCAGTATTCAATTATTAGACGCAACAGGTAGGTTGTTGGAACAAAGATCGATACAACCGAACGCTACTTCTTTGTTAAG
>JAFIEX010000108.1 GCA_020832365.1 Crocinitomicaceae bacterium
GAATTAGAGATTACAACTGAAGTCAATCAATTATTTCCAGTAATATTTTCACTTCGCCCTATTCTAAATCAGAGTAAGGCGATTGCTTATGTGCTAGCCGAGGCCAGACCAATAAAAGAATTAGCAGAGAAAACGAAACGCTATGAAGCGATTATTCAAGGCGCAAATGTTGGGACTTGGGAATGGAACATTCAAACAGGCGAAGTACTAATTAATAATAATTGGGCTAAAATAATTGGCTATGAATTAGAAGAGCTAATACCCATGTCTATTGAAAAATGGCGAAGTTTGATTCATCCAGAAGACTTGCCATTTGTGGAGCGTGAGTTAGTCGGTGTAAATTGGAAATCGAACAACTTTTTTGCAATCCAAATGCGCATTAAACACAAGTTGGGGCATTGGGTATGGGTAGTTGATAGTGGTAAAGTTTTAGATTGGTCATTAAACGGAGATGCGCAAAAAATGTATGGCATCCACCAGGATATTTCGGAGGCGATGGAGTCGAAGGAAGAATTGAAACGACTATTACAAACTACGCAGCTCCAAAATGAAAAACAAAATCAATTTACATCGATATTGTCTCATAACCTAAAGTCTCATGGTGCTGCAATAATAGGTCTGTCTGAGCTATTGATGCATGACTTTCCGGAACTTGCTGAAAATCAAATGTTTCAATTGTTGCTAAAAGGAGCCAATGATTTAAATGATACCATTGATGATGTCAATGAGATTCTCAAAATAAAAAAAGATGATGATCTTTACAAACAAGTTTCCATTGCGCAATTAATTGAGAAAATATTGTCTAGTTTTCAATTTCACATTCAAAATGCTAATCTTGAAGTTCACAACAATATCGATAAAGCGATTAAAATTTGGACAATAGAACCCTATTTATCAAGTGTCATTCAAAATTTAATTACGAATGCCATAAAATTCAAAAGAGAGGATAATGGTGCTTTCTTGAAAATAACATATCAGAAAGATGGGGGCTGTCATGTTTTACTTTTTGAAGATAATGGCCTGGGAATAAATTTAGAAAAGCACGGTAAAGACATTTTTGGACTGTATAAAACCTTTCATGGGTTTGAAGATTCTAAAGGTCTAGGACTTTATATGTCTAAACAACATGTGGAAATCCTTGGAGGCACACTATCCGTATCGAGTGCTGAAAAAATAGGTTCAACATTTAAAATAACTTTACCAGTATGACGAAAAAAGTATTACTTGTAGAGGATGATTTAATCCATGTGGTCATAACCAAGAAATATTTGGAATTAACAAACATGGTTGAGGAGGTTTTTGTAGCAGAAAACGGGAAAATAGCCTTTGACGTAATGCTGAGGTGGTTTGAAAATGATGAAGTATTCCCAGACTTGATACTTTTGGACATCAGCATGCCGGTTTGGGATGGATGGCGTTTTATGGAGGAAGTCACCAAAAGAAATTGGAAAGAACAATCACGCATTTATATTTTAACCAGCTCCATTCGGCAGGAGGATCAGGATAGAGCTGCTTTTTATGATTTACAAGATAATTATTTATTAAAACCTTTGAAGCTGGAAAAAATAAAGGAAATACTGATGTAATTCTGAAATACTAGTGCAAACGCATTTAATTTTTTTCACCTTGAAGCGGTGACATGTTCATAGCGGGAGTGCTTAAGCGCTGCGCAAATAGATCAACAAAACACGCTTTCGACGTTGGCAAAAGTTATATTTAACGTGCAAATGCGTTTACCCTGTCTAAAATACAGCCAATTTTTGTATCCTGTGATATTAATCCTAACTTTGCCTATAATTTGATTTATGCAATTCACAGCTCATTTTAGATTACTGAATTATGATTTTTCGCCCGAGTTTGCAGAGGCACACCATAATGGCGAGCCCTCAGAAAACAACCGGTTTTATGACTGGGAGGATGAATTGGTGTTGAAAACCCCTGTTAAAAAGATTGAAGTCTTGAGAAATAACTCTTATGTGTTAAGAGGTACATTAGGAAAAGACCAATCTTTTGAAGAAAGCGTGCCAGATATGTTAGTTTTTGAGATTCATGGGCAAAATGGTGATGTAACTATAATGGCTTGTTCAGAAAAATTAGTCAACGGCTACGTTTTATCAGAAGAAGCCAATCGGTTTATTTTGGAGGTGGATTTAGAAGCGAAAGAACCATGTTCCAACCCCGTACCAGGGATCTATATTGCTGCTGTTGATTTCCCAAAATCTTTGATAATCCCTGATTAAATTGCTGAAAGTAGATAAAATAGCAATTGCTTTACAGGAGTCAAAACCTATCATTAAAGGCATAAGTCTTTCGCTAAAGGGTGGTGAAATACTCGGGGTTGTTGGTAGAAGTGGTGTTGGTAAGTCTACTTTGTTGCGTGCGATTGCAGGAAAAATAAACTATGAAGGTGCAATATATTTAGACCATGAGCTTCAACTGAAACCTTCTGATAAATTGGTGCCAGGAAGTCGTAAAATTGCTTTGGTAACGCAGAATTTTACTGAAAATTTATACTTTTCGGTAACGGAAAATATACAAAATAGTTTATTGCACTGGCAAAGGGAACAAAGACAGCGAAAAGTGAACAAACTATTGCGAGTTTTTGATTTGGAAAGTGTAGCTCACAGTAAATGTGGTCGGTTGAGTGGGGGAGAGCAACAGAGAGTAGCTTTAGCATGTGCTATTGCCAGAAGCCCGAGGGTATTGTTGCTCGACGAGCCATTTACGCATTTAGATGTTCATTTAAAGCATAAAATCTCCAACTACATCCATGCATTAGTTGAGGAAAATGATATGATGGTCATAATTGTCTCTCACCTAGGGGAGGAAATCCTTAGCTGGGCCAATCGAATTAGCCATTTAAATAATGGTAAATTAACTGCTTCTAGGACACCAGAACAGGTTTATTTTAATCCCAAATCTAAACAGATTGGTGCGTTTTATGGTGAAATTAATCAAGTCAAACTGAATAATAAAAGTTTTTTGTTCCGACCAAATGATTATCAATTCTTCGAAGATGATATTTATCGGGTTCCCTTAGCAGTGGTGTGGAAGTTATGTGATTTTCGTGGACATTATTATGCTAACTATTTTCAATCCAATGCCAGTTCCTCTAGTGATATTGTGATTTATGCCCAAAAAGAACTTAAAGAACTAACCCTAATTTATGTCAGAGAAAAAGAAAATTCGTAAATTAAGTTGGCTGGAAATTGGTCAAATGTCTAAGAGAAGTTTCCTTACTTTTTTTAACGGAGATAGCTTTACGCATGGAGCTGCTTTGGCTTATTATGCTGTTTTTGCACTTGTGCCGATCATCTATTTAGCATTAACTAGTTTTGGGCAAGTTGTTGGTCAAGAAAGGGTAATTGAAATTGTGGCTTACTTAATGGAAACCAACATGGGGATTGAAGATGTGACTATGTTTACGGATTTGATGTACCAGTGGAATATTGGTTCAGGCGGAAGTCTTACCCTTAGAGTGATAGGTATTCTTGTAATCATTTTTACCTCTACAGCCATGTTTAATTCTTTAAGGAATAGCTTGAATCATTTTTTTGATATAACGCCAATTCATCATTACAATGTAGTCCTTGAAAATATCATTGCTCGATTGATATCCTTTGGTATGTTAGCCTTGTTTGGATTAATAATCATTCTGATTTATTTCGGGCAAACGGTATTAATGACCTATACGGGTCAATTATTTTCTGGGCTTTCTGGTATGCGAAGGTTTGCCTTTTTTATAGTTGAGCACACTTCTCTTATTTTAGTCAACTTTGTCCTCTTTGCCATAGTGTTTAAATACCTTCATGATGGATATATGAAGTGGAAATTAGCATTGGGCGGTGCTTTATTTACTTCACTTTTATTATACTTAGGTCAGTTACTTATTAATTACTATTTATCGAATTATTTCTTTGCGGCTAATAGTGGAATCGCAGGGAGCCTTTTGGCTATACTAACTTGGATTTTCTATACTTCTCAAATTATTTTTCTAGGTGCTACTTTTACATCGGAGTATGCAAAAACCGTTGGTAAACCAATTATCCCGAAATAAGCTGTTAGTCAAGTATTGATAACACTGAAAATTACGACTTATTAAAAGCATTTCATTCACGAGAAATTGATTTTATCACTGAGGATGAAAGAACATAATGCGTTCAGCTTTGGGAAAAAATCAGTGGATAACGGAACATTAAAACAAATAAAAACTATTTCTTACCCTGCAGCTTTCGGACCATCTTTACAACCATCGCACGTGGTATCAATCGCAAAAAGAACACCATCCATCTATTAGAAGCACCGTGAATGGCGACCACTTTTTTCTTTAGCATTGCTTGGTATCCATATTCCGCAACTTCTTTGGAGCTTGGAAATTTATTGCTTTGAAAAAATTTACTATCTCCGAGATTAGCAGCATCTTGAAAACCACTAATGGTAGGCCCTGGGCAAAGTGCAGTAACACTAACATTGTGATCAGCAACTTCATTATTGATGGCTTCAGAGAAGTGTAAAACATAAGCTTTAGTGGCGTAATAAACAGCCATTAAAGGACCAGGCAAAAAGGAAGCAATGGACGCTACGTTCATAACATGGCCGCTTTTGCGTTCAACCATCAAAGGGAGATACAATTTCGTGAGCTCGGTCAATGCTAAAATATTTAATTGAATCATCTGTTGCTCCTTTTCCCAGTTAGTCTCTGTGAATTTCCCATAGTCACCAAAACCAGCGTTATTTATGAGGTATTCTACAGTAGCATCCATTCGAACTATTGTGTCGAATAGTATTTTTGGACTTTCTGGTTGTGCCAAATCTAGCGCAATAACTTCCACTTTAACTGGGTACTTTTCATGAATTAAAAACTTCAATTCATTCAGTTTATCTTCTCTTCTTGCCACCAGTATTACATCATCTCCGTTTTTCGCATGAATTAAAGCTAGCTCATATCCTATTCCACTTGATGCCCCGGTAATTAGTGCTGTTTTAGTCGTTTTTTCCATTTTCAATGTTTTTTTTAGCATAAACCAAAGTTATTGCTTTTTGTGCGCTATTGAACAAAGAAGATGCTTATTTTTATGCTTCAAATTGCAATATGGATAACGATAAAACACTTCTTCAGCATCTATCAAAATTCCTGGAGGATAATGCTTCATTCGTTGTTTTAAATAGGGCTGCTATTTATACCCCTGAATTAATAGAGGAAAATGAAAGTGTGTTTAAGTTTCATGTTCATGGCTCTTTAGACGAACCGTATCTAACCAATATTTGGTGGAACGCGCAATTCAGAATTTATTCGAGTTGCACATGTCCATATTCTGGCGAAGGAATTTGCAAGCATCAAGTTGCAGCGATTCACCTCATGATGAAAGAATTAAAATCTAGAAAAATTAATGCTTTAAAGTCTAAAGTTTCGGAATTGGAAAAGCATTCGAATCGATTTACCGAAATACCAGTTGAAAATGGTGTAATTGATTTAGCAGCCTTATCCCGCATGAAATTTGAATCTTCTCATTTTTATTATCTGCCTACTAAAATAACTGAGGTTGATAACGACTCAATCAAAGGTCATTTTGAAGATTTTAGAAAAAACTACGAACAGGAACTCAAATACAATGAAGCAACAGATGAGCTCTTATTGTCTTGTAACTGTAATGCGCGGAAAAACTGTAATCACAAACTTCAATTCATCAATTTATTTTTAGACCGATTTCCTAACGATTACTTTTCGCCGAATTTTTTACCAGATTTTAAACGCAAAATAGAACAAGAAAATAATTTTCCGCCTAGCTTGAAGTTCGATGATGTGTTAATGCTTAAATTCTCCCCAAAAGGGCTTGAAGTAGAGCAAAAAATTAAAAACCTTACCATTGCTGAAAAAGGTCCTTTGCAGTTGTTTACGGAAGAAAAATCGAGTTTTCATTTACCTCCTTCCTCTGAAAAAGCGGAAAATTACGGCATCGGACTTTGTTTAGAAAGCCATCAGAAAAAAATCAGGAACATCTATCCTTTCACGGGTAAATACAATAAAGCCAAAACAGAACTTTCAACAAAATTTAGTCAAGTATATGATCATACTTTAACCGAAACATTGTCCGAGCTGAAAGAAACAACACAAAAGCAATATTTATTAGAAGCGGTACAACTTGCGCACTATTACATGCAATACATCCAGGATGAGACACCTGAAAATATACGTCAATTATGGGAGAAATTTAATAATGCTTTGTCCCTATGGCAGCAGTTTCCTATATTTCTATACAATAGCAAAAAAACATTTGTCCGAAAACATGTTACACCCATATTAATACAACCCAACAATTTTCAACCGATATTAAAAGTCACAGAGACGGATAAGTTTTTTCAATTAGACATTAAAATTAAATACGACCACCAATCGTATTTGCTTCAATCGAATTTACTAACTTTAACACCGATAGGCATAATCCATAAAGAACAATTGCAAAGTTTCGCTTCCCCAGAACAAGCGCAATTAATCATGAAGCTCTATGATAAAGGTCAAATTAATGTGATTAAAACTGACTTGAAAACATTTAGAGAAAATGTACTTAAACCTTTTTCTAAACACGTTGAAATAGATTTCCCAGGACTCAAAGCTATCCAGAAAAAAAACGCTTTAGAAAACTTCGAAAAACATATTTACCTGAGTGATGAAGAAGGGGAATACGTCGTGCTTCGTGCGGTTGTGCAATACGGAGAACATCAAATCTCTCCCGATTCACAAGAAAAAATATGGGACGAAGAAGAGGTGTTGTCCTATGCTGAACGAAACCACAAGGAAGAACAAGCGTTTATCGCGTTTATGCAAAACCTCCACCCCGATTTCACATCGAAAACTGACTTTTTTTATTTAACTGGTGAACAAGCACTGCAAGGACTGTGGTTAATGGACGCCATTGAAAAAATGAAAGAAAATGACATCAAGATCTTTGGATTAAATAATCTTTCCAACATTCGATACAATTTAAACAAACCAAGCTTTTCAATGAACTTAAGTTCTGGCACAGATTGGTTTGACATGAACATTGATATTTCCTTTGGAGATCAAAAAGTGGACCTCAAACAATTGCAAAAAGCCATCGTGAACCAACAAAACTTTGTTGAGCTAGGCGATGGAACACTGGGATTATTGCCTCAAGATTGGATTGAAAAATACAAGAAGTACTTCAAATTAGGTCAGGTTAAAAAAGACAAAATTGAAATTTCCAATTATCAGTTTAATATCATTGACGAACTATACGAGGAACTCACGAATACCCCGAAGTTTTTAGTGGAACTCCACGAAAAGAAAAAACGATTATTAAATTTATCGGAACTAACTGATGTTCCCAAACCACGAGGGTTAAAGGCTAAACTGCGCACTTACCAGCATGAAGGACTGAATTGGTTGGTGTTTCTCCACGAAAACAAGCTTGGAGGCTGTTTAGCGGATGACATGGGATTAGGAAAAACACTACAAACCATTGCTTTTTTATTACATCTTAAAAACAACACGACAAAAAAAGAGCGTTTACCGCATTTAATTATCGCCCCAACATCGCTCATGTTTAATTGGCAGGCAGAAATAGAGAAATTTGCACCATCCATGAAAATGTTGGCATATATTGGTCCTAACCGAGAAGAGTTAAGGCCTCTTTTTTCAGAACAGGACATTATTTTATCCACTTATGGTTCACTAATTAAGGATGTGCATTTTCACAAAAACAACAATTACAGCTATGTCGTTTTAGACGAAAGTCAAGCTATTAAAAATCCGCAATCACAACGCTTCAAAGCAGTTCGGTTATTACAATGCGAAAACAGATTGGTGTTAACAGGAACTCCTATTGAAAACAACACCTTTGATTTGTACAGTCAGTTCAATTTTATCAATCCCGGTATTTTTGGTAGCATCAAACATTTTAAAGCAACATTTTCAGATGCCATAGACAAAGATCAAGACACCTATACATCCCAATTGCTTGCCCGAATGATTCATCCCTTTATATTGAGGCGAACCAAAGCGCAAGTCGCCACGGAACTTCCACCAAAGACCGAATCTGTAATTTATTGTGAAATGGGATCCGAACAACGAAAAGTGTACGAAGATTTCAAGCTGTATTTCCGACAGAAACTATTGGAACAAATTGAAGAAGAAGGTGAGAATAAATCCCAAATGTATATTCTTCAAGGATTAACCAAATTGCGACAGATTTGTAATTCGACAGCCTTAGCTGACAAAAACAAAGATTATGGTAACTATTCTGCAAAGTTAGACGAACTCACCCGACATTTAAAAGAAAAAGTGCATAACCACAAAGTGTTGGTTTTCTCTCAATTTGTTGGCATGCTCCAATTAGTAAAAACCCGTTTAGAAAAAGAAGGTATTTTATTTGAATACTTAGATGGACAAACATCCAATCGAGAGGAAAAAGTCAATAACTTTCAAACGAACAGTGATATCCGTGTTTTTCTCATTAGTTTGAAAGCCGGCGGTACAGGGCTAAATCTAACCGAAGCAGACTATGTTTACCTCATTGACCCTTGGTGGAATCCTGCTGTAGAAAGTCAAGCCATTGACAGGAGTTATCGCATAGGTCAAGACAAAAAAGTAATGGCTTACCGTATGATTTGCAAGGATACCATTGAAGAAAAAATTGTAAAACTACAGGACAAGAAAAAAACGGTTGCCTCAGAAGTTATTCAAGTCGATCAAGATAAAAAGACCTTCAAAAAAGAAGATGTGGAGTTATTTTTTGGATAGAGGAGTTAGTCAATTATTTAATAATATATAAGCTTTGATATCAAAAGAAAATGACTGCCTAAGTGAGACAGTCATTTCCTTTAAATTTATAATCTTTTTTAGATTAAAGTGCAGCTGCATATTTATCAGCCACAACATCCCAGTTAATTACATTAAAAAATGCATTGATATAATCTGGTCTTCTGTTTTGGTAGTTTAAATAATAAGCATGTTCCCAAACATCTAAACCAAGGATTGGTGTACCGCTGCAACCAATACCCATTAAAGGATTGTCTTGGTTTGGTGTAGAACAAACTTCTAACTTGCCATCTTTCACGCAAAGCCAAGCCCATCCTGATCCAAAACGAGTAGCAGCAGCCTTAGAGAACTCATCTTTAAAGTTCTCAAAAGAACCAAAAGCACTGTCAATTGCTTCTGCCAATTTTCCTGAAGGGTTTCCGCCACCGTTTGGAGACATTACCTCCCAAAATAGGCAGTGATTGTAGAACCCTCCACCGTTATTTCTAACAGCCGGATTGTTTTCACAAACATTGAGTATTTCTTCAATAGATTTTCCTTCTAACTCTGTTCCTTGAATAGCATTGTTCAGATTTGTGGTGTAACCCGCATGGTGCTTTCCATGATGGATTTCCATTGTTTTTGTATCGATGTGTGGTTCCAATGCGTCGTGTGCATAGGGTAAATTTGGTAATTCAAAAGCCATTTTTTTAAATTTTAAGTTATTAATTCAATTAATCAAATGTAACACTTCAAGATTTGTTTTGATTAATTTTTGTGTGAAAAAAAATTAAAAAAACAAATGGTTTAATCGTAAATTGCTATTTATTAATCTTTTAACAGGAAATACATTTTTAGAATCAATTTAAATAAAGCACTTGAATGGTGTTTTAGATACAAGATAATATTGTAAATTAACAAACATTCCCAATTTGTTTTAGATATATTTTGATATTAACAAAATTTTGATATACTTTTGCACCGTAATTGTAAACTAAAAAACTTTAATCATGAAAAAAGTATTTTCATTAGTAGCTATCGCAGCTATGACTTTCGCAGTAACTTCTTGTGGAGAAGGTGAAGCAGTTGAA
>JAFIEX010000109.1 GCA_020832365.1 Crocinitomicaceae bacterium
AAATAAATTGGCCAAATACAAGTTAGATATAGCTGTTAATTATAACTTCGATTTAATTGGAATTGCAGCCCACCTATCTGATTATCGTATCTGTTGGTTCTTAAACGATCATCTACATTTGCGGCTTCGTAAAAGTGATGAGCCATTTTGTGTTTCAGATAAATCCGGGAAAGTTTCTGGTGCTTTTTCCTTTTACGAATTTGATGATGAAGATAATTTTCGTCACTTTTATCTTATTAAAAACAATTCTGACGGGCAACTTCTCTTTCCAGAATTGCCAAAAATCGACTATTTTTTAATAGTTCAAGAAGCTGGAAGTATTGATATTGATGATTTCTTAACGCAAATGAAAGAAATTAAACCTATTTTAGCGGTGTTTAAATTGGATGTAGAAGCATACAGCTCTTCAAAAAAACTAATTTTTTAATTATGAAAGAAATAAAAAGAACAAAAATAGTTGCAACGCTAGGCCCCTCATCATCAGATAGAGAAACACTATTAAAAATGATGCATGCCGGTATGAATGTTGCTCGTTTAAATTTTTCGCACGGCAGTTATGAAGATCACACAAAAGTTATTGAGATAATACGTGAGCTAAATAAAGAAACAGGACTAAATATCGCTTTGTTGGCGGATTTGCAAGGACCAAAAATCCGAACACGAACGATGCAGAATAATGGTGTTTTACTCAATAATGGTAGCGAAGTAACTGTTGTCGTAGATAAAAAACTTGTTGGAACGGCTGAAAAATTTGCTATCAACTATGAAGCACTACCAAAAGATACCAAACAGGGAGAACTAATCTTATTAGACGATGGAAAAATACATTTAGAGGTTGTTTCTACTAATGGCTTGGATAAAATTCAAGCAAAAGTACTTCACGGAGGTGTTTTAAGCTCAAACAAGGGCATAAACTTACCTAACACGAACATTTCTTTACCCTGTTTAACAGAAAAAGACTTGGCAGATCTTGACTTCGCTATCAAGCATGACTTTGATTGGATAGGTCTTTCATTTGTTCGTTCTGCAAGAGATATTTTGGAATTAAAAGGTATTATTTCCAACCATAAAAGTAAGGCCAAAGTAGTTGCAAAAATTGAAAAACCAGAAGCAATTCAAGATATTGAAGAAATTATCCGTAACACTGATGCGCTTATGGTAGCAAGAGGAGACTTGGGCGTGGAAATTCCGATGGAAGATGTTCCGCTTGTTCAAAAAATGTTGGTAAAAAAATGCTATACTCACGCAAAACCCATCATCGTTGCGACTCAAATGATGGAAAGTATGATAGAAAACATTTCTCCAACTAGGGCAGAAGTAAACGACGTCGCAAATGCTGTTTTGGATGGTGCAGATGCTGTAATGTTATCTGGCGAAACTTCTGTAGGCAAGTTTCCGGTAGAAGTTATTCAAGCAATGTCAAAGATAATTAACAAAATAGAGCAAGCCAATATCATCTATCACAAAGAAGAAATTCCTGAAAAGAATCAAGAACGTTTTATTACTGACTCTATTTGTTTTAACGCAACAAGGTTATCACAAAGGGTTGAGGCAGATGCAATTATTACAATGAGTTTTTCAGGATATACAGCTTATAAAATTGCTTCACAAAGACCAAAGGCGCCTATTTATGTTTTCACTGGAAACAAACAAATACTAACACAGGTCAATTTAATTTGGGGTGTAAAAGGCTTTTATTATGACAAAATGGTTAGTACAGATCACACCATTGCAGATATTAAGTATTTATTGAAAAAGGAAGGCTTAATTGAAAAAGGAGACTTAGTTGTAAATATTGCTTCCATTCCGATAGAAGAGGAAGGGAAGTCTAACATGTTAAAGTTAAGTCAGGTAGATTAATCAATGAAGAAAGGCGCGGAATTCCGCGCCTTTCTTCATAATTAAAAACTGATAAAATCAGTCACAGTTTTTGTTCAATGTTGTTGTGAAGGAGATCGTTACATCTGGCCAAAGTTTGGATTCTGTATCTCCATTTTCTATATCGGTATGAAGACCTTCACACTCGGTGTTTAGAGCTGTAAGTCCAGCTTCCGCATTCCAATTCAGCACATCAATTTCAGTGTTGTAAGTAAAAATATTATCCTCTAAAGTATAGCTTCCTTCAACATTCTGGGTAATACCATTCATGGTAATCGCTAAAACCGCTTTATTGTTATCACCCAAACTTACCACTTTTCCTGAAATCAATTCCGTATTTTCAAGACTTCCAAAAAAGAAGTTTTGAATTTTTCCATTCCTGCTAGGGTCGTTTGTTTCAATGCTAGTTATTGGGATGGAAAACGATAGAGAGGAAATGATTGATCTTGGGTCTCCGCCTCTTGTATCTCCTTCTACGCGAATGTCTTTAAAAGTACCTCCAACGCCAGCTTTTCTCAAGAATTTATATGCAGTCCAATCTAACTTAGTTTGTACAGGGTTGTATTCATAAATACAATTCTGAACAACTTTATCGTTAGTTTCTTCTGTTGTTGTTTCCTCTGTACCACAGGAAAATAACACACCTGTAAACAACAATAACATCCAATTTCTTTTCATTTTATAAAATTTTAGTGTAGCACGAAATTAGTGAAAAGGAACAGATTTAAACCAAAACAAATGCAAAGAATATTTAATATACATTCAAAAGCAACATCTACTAGTCGAGTTGTACAAAATCAGACAAAACTACTTTCTCTTTTTGGCTTCTTTTACAAAGTTTTCCAGTGCCATGGTCATGGAGGGTGCTTGAGGTTGAGGAGCATGAATATCTAACCTTAAGTTGTTGTCCACGATAGCTTTGGCTGTAGTTGGGCCAAACGCTGCAATTTTTGTGTTATTTTGCTTAAAATCTGGAAAGTTTTTAAACAAAGACTCTATTCCTGAAGGAGAGAAGAAAACCAAAATATCATAATATACATCCTCTAAATCTGACAGGTCAGAGGCCACTGTTCTAAATAAAACAACTTTTGTGAAAGCGATTCCATTTTCTTCTAAAGTAACAGGAATACTATCTCGTAAAATATCAGAGCATGGTAATAAAAAGATTTCTTTTTTATGTTTCTTAAGCGGCTCAATTAAATCTTGTATAGTTTGTTTCCCGTGAAAAATTTTTCTTTTTCTATAGGTAACGTATTTTTGAAGGTAGTAAGCCACGGCTTCAGAAATACAGAAATACTTCATGGTTGTTGGCACTTCAAATCGGCATTCTTCCGCGATTCTAAAATAATGATCAACTGCGGTTTTCGAGGTTAGAATCACAGCAGTAAATTTGGATAAATCCACTCGTTGTGTTCTAAACTCTGTAATATCCACACCCTCAACATGGATAAAAGGACGAAAATCTATTTTTAAGTTATACTTCTCAGCGAGAACTGCGTAAGGATTCTTATCATTTTCAGGTTTCGGCTGCGAAACTAATATAGTTTTAATGCTCAAAGTTTGTAGTATTAAGTTTAACAAATCTTAATCACCTTCAAAAACCGCAATTTTCCTGTAAATAAATACCAAAGGTGCGATTTCCAAGGCGCAAAGATATAAAATTAAGTAATACAAAGAAATACGGTTAGTTAAGCAAACCCAAATTGACTTGATAATTCTTTGTAATAAGACTAAAGCAGTAACAGCAACAAACCCAATATGCACAGCATTAATGCTAGCTGGATAGGCCATTTGAAATATTACTGCTATGGAAAGAATTAACACAATGATAAAGAACATTTGAGAAGATATAACTATTAGTGGTCGTCTGAAATAGTAAACACCAGCAATGAAACTTGCAGCATTTGTAGCTAACAATAACCAAAAAAAATAAACAATCGGGATTGTTGCAAACACCAAAGATTCTTCAGACCATGATATTTCTGATGGTTGTTGAAGAAAATATAAAATAATAATTGCGCTAATTATACTCCAAATAAAAAGCGAAAGCGGTAATTGAAGGTACTGCTGTAAAAAACCGAATTTGGTTGGTTTTTGATAGGAAAAATAGTCTGAAAGCAAAAGTTTTACTCTGTGCTTCGTTTGCATGGTCATCAAAAAAAGAAAAACTATCAAAGGAGCAATTAAAATAATCATCACTTCATTACTGAAATAAATATCTACAGTATGTAAGTCGCGATTTTGCTTTGCTATTAACTCTTTGACGATAATTGTTGACCAATAATGATCCATGCTGTTTGCCTTAAGGCACAAAAATAAACATATTAAGCCTTAAACCTCATAGCGCAAGCAAAAAAGGAAAAAAACGTGTAAGTATTAATCATAGCAGAAAAAAATAATGCTTTCCGCGTACAATGTCTAATATATGCTTACCATTAATACTTACCGCATTAGTCTCTTTTTATATCTTGCCTGATAGATTTCATTAATTGAGTTAAACAATTATATAAAATAAAATTACATCAATTCATGTAACACTTTCAATCATTAGCTCTAACATTCAACGACAATCCTTTAACATAGTTGTTTAGGACACAATAGTGTTTCTTTTCAAACATAGCATTTAAAAATTGTTTAGATTTGCCTAAAAGAAAGCATATGCGAACAGATTTGTATCAACATCCAGATTACTATTTATTAGATGAAATGTATTCAGAAGAGCACAAGCTCATCAGAGACACAGCTAGGGCGTGGGTGAAGAAAGAAGTATCTCCAATAATCGATGAATACTACGAAAAAGCCACTTTTCCTATGCATATTTTAAGTGGTTTGGGAGAGATAGGGGCTTTTGGTCCTTATATTCCTGAGGCTTATGGTGGAGCTGGTTTAGATCAGATTTCTTACGGCTTAATTATGCAAGAATTAGAGCGTTGCGATAGTGGTTTAAGATCAACTGCCTCTGTTCAAAGTTCTTTGGTGATGTATCCGATTTATAAATATGGGTCAGAAGAACAAAAACAAAAATACCTTCCAAAATTAGCTACCGGAGAAATGATCGGATGTTTTGGATTAACTGAGCCAGATCATGGTTCTAACCCAGGAGGAATGACCACCAATTTTAAGGACATGGGCGACCATTATCTTTTAAATGGTGCTAAAATGTGGATTTCCAACGCTCCTTTTGCACAAATTGCAGTTGTTTGGGCCAAGAATGAAGAAGGCAGAATTCATGGCTTAATTGTAGAACGAGGAATGGAAGGCTTTTCTACTCCAGAAATGCATGGTAAACTTTCTCTAAGAGCTTCAGCTACAGGTGAATTAGTTTTTGAAAATGTAAAAGTACCAAAAGAAAACTTACTACCTGGTAGAAGCGGACTAGGGGCACCATTATCTTGCTTAGATTCAGCACGTTATGGTATTGCTTGGGGTGCTTTAGGTGCGGCGATGGATTGCTATGACCAAGCGCTGCGCTATTCAAAAGAAAGAACCCAGTTTGATGTTCCAATTGGGTCATTTCAGTTAATTCAGAAAAAATTAGCAGAAATGATTACAGAAATTACAAAAGCACAGTTACTTACTTATCGTTTAGGACAATTGAGAAACGAAGGAAGAGCTAGTTCAGCACAAATTTCAATGGCGAAAAGAAACAACGTTGAAATAGCTTTAAATATCGCAAGAGAAGCTCGCCAAATACATGGAGGCATGGGTATCACTTCTGAATACTCGATGATGCGTCACATGGCTAACTTGGAGTCCGTAATCACTTACGAAGGAACACATGACATTCACTTGTTAATTACAGGTATGGATATTACTGGTATTCCAGCATTTACCCGAGAGTTAAATAATCAATAGCGTTCACCATATCGTTATTGCTTCATTTTTTCAGGATCATTTCTGATAGTTGGATAAAGCTGCGTAATAACTTGTATTTATGGTGAGCTGAGTAAATAATATTTAAAAAGTGAAAACCCTGAGCTGTTCAGGGTTTTTTTGTTTTTTATGTTAAATATTTCACTTTGATTAGGGCATAAACTCAAAAAAAATGATGATGGGGTTCATCGATTTGAAAAAAATAAAGAAATGACCCTTTAAAACGCAAAATTCAATTAGATTTTACGAAAAACATAAACCTGACTAGAATATCCAAACTTTTTTGCGTGCCAATTGGACTTCAATCCAATCCAAAGCGCTTTTAACAAAGAACCGCCTTTAATTTTCTCAGACAACATTGACACATAATAGGAATCAAAACGCATCGGTATTGTTTCGCAATGGATTAACTCATTTTTTTCCATTAGTGTAATAACATCTTTCTCTCTAAAATGATACAAATGTCTTGGCACATCATACGCAGCCCAATTCGCTCCATAATATTTTGCGTCATAACTATTACGATTTGGTACTGCTATATAAATAAAACCTCCTGGTTTAATTAATTTCGATAATTGATTCACATCCTCCTCTAAATGATAAACATGCTCCAGCACGTGCCACATAGTCAAGACATCATAAGCGCCATTTTCTGATGTATAAAGTGATTCTATAGGTTCAAGATCCAAGCCATTAATTGATTTCGCGATTTTTCTTGCTTGCGCATCAGGTTCTAAACCCCGGACTTCCCAGCCAGATTCTTTTGCCTCTTTTAAGAAATGACCAGTACCACTTCCAATATCAAGTAATAAACCTTTCTTTATTCTGTTGTGAATCCAGCGCATCTTTTGTTTCAAAGTGAAACTTCGCACCTTTAAATAAAGGTAATTAATCAATCCCTTTGATGAATTAGAGTGTGATACATACTCCTCTGACTGATAATAACCGCCAATTTCTTTTTCTAATGGGATGTTCGAAGTCCACCAGAAGCCACAATCCAAACAACTTCTTATGGGAAAAACTTGCTTAGAAACAGTATGGTCAATAGGGGATAAAACTTGCTCTGAATTTTCAGAACCACACACCGCACAAACCTTTCTCTCAACCATCTATCTGCCTAAATAAATTAACAGTACATTAATATCACTAGGATTTACTCCACTAATACGCGCAGCTTGACCAATATTTTTAGGTTGTATTTTAGTTAGTTTTTCCACCGCTTCAGCGCTTAAACTACTTAATTTAGAAAAATCCAAATCATCAGGGATTTTCACCTCGTCCAGCCTATTTAGTTTATTGGCTACTTCTTGTTCTCTTGAAATATAGCCCTCATATTTCAATTGTATTTCAGCTTGTTCAATTACCTCTTTTTCGAAAGTATCTAGCACTTCTTTAAAATCACTGCTCATTTCTGCCAAACTTACCATCGTCACGTGTGGTCTGGTGATAATACTATCCAGCTTAACTTGTTGTTTTAATGGACTTGACTCAATATTTTGAAGAATAGGGTTTGCCTCTTCAGGTAATACACTGGTTTTAGAAATGTTTTTCTTCAATAATTCGGTTTGTTCAATTTTTCGTTGCACCTTTTCCAATTGTGCAGATGAAATCAAACCTAAGGAATGAGCCATACTCGAAAGTCTCAAATCAGCATTATCTTGGCGTAAAAGAATTCTATACTCAGCTCTTGAGGTAAACATTCTATATGGTTCTTCTGTTCCTTTTGTAATAAGGTCATCAATTAAAACACCAATATAAGCATCCGATCTAGAGAGAATGAAAGGCTCTTTTTGTTGCACTTTTAACGCAGCATTTATTCCTGCCATCAGACCTTGGCAAGCTGCTTCTTCATAACCTGTTGTCCCATTAATTTGACCAGCAAAATAAAGGTTCTCTATGAGTTTTGTTTCCAAGGTGTGCGTCAGCTGAGTAGGGGGGAAGTAGTCATACTCAATTGCATAACCAGGGCGGAACATTTTCACCTTTTCAAAACCAGGAATCGTTAACATGGCTTCGTACTGCACCTCTTCTGGCAAACTAGTACTAAAACCATTCACGTAAATTTCTACGGTATTCCATCCTTCGGGCTCAACAAATATTTGGTGTCTATCCCTTTCAGCAAAACGATTGATTTTATCTTCTATACTTGGACAGTATCTTGGGCCTGTAGATTGAATTGCACCATTAAACATCGGGCTTCTATCAAAACCAGAACGCAAGATATCGTGTGTATTCGAATTGGTATAAGTGATATAACATGAGCGTTGTTGTTTTAGTGCTTCTGTGTCCCAGTAACTAAACTTGGAAGGGTTTTCATCACCGAACTGTTCTTCCATTTTCGTAAAATCCAAGGACCTACCATCTACACGAGGAGGAGTACCTGTTTTCATTCGACCTGCTTCGAAGCCCATCTTTACGAGCGCCTCCGTTATACCGTGTGATGCCTTTTCACCAGCCCTTCCACCACCAAACTGTTTTTCTCCGAGATGAATTAAACCATTTAAAAAAGTTCCGCTTGTTAGAATAAGCGTTTCGCAATATACTTTAGTGCCAATACCAGTTATCACTCCGACTACTTTATTGTTCTCTATAATGATATCCACCACCATATCCTGCCAAAAATCAACATTATGGTTTTGTTCTAAGAGCAGGCGCCACTCTTCAGCGAATCGCATTCTATCGTTTTGCGTTCTTGGTGACCACATCGCTGGTCCTTTAGAGCGATTCAACATTCGAAACTGAATAGCGCTCTTATCAGAAACAATTCCAGAACCACCACCAAGCGCATCTATTTCGCGAATGATCTGACCCTTGGCCACGCCACCCATGGCTGGGTTACAACTCATCTGCGCAATGGTGTTCATATTCATAGTGATCATTAATACACTTACACCAAGTTTTGCGGCTGCATTAGCTGCCTCACAACCAGCATGACCACCACCAACCACCACAACATCATATTTTTGAATCATGAGAATAAATTAATGTTTCACGTGAAACACGTTTAGTTAGGCAACAAAGATAAATATTCGTTTTCTTTCTCTCGCATCATCAACTTTTCTTTTTCTGTGGAGTCTTTAAAACCAACCAAATGTAATAAGCCATGTATACAAACCCTAGACAACTCTGTTTCACGTGAAACATTCAAATAGACGGAGTTATCGATCACTCTATCAACGCTTATCAATAAATCGCCAGATATTAAATCAGGTGTGGAATAATCAAAAGTAATAATATCAGTAAAATAATCGTGGTTAAGATAGTTTTGATTGTAAGTTAAAAGCCAATCATCTGTACCAAAAACAACAGCAACATCGCCTAGTTCAAAATTAAAATCCGCAACGATACGCTCCAGCACAACAACCAACGCACTTTCGTTAAAGTCAAACTTTAATTCATGCAAATAATTGGTGTAAAAAATCATTTTGACTTAAAAAACAATTCTACACGTGAGCCATTGTTTTCAAAAGCAACTTTATCCGCTAAAGAACGCATCAAAAACACACCCCTGCCATTTTCTTTTTCAAGATTCTCTGGGGCAGTTGGATCAGGTAAATTATCGAAATCAAAACCATTTCCATTATCTTCAATGACAACCCTAAGGTAATTGTCATCTACAGCAGCAGACAACTTAATTAATCTAGAGGAATCTCCCTCACAACCATGTTGAATTGCATTATTGACTCCTTCAGATACAGCAATTAAAATATTGCCGTAATCATTGGGATCTACAACGTTGAAACTAATTACACTCTCCACGAAATCTTCCACAAGTTTCAAATTAGTAAAATCAGCAGCAAATTTTAACTCTTTATGTATACCAAGATCTGAATTCATTCGTCTAAAATAAAACATTAAAATAATCATTCACTCTATCACGATAATACTTCTTATATAACGGATCTAGCGACTTTAACAACTCTATTTGTTTTTCTTTTAATTCTTTATACTCTAAAAATTCAATTTGGTTACGGTTTAAATCATCTTTTCCTGAAATACTTTCACGCTCTTCATCCCAACCCC
>JAFIEX010000110.1 GCA_020832365.1 Crocinitomicaceae bacterium
TTACAAAGAAAATCATAAATCATTAAATCTCTCCCCAACTTTTGAGACTGATCCCATATCTAATCCTAATTCAAAAAATTAGTTAGTCCTTATTTTTACAGTAACTTCTAGATCAATACTTTGTTTAATTTGTTTCTCTAAGTCATCCTGAATTAGTTGTGTTTCTGATGCTGTTGGGAAGGATTTACTAGCAACCGTTATTCCCAGCTTTAATGGGTTCCTACGAATAATGTTTACTTGCTGAATTTCGTAGTCTCCAATAGTCTGATTACTTAAATTAGCTATCATTTTGGAATCCTGAACTTTTGTAAAGAATCCATAACCAAGAGGAATACTTATAGCGCTAACAATCATTAAAGAAATGATGATTCCACGTCTCGCTAAACGAAAAGGACTGTATCCAACTAATAAAAAAGTAAGTGCCCCTGTAAGAACCATTCCTGTAAGATTGGTTAAAAGTAATAAGAAAGCACCTAAAAAAATATCAAAATTTAACAACCCAATACCTATTCCTGACACAGCCAATGGCGGAACTAAAGCAACTGCGATGGCAACACCAGCTAATGTTTTTGCTACTTCTTCTTTTGCATGCGCATAAGCACCCGCTGCTCCGGAAACGACGGCGATCCCTAAATCTATAATATTCGGATTGGTTCGAGATAGTATTTCTTTATTTATTTCATATATCGGTGTAATTATAGTAAGTAAAATAGCGAAAAACAATCCGACGACCACGCCGATGAGTATGGTAATAAGTCCATTCTTGACTAGAATTTTATCTTGTCTTAAAACACCCATTGATAGCGAGATGATAGGCGACATTAGCGGAGCTAGAATCATTGCGCCAATAACGACAGGGCTAGAGTTTGCAAATAGTCCAAATGATGCGAGAATCGTTGAAAGAATCATCAATACAACGTAGGTTTGTCTTGGTTTCGCATTTTCTCTAAGTACCCTGAATAGCTCTTTAAATTCTTCTGTAGAAGCATGTTGTATCCATGGAAGTCTTTTAGTAACCAGTTCTCTTTTGGCTTCTCCTCTTGGTAAATTATTGATTTGGTATGTGCGCTTTAGGTTTGCCTCTTTTGGCAGTGCTGCTAATTTTTTATTTTGTATTAATTGAATTTGCTTTTTTACTTCAAGTTTAATACAATCGGTTTTTTCTATGCGACTATCAACGGAAATAGATATCGCTTTAGTAAATGTGAGCTCTAGGCTTTCAGTTTTAATATGCCCCATGAAGTCGAACTCTTTATTACTCTGGTTTCCACCCAAAAATATTTTTAAAAAATAGGCGCGAATCATTTGGGCGATACTTCTTGGTGCAAACAGAAAACAATGAAATAAACCATCATTAGTAAAACTTTCTGAGACCAATAATCTCGATATAGATACATTTTTACTGTGTTGAACAATGAGTAGTTCAGAGATGGCTGTTTCAAATGCTTCTTTATCGTGTGCTTTAACTTTTACCAAAACTGATTTGGATTTACTTGAAAGTTTAAAGAATCTAAATAAATGCACAAGCTTATGGTGTCCTTTTTTCTCATTTTTGGAAGCAAAGAAGTGCATGATTTTCCCGGAGTTTATTTGGTGAAAAACAGGCTGGCCATTACAAAATAATAAGTCCGATGCTTGAATTGTTTCGCAACTAATTATCTCTTTTAGTGCAGCTTTAAAATTACCTGGAATTCCAAAACCTTTTTGTAATGTTATATTTTCAGGGTGTGGTAATAGTCCCACATATGTTTCACAGTCTGCTAAATATATTAGTATTTCTTTGAGGCGGTCTTATGGAAGATAAATGAAAATAGCACATCTTTTTTGAGATAGCTTTTAAAATCCGTATGCCAAAGTAGTAGGTGGTCAACTTGCTCTTTGACATATTTGAGGTCATCGTCTGATAAGCTAGTTAAGGAATTTTCATCGGTTAAGAAATACTTCTTGATAGCCATGTCTTATTTGATCAGTTTATTTTACCGGCACCCTCTCTTATTAATTCAGGCTCTTCCTTTGTGCAGTTAACTATAGTTGATGGCTCTAACCTACCTAAGCCGCCATCAATGATGGTATTAATTTCATCGTCAAAGCGCTGATAAATCTCATAAGGATCAATGAAATATTCTAACAATTCATCTTCATCATCAATTAATGAAGTGGTAACTAAAGGATTACCTAATGCTGTTACAATGGCAAGCACTATTTTGTTATCCGGAATTTTTATGCCAATTTCTTTTCTTTTTGAATCAAAGTATTTTGGAACATCGTTGTTCGCATTCATAATGAAGGTAAATGGACCAGGTAAGGACTGTTTCAGTAGCTTAAAGGTTGGTCTATTCATCTGTTGAACGTATTCCGTTACTTGACTAATATCCTTGCATATAATTGAAAACTTGGATTTATTGAGTTTCATATTCTTGAGCCTTGCTAGTTTTTCTAGTGCAGCCTTATTTTTCAAATCACAACCCATGGCATAAACAGTATCCGTTGGGTAAATGATTACTTCTCCATTTTTTAACTCCTCAACAACTTGTTGAATCAAGCGCTGATCTATGTTAGTTTCGTTGATTGCTATTAACATAACTTTTGTTTTGCACTAAAGTTAATGAATATCCATTAAAATACAGCTCCTCAGACGCAAATTTATTATCACTCAAAAAAAGTATTTTTTTATACACGATAAAGGCAATTTTTAAGGCGCAATTGCTTTAAGGATTTTTGGAAGTCTTTGGGCATACTTTATCCAGTAAGGGTGATGAATATTATTGTTGTGCCAGAGTAGCACGAAATCACCATGGTAATGGGCTACGACTTTTGCTAAGTCTATAAGTTTTTGCTCGAATTCATCTGGGTTTTCAGTTTCTCTTCTAAGGGCAACTTCCATGCAAATAAGCGGCCTTTCAATGAGCTGCAGAGTTGTTCTTTTTTCGTAGTCAAATGGATTAAAAGGAAAGCAAATACCACAACGAAACCCGATATGCTGATTAAAACCAAGTGAGGAATCAATTTTTAGTTCATTAGCCTCCCAAATGCGCAGTGTGTCTGGTAGTTTTATCCGCAAATAATGATGCCTTCCTTCTTGAATTACTGCATCACTTATGCCTGTCAAACGTTGCAATTCTTTTTCAAACTGGTGCTTATCGTTGTAAGCCTCATAAGAGGGATGAAAACCAATAACACAATCCTTTCGTGCTAAGTTCTGAACGACTTCAATTACTTTAGGTTGGTCAATGCAATAGCGATAATCGACTTCTCCCTTTTTCCCAGGAAGAAAATAAAATGCGGAATGACATTGATTTGTTTTTGCAAGTTCATAAAGGTATTCAAAGGTATAAGAGGGGTCGTTTTTATAATCTTTTATACGCAGTAAATAATGTTTAAAAGTTTGTTTAGCAGCACGAAAACTTTTTCTAAGTAATAAATCTCCTAGCAATATACGGAATACGGCATACCATTTGTCGAAACGAAATACTTCATCTACGTCGTGTGTGAAATAACATTGATATTTTCGATTGTAACTTATTTTTTTATCATAGATGTGCTCTAAAATGTGCTTAAGCAAAGCAATGTATTCATTTACAACGGGTCGATGGGCCAGTTCATGTTGGATAAGAATATGTGCATTATCCGGAAATCTGTCGTGATCATCCAGAGGTGAATACTGTTTCTCTTCCCAACGAGAAAGTAGTTGAAATGCTGTAGCTAATAGGTCAAATTTAAAACACAATTTATTTTCTTGTTCCTCGATTATAGGCTTGCCATAGAAAGAAACCAAAGGAAATTGTTTTTTAAATAGGGAAATCTCATTCGTTTCAACGCTTTCTTGAAGTTGTGGATTGATGTAATAATCTTTTTCATCACTTTTATCCCACCAATCAGCAGTAAAATGGATGATATAGTTATCTGCTTCTATTATAGTTTCAGCTTTATCATGCTCTGCGAAGCCGATTTTAACATCTTTGAAATACTGAAACAATGTGGTCAACACATATTTTTTTTCTATTGCAAATTTGGGATGTATACTGATTTTCAAATGTATCATTCCAACTATTTTTTTCTAATGAACCAGTTAATATACAGCACTGCATTTTCAAAGCACCAACTGTAAATCCATTGCCAATAATCTTTGTGCATGAACTCAGCACGCATTACGAAGTCATTTTGGAACTCAGCTTTTAAGCTTTTTCTATTTTGTTGCCATTTTGGAAAAGTTTTTGGATACCTATATAAAGCATTGAAACGATCGCTTATGCTCTTTTTAAATATAATATGTCCCTTTTTTCTATTGGGATTATTTTCTGGAACTGCTTGATTGGTTTTGGATAAATAGGCAACCATCGGTAAATTATGTGCCGTAAACTGTGTAATACCGATCCAAGACCAAGAGCGAGGGTTGATTTCAATCAATCGAAATGCTTGACTATGCGCATCTCTTTTGTATTCTACCTCTGCAATTCCTGAGTAGTTTAAACTGTTCAATATTGCTTTAGCTTCGTTAATAACGGAATCGGGTATACTTTCCAATTGACCAACAACGCAATCACCATATTCAGCAGGGTAGCCGCGAACTTTTCTGCCTTGGAAATCGCCTAAAACATCGCCGTTTTCTGCATATACGCCGTAGGTGTACATCGTATTGCTATCTCCTTGAATATATTCTTGTAAAATCAAAAAAGGAAGAATAGCTTGGTTTTTTGGTTGTTCAATAAATTGGTTGAGTTCATCTTGGTTATTTAAAGTGATTAATCTGTAACTTTGAAGTTTAGCCGCTATTCCCTCAATTTCCGTTGTTTCATCATCCGATTGCATCCTGTAATTTGGCTTTGCAACTAATGGAAAAGCGCTTGACGGAATCACTTTTGCGTCCTCAAAAGCATATGATCGAGGTACGCTCCAGTTTTTTGAAGATGCCATGGCATAAAACGCTTCTTTATTCAGCAATAGCGAAATGGTTTCGTAATCATCTACTACCCATTTCGCAAGATGTTCTTCTGTCCTCTTGAGTTTACTTAATGCCAATGCCCACTGATCCATGGTTGGAATAATCACTGGTTTTACTTGCAAAGATTTTAGAAAAGTTTTGAGAAAATGAATGAATTCAGTTTCAGATTTTATTGGACAGGGGCACTTTACAAATTTGGCATATCGTGACCTGCCTGCGACACTTTTCTTACTCGATAATACATAGCATGGAATTTGTTGTGTGCCAAAAATCTGAATGATACTTAACGCATTATAATAACTACCGAGTACTATTACAGGACTTATAGAGGACATATTATTGATATACAGAAGCAAGTTTAGCTCCAATTAAATGCGACAAATTTAATAATTTGATTGTATTAAGAGATTTTATATGCAACAATGTTGCGGAAGAAAAGATAGATTATTCTGTTCTCGGTAATGATTGTATGATTTTTCTGCTGTAAATGTATGAGATCAAATAGATCAATATCATGCTAACGGAATAGATGGCAAGCGCCCAACGAATATCTAGCCTAACATAGTATGCATAGCCAAAACTAGCAACTACTAATATAACTCTCAATGAATTAATTAGCAATAGCGCAAAATTTTTCTCAAATACAATATAGACCCTAGTAACGGGTGTTAGTACTAGTCTGAAAAGCCCTAAAACAGCTAAGATTTGAGCAAATTCTCCGGCTGTTTTCCATTCGCTAGAAAACACGAATGCAAATAACCAAGGACTTAAAAACACCAATAGAATGGTTGGGATTATTCCGATAAGAATGAGTTGCTTAATTAGCTTTTCTGATAAGCGCAATAACGCATCAGGGTTTTTTCTTCCGTTTTTTGCTGCTTCTGAGTAGAATACATCTCCAACAGCGTTACCAATTAATGCAATGGGAATAGAAATTAATAGGTGTGCGATTCCATATTGGCCTGCTTCAGAAGTGGAATATATAGCAGTGATAAAAATTACTGGAAGTTCCAATCCACCTGTGGATAGTAATTGAGCGGGCATACCGTAAAGCACAAAGCTTTTATATCTTTTAGCAAGTTTATTAATCTTGTTCCACTCAATTTGAAAAAAATGCTGTTGTTGTTCTTGCAACAATCTTTTACCTATGGTAATAATACCTGCGCTTTTACCTAAAATGTATCCTATGATCAGTCCAAATGGTCCAAGACCAAACAGGCCCAATCCTATCTGTCCACCGTTTAAACCGATACCCTGCCGGATTTTTGTATTGGTGATGATTTTAAAAGCTTGGTTTCGAAGCGCCCATTGTAAAAGTATATTATAGATACCAGCAATCCATAATCCGATACTCAGTAAATATATATAGGGTTTCAATTGTTGAGCGTTAAATACTTTCAATAAATGATCTTTAAAAAGAAAGCTAACCAAAAATAGCAATAAAGTAAAAGAAGTTAACGAAATCAAGGATAGCCAAATAACATTTTTTACTTCATTATTGTCCTTTGCTATAGGTATGGCTAGCTCGTATTTCAGTGTGCCAACTATTAACAAAATACTCAAAAATGAGGCGTAAAGTGTAAATATCCCCATTTCATCTGGACTGTATAGCCTTGTTATAATTGGAGCACAAAGCACTGTCAACCCTTGAATAATAGCTGTGCCACTTGTCAGATACGCTGAGTTTTTAGCAAAATCAGAGCGAAATAGTTTATCAAATATTCTTTCTAACACAAGCGATTATTTGTTTGGGGCTAATGGCTTTCTAATTTCTTCAGTAACCCTGTGACTCTTGACCCAGGCAATTAGAAAAAGAAATAGAAAACAACTTACGATAAAAGCATGTGTTGCAGAGGTTGCTGGAGAAGGGTGTTTTTCTCGAATTAATAGAATAGGGGATGTTGGAAAAGTGTATGCGATGGTTTGAGTTTGAATATGATCGGCTTGTATTGTTTCTAAAAAAACGACGTCGTCAATTTGTGCATTGTCAGCTTGTTGCTCAACTGTCAGTCTTAATTGAAAAGTTTTCGCCTCTTGATTAAGTTGAAGTGTATCCAATCTAATTTTAGAAAAAGTTTGTTTAAATGTTTGAGTTTTTGGCAGCGCATTGGTAAAGTTAAATAGGTCTTGTATGCCATTTAATTCGTTTTGAAACTCCTTACTCCATGGTTGGTCAGTTTGAAGCGTTGTCTTATATACAAATAAACTTGGCTGTTGTTTTTGGTAATAAAAAGTTGATACACTAATCAATGCCGAAATACCCAAAACTAGCCACCAATATTTCCGTAGCATGCAAAATAAAAACGTAAAGGATATTTTATTATCGTTTGTGGCCATTCCAAAAAATCATTCAAATATAACTTTTTTATTCTTTTTGGAGACTGTAAGTTATGGGCAACTGTTTTTGTATAATATTAAACTGTTCAACGAAGCTGTTTGTTTTTGAGAATGTCAGAGCATAAAGCTTTTTCAAACTGTTGATAACATCATATATTACACTCCCCAACTAATTCTATGATTTTTGCTTTATTTCTAGGTTGTTTCTCGTATTTTAAGAGTAGCTCTTCCATCATTTCAATGCAGTCCAAACGTCCATCAGGGTCAAGTACGTTTTTACTTAGACAGTTGCAGTATGATTCAACTTCTTTGGCTAATTCATCGTTTCTACAACTTGAAAAAGCGCTTAAAATAGTCACTAAGATAAGAGTTTGGTAAAATCTCATTTTACATTTTTAAGTGCCTCCATTTTCATTTGCTTGACCATACTCACTAAGCCGTTTGAGCGCGTAGGCGACAGGTGTTCTTGAAGTCCGATTTCCTTTATAAAACCAAGCTCAGCTTTTGCAACCTGTGCTGGAGACTCTTCATTCAAAACTCGGATGAGCAGTGCAATAATTCCTTTCGTAATGATAGCATCAGAATCAGCGGTAAATTGCATTTTACCATGGTTGTTTTCTGCATGTAACCATACCCTTGATTGGCATCCTTTGATTAAGCGGTCATCTGTTTTGTAGTTTGCAGCAATTAGCGGCAATTCTTTACCAAGTTCAATGATGTATTCATATTTATCCATCCAATCGTCGTAGATGGCAAATTCGTCAATAATGGCTTGTTCTTTGTCTGCTATTGTCATTTTTTTAATGCTTTAATAGGGGGATAATTCTATGCAATGCTTTTACAAATATATCAATTTCTTCCTTATTATTATAACAAGCAAAGGAAGCTCTTATTGTTCCAGGTATACCAAAAAAATCCATAATTGGCTGAGTGCAATGATGCCCTGTTCGAACTGCTATTCCCATTTTATCCAATAGTGTCCCTACATCATAGGGATGCGTGCCATCAACTAAAAAAGAGATGACAGAAGTTTTGTTTTTTGCCTGCCCATAAATGGTAATGCCTTCCATGTTTTTAAGTGCATCAGTGGCATAGGCTAACAAATCGTGTTCGTGCTTTTCAAGCCCTTCCATGTCTAATGTTTGAAGAAATTCAAATGCCGTTCCAAGTGCTATGCCCCCAACAATATTTGGTGTTCCTGCTTCAAATTTATGTGGTAATTCATTATAGGTTGTTTTGTGAAGTGTAACCTCCTTAATCATATCACCACCGCCTTGGTAAGGTGGCATTTTGTTGAGTATTTCGGATTTCCCATAAAGCACACCTACGCCAGTTGGACCGAAAATTTTATGTCCTGAGAAAGCATAAAAATCACAATCTAACGTTTGTACATCTACGGGAATATGCTGGATGGCTTGCGCGCCATCAATTAGCACTTTAGCCCCGAATTGATGTGCTTTTTCAATGATATGCTCTACGTCATTTATGGTCCCAAGTGCGTTTGAAATGTGGGTAACAGCTACAAGTTTTGTCTTTTCTGAAAGAAGTTGCTCATAAACCGCTAAATCAAGCTCGCCATTGGTGTCCATTGGAATAATCCTGAGCGTACAATTTTTTCTTTCACACAACATCTGCCAAGGCACAATATTCGAATGATGTTCCATTGCGGAAATGATGATTTCATCACCGGCATTGAGTAATTCTCCAAAAGAGTAGGCAACTAAGTTAATACCATCGGTTGTACCTTTTGTAAATATGATTTCGTGTTCATGCTGGGCACCAAGATAATCCTGGATGGTTTTTCTTGCGGTTTCGTATGCGCTTGTGGCTTCCTGGCTCAAGTGATGAACCCCTCTGTGTATGTTAGCATTCTCCTCTGTGTAATACTTGTTGATGCGATCTATGACTATTTGCGGTTTTTGCACCGTTGCTCCATTGTCAAAATAGATAAGTGGCTTATTATGTACTTGTCTTTTTAATATGGGAAATTCTGCTCTGATTTTTGCTATGTCGAATTTATTGATTTGCATTTTATTTATCTTATTTAAAATGATTACAAATAAAGTGAAAAAATGTTGTTATTTCTTACTTTTGTCAAAGTTTATGTCTTAAAGGGCTCATTTTTTTGAATGCTTATTTATAGTATTCTCACCTATTTTTCAAAAGCAAATCAAAAAAAAAATTAATTTTTATGGCTAAATTAAATTTTCTTATTACCTTCTCGTTCCAATTATAAAATTACGATCATGGAAAAGACAAAAATTGAATCAGCAAAATTAATCGAAAAAGAAATTATTCCTAGTTTGTCTTTTAAAGATACAGTCCCAATTGAGCAAGCAAAAGATTTGACAAATAAATTGATTGAAGCGACGAAATTAGGAAATATTCACAGGTGTAAGGTAGCGATTATCTTTGTGGATGATGAGGGATTAAAAAGAGTGGAAACTACCATTTGGGCTACGGGTGCGAAATACATCTGTTTAAAAGGTGG